>JBKOYG010000091.1:0-46321 GCA_046725285.1 Verrucomicrobiota bacterium
GCGTTGAGAAAGGGTTCGTGATGGATGAGCGCAGCGTAATTGATGTCCAGCGAGACCTCGCTGATCAGGGCAAGAATGTTCTCGCGATTTTTGTAATCAAAAATCCGTACATTTTTTGCAACAAGACCACGAAACGGGTCCAGGATCAGGCGCCCGATAGTCGCTTCGACTCCGTGCTTGCGCAATTCCTCCACTACGCGGTAGCGCCATTGACGGCCAAATCCTCTCTTGGCCATGTAATAGCCGCCACCGCCAATGCCAAGAATTACTGCGAGAATCACCAGGCGCACCAGGCCCACGGCGATTCGGTGCGCCCAGGTTGCTTTCCGACGTCTGTGGAGCGGCCGAACCTGAGGTGGTTCGAGGACGGGCGGCATGGTGTTCGTTAATCGTTAAATCGTTGAAGCGTTGAAGCGATAGGCCAATGTAGCGTCTTAACGGTTCAACGCTTCAAGTGATTTCAATCTCCGATCTTCCCGCTCTTAACGCGTCATTTAATTTGGTGAGCACAGTCTTTATTTCAATGGGCTGGTGCTTCATCCGGCACGGCGCGTGGCGGCGGCACATGGCGTGCATGATCACTGCCGTAGTTTCCTCGACTTGTTTTCTGACGGGCTACATCATTTATCACGCGAACGTAGGCGAAAAATCGTCGGGATACACGGGGTGGATTGCCGCTATTTACTTTCCGATTCTGGCTTCGCATGTTCTGCTTGCTTTTGTGACGCTACCTCTGGTGATTATCACGCTTGTTCAGGTTTTTCGCCGCCGTTGGAATCGCCACAAGCGAATTGCGCGTTGGACGATCCCGATCTGGCTTTATGTCTCGGTCACAGGCGTGCTTGTGTATTTAATGCTCTACAAATGGTTTCCCCCGGGAGTGTGACGCCAAATCTTGCGCTCGGCCATTAGTTGATGTTTGATCAAACGATGTTAATGCCGCGGAAGCGACAAAATCTATGGTGACGATTGCTACGTTCAACGATTCGGCCAAAGCGAGGCAGCTAAAACGGCGCTTCCAGGATGCGGGGTTGAGGGCCGATGTTCACAATGAAGCGCCGTTGCAGCAGGTCGGGTTCATGTCGCGCCCGCAGGCAAATGCGAAAGTAATGGTAGAAGACACCGATTTCGAGAAGGCCCAAAGTCTCATGGTCGAATGGGAGGCAACCGATCCCGATATCTCCGCAGCTCTTGTCCGTTGCCCGCAATGCAGCTCTTCGAATATCGAATATCCACAGATGACTCGAAAATTCATGACTCCTGCGCTGGTTGGCGTGCTTTGCGCGCTCAAAATCATTCCCAAGGAGTTCTACTGCCAGGATTGCCACTTTACCTGGAGCAACCGGGAAGAGCCCACGATCGGACGGCTCTGGCATCGCTTCTTCCCAGGGAGCGAATCTGAAACCGGAGCTTCGTAGGCGAAGCCGATTTCGGTGGCGCGATCGATTCCTCGCACACGATTCCTGTTGTGATGGATCCTCGTTTGTCTTGGTATTTCCTCACTCAGCGTGATTCTCCGGTTACGCTGGGAGTTGCCGGCCTGGGCCGGGTGTTTTGCCAGTTATGAAGTGGCTTTTCGTCTTGCTGCTGGCGTTGATCATCTTCGGCGGCGCTGCCTGGTTCGGTTACAACACCTTTGTAAAAGAAGAAATCGCAGTAAAAAAAGAGCAGCGTGGGGAAGTTACGCCAGCGCCTGTGCCGGACATTGGTCTTCCGGAATTTCAGGCGGCGGCCCAACTGCGACAGGACGGGAAACTGACTGAAGCTCGCGATGCGCTCATCGCATTTATCCAAAAATATCCCACCGGAAAACATCTCGAAGAAGCGAAGGATCTCCTTGGGGAAACAAACGTTGCGATTCTGCTATCGCGTTATCCGTCTCCGGAAAAGACGGAATACGTTGTGAAATCCGGAGACGTGCTGGCCAAGATTGCGCGGAAGCTTAAGACGACACCTGAGATGATCATGCGAATGAATAACATGAGCGGAACCATGCTGCGCATTGGCGACCATGTGCTCATCTCGAATCCCGATTTCTCGATGGTTATCCAACGGAAGGCGAATCTGGTTGTGCTTCTGAATCACGGTGCGTTTTTCAAGCAATATCATGTTCGCGAAGCGAAGTTACCGGGCAAACAAGCAGCGAAAATCTCGGCAAAGGTTGCCGAAATCATGGCCTGGAAGGACGGAAAACGCGTAGGCGTCGGCAGCAAGGAGTACCTCAGCAGCACCCGATGGATCCGATTGGCTGGTGCGCCAGGTTACACTTTGTATTCGGTACCGGATTCTGCCCATCCCAACCTCGATCAGCCGCCGCCGCCAGCGGGTCTTGGCCTGGCGGCTTCTGACCTTGAGGAACTCGGCAGCCTTGTAAACAACCGCACCCCTGTCACGATTACAGACTGAGTTACGATGTTAAAACGGAAATGAATAACGCGGCCGTGGGAGTTGCCCGAGGTTGTAACCTTTTTAACATTGTAACTTTTTGACGTCTCATGGACTGGCAACCGCTCGATTTTGAAAAACCGATCTTTGAGCTGGAACGGCGCTTGCAGGATTTAAAGAATCACTCCGACGCGCATGATGTGGATCTTGATTCGGCCGTTAAGGCCGTTGAGGGAAAACTTCGTGAAACGCGACGGGAAATTTATGGCAATCTCACTGCCTGGCAGCGTGTGCAAATCGCCCGGCATACGCAGCGGCCGTTCGCCATGGACTACATCGAACGGTGCTTTACAAATTGGATTGAGCTGCATGGAGATCGCCGTTTCGCCGATGACAAAGCCATGCCTTGCGGTCTGGCCACACTTGGCACGCAGCGCTGCGTCGTCATTACTCACCAAAAGGGTCGCAACACAAAAGAAAATGTGATGCGCAATTTCGGCTGCGCGCATCCTGAAGGTTATCGCAAAGCACTGCGATTGATGCGACTGGCGGAAAAATTTCGGGTGCCCGTCATCTCATTAATCGATACGCCAGGCGCTTTTCCCGGGATCGGATCGGAGGAACGTCACATTTCGGAAGCAATTGCCGTAAATCTTTTCGAAATGATGAGGCTTCGCGTGCCGATCATTGCTGCGATCATTGGCGAGGGTGGATCCGGCGGTGCGCTGGGCATTGGCGTGGCAGACCATGTATTGATCCTGGAAAACGCCTATTATTCCGTAATCAGCCCCGAAGCGTGTTCCGCGATTTTGTGGAGAGACCGTCGGCACGCTGCTGAAGCGGCCGAAGCACTTAAACTGACAGCACAGGATTTATTGAAGCTGGAAGTAGTGGACGAAGTCATTTCTGAACCAGAAGGCGGCGCGCATCGGGACTATGATTCTATTGCTACCAATCTTGGCACAGCGCTGCGCCGAGTGCTGCAAGAGATTTCTAAGATTCCAATCGACGAACTATTGGAGACGCGATATCAAAAGTTTCGCCGACTGGGTATCTACTCCGAAGGCAAAATCGTCACCCCCTCGCCACGTCCTTGATGTGATGTTTGGGACTTGGGGTAAATTAGTAGCTGTTTGGCTCAGTGCGCTTGCTGGTGTCGCCTTACTGCGTGGCAGCGCAGCGGCAGCAGAGTTCCGTTTCGATCGCGACACCTTCGCGTTTGAAAACGCCACCGTGCTGAAATACCAGGACGGGATCGCGTTTTTCCGACCGAAGTCGGAAGCGACTGATCCTGCCAACAGCTATACTCGCCGCTGCTTCGTCATGACCCGCACGGCGATGCAGTTTCGCAAATTCGCCCGTTTCGATCCACACGGCGTTCTATTAAACGATCAGGAACTCGCACAGCGCATTCGTGCTGTCGCGCGCCGGGCGCCCTGGCTCGAAGTATTGCCGGATAATCAACGAACCGTCTTCCCAGGCTACTCGAATCTACGTGAGATAAGCAAAGCCCGCACTCAAGTCTTCGAGGACAATATCGGCAGCGGCTTCATGAGTTATTTTCGGCCGAGCAATATCCGCATGGTCTTCCTGGGGAGTAAAGGATATCAGGAGAAAACTCACCAGAACCTCGATGCCGCCCTCGCGCGTGGTGACACGTTCGTGGCTTTTCTTACCACCTATCCAAAAATGAGTATAAACCACGCGGTGCTCATTTACGGCCGGAAAAGAAGTCGCCCGGGAGACGAACTCGAACGTTATTTCGTTTATGATCCAAACCATGCCGAAGCGCCGCGTGAGCTAACATGGTCGCCTCGCGAACGTGCCTTTGCTTATCAGAAAGACATAGACTTCATCGGTGGATTCGTTCGTGTTTACCAAGCTTACGACAAGCCGTTGCAGTGAAAAGGATCGACGCGTTCTTGACATGATTCCTGGCAATTCGCGTACAGCGGCAGGTTTTTGGCAGCTCGGCGCTTTCGTCGCTCTCGTCCTTCTACGAAGCAGTGCGGCAGCGTCGGATTTTCGTCTCGACCGCGATACGGTGGGCTTCGCCAACGCAACCGTCTTCGAATATCGCGAAGGTCATCCTTCTTTGCGGCGACAAAGAGAGAAGGGAGAGCCGAAAAGGTACACTCGCCGCTGTTTTGTTCTATGCCGTACGACGATGCAGTTTCACAAGTTCGCTCGCTTCGATCCGCATTCCCCTCCATTGGACGACAATGCCCTGGCCGCTCGCATTCGAAATGTCACCCGCCGGGCGGCTTGGGAAAAACCATTGCCAATAAATCAGCGCGTCGTCTTTCCGGGCTTCGCGAACTTGCGAGCAATGAGCGATGCGCGTCGCGAAGTTGTGCGAAGAAATATTGGCCTTGGCTGGCCGACTTACTTTCGGATCGGAAATTATCGGATGCTTTTCGAGCACGACTCTAATTACTACAAAGAAACCCACGCCAATCTCGATGCAGCTTTGGCGCGCGGCGAGTTATTCGCCGGTTTTCTCACAACTTATCCTCGTCTCAGCATCAATCACGCAGTCCTGGTATACGAGCGAAAACCTGCCTCTCAGAATGATGGAATCGAACGTTATCTCGTTTACGACCCCAATCACCCCGAATCTCCGCGCGAGCTTACCTGGTCCCCGAGCACTCGCAGTTTCGCGTATCAAAAAGACTGGGATTTCGTCGGGGGCTTTGTTCGCGTTTATCAAGTTTACGGCAAATGGTTGCAGTAGAGACGATTCCTTAGAGAGCGACCAATGCCAGAAATTCCATCACCACCCAAGCCGACTCCGCCAACTCCCACGCCCCCTCCTGAACCGTTGCCGCCGAATCCGCCGCCGGTTCCCACTGCGGGGATGTGACAATTTTATTTTGCTGGCGGAAACAAAAATCGCAGCGCTGGTTCGACGCGCGCTGCCCAGGCGGCTTCGCTGTGCTCGGCGCCTTTGACTTCGAGATAACTCAGATCGACATCGAGCTGCCAGCCTTTTTCGATTAAGCAATCGCGTAATTCGCGCGTTAGTTCCCAGCTCGGTTCTGCGGTCCCGGTATCGAGCCAGATTTTCAGCGATGGCTTTTCACCGAGGATGCCCACCAGCCTGAAAATTGCATAGTCGTCCCACCAAATCGATGGCGACATCACGATTAAACGGGTGAATATCTCCGAATAGAAAATTCCCATCGCCAGTGTGGCTAAACCGCCGAGCGATGACCCACCGAGCCCCGTAAATTCTGCTTCCCGCTTCGTTCGATACTTTCTGTCAATGAACGGCTTCAGTTCCTCGATCAAAAACTTCCCGTAAATGTGTGCCAGGCCGCGGCTGCGTTTTCTGGGATGGTCCTTCGGTTCGATCACACCGGGCGTCGGTGCGTATTCATGGACTCGTTCTTCACCGATGTTTGCTACCGCCACGATGATGAGCGGCTCAATCAGTTTTTGATGGATCAACCGCTGCGCGCTTTCATCGACTCCCCACTCCACTCCGGCAAAGGAAGTGGCGGCGTCGAAAACGTTCTGGCCATCGTGCAGATATAAAACCGGGTAACGTCTCGACGAGAAACGCCGATAACCAGGCGGCAGATAGACGAGCACATCGCGCCGGTTTCCCAAGACCTTGGAGTGAAAAGCGCGATGTCGTTTGATATTGCCAGTAAGCGTATGTCTGGGCATCGAAAACGAGACGCTTCGTCGAAGATGAAATGTAGTGCAAGCCAAAGGCTTGCGATTTCATCGGGTCGCAACCAAGATGCTCGCGCCCAACTTTATGAACGAACGTTATATTAAATGGTACACGCCTTATCTAAGCCACGATTTTGAAATGCTTGTTTTCGGCGAAAAGCGCGGGCTGCCGCTGATTATTTTCCCAACTTCGTTTGCTCGATATTACGAAAATAAGGATTTTGGGCTGGTCGGTTCCATCGCTTGGTATTTCGACAATGGCAAAGTCACGGTTTACTGCCCTGACGCGATCGATCTGGAGAGCTTTTACAACAAATCGATCCACCCGGCCGACAGAATGCGGACTCACAACGCGTACGAAAACGTAATCGTGCGTGATGTGTTCGATCTCGCGCGTCGCGAATGCTTAACGCATCGCGTGGCGGTTTGTGGCGCCTCCCTGGGCGCCTATCACGCAGCAAACATCGCTTTTCGTCATCCGGACACCTTCAGTCATCTCATCAGCTTGAGTGGCTCGTTCGATATCAGCTCATTCTTCGACGGTTATCATGACGACAACATCTACTTCAACACCCCGTATGAATATCTACCGAGCATGCCCGACCCATGGAAATGCAATCACATGGGCATTATTATCGGCACTGGCGAGTGGGACGTCACACGCGACGAATCCTATCGGTTATCCGAAATTTTGAATTCCAAAGGCATCAAGCATTGGCTCGATGACGGCAAATGGCGCGGCCACGATTGGAACTACTGGCGCGACATGCTGCCGTATTATTTGTCGAAGCTGTGATGCTCTGTTTTCCCGTCATCCCGAGCGAAGTCGAGGGATCCCGCAGCGTTACCATCGGTTGCTTCACGGGATTCCTCGACTACGCTTCGCTCCGCTCGGAATGACGAAAAGGTAATTATGAAACTGGTGATCGCCGCGACCGGCGCAAGCGGAGCAATCTATCTGCAAAGGCTACTCGCGCAGATTGATTGTGCGGCGCACGACGTTCATCTGATCATGAGCGCGTGCGCAGGTGAGGTTGCGAAACAGGAACTCGATGATTTCAAGATCCCATCAAGTGTCGCGCAGCATTCTGAAAATGATATGAACGTCCCATTCGTCAGCGGCTCGGCACGCTTCGACGCTATGGTGATTGTCCCTTGTTCGATGGCGACGCTGGGACGAATCGCTTCCGGTTCGAGCGACAGCGTGCTATTGCGGGCGGCCGATGTTTTTTTGAAGGAACGCCGGAAATTGATTCTCGTCCCGCGGGAGACACCGTGGAATTTAATTCATGCGCGGAACATTGTGACGTTGCTCGAGGCGGGGGCCATTGTGCTGCCGGCGATTCCTTCGTTCTACAGCCGTCCCGGCTCCGTAACCGCAGTCGTGGACACAGTGGTTTGGCGTATCCTCGACCAAATTGGGTTGCCGAGCCCCCACACATATCGTTGGGGAGAGAAAAGCATCTCGACGAAACGCAAGAAAAATTGAAGATCGAAGGTTGGCTCGCGCGATGGTTGATCGCGTTCGGATTTTGGTTGCTGCAGATCTGGGGACGAACGCTGCGTTATGAAGTCGATGACCGAGCCGGGGTCGTCGGCAAACCGGTGACAGAAAATTATATCGGCGCCCTGTGGCACAATCGATTACTGATCTTTCCATTGGTTTTGCGGCGGTTTTTGCCAAATCGGCAGGGTGCGGCGCTCATTAGCCCCAGCCGTGACGGCGATTTGCTCGCCGATGCAATCCAGCGTTTTGGCTACGATGTGGTTCGCGGTTCGAGCTCGCGGCTGGGAGCGAGCGCAATCCGTCAGCTTACGGAAGTGTTGGCGTCCGGTCGTGATGTAGTGATTACTCCGGACGGCCCGCTTGGCCCTGCTTACGAACTTGGGTCCGGGATTATTTTTCTCGCGCAGAAATCAGGGGCCGCAGTGCTGCCGATGAATCTGGAATATTCGCATTGCTGGCGGCTGGGAAGTTGGGACCGGTTCATCGTGCCGCGACCATTCGCGAAAGTACGCGTGCTGGTTAACCAGCCGCATCGCGTCAGGGCGACAAATAGACCGGAGGAATTTGAAACGGAACGTCTTGCCTTGCAGGATGCCATGATGGCGCTGGTTGAAATGCGCTGAAGCCACGAACTCAATGCTCACTTGCACGGGCGGAACTCGCAGGCAGGATTTGCCCTGTCTGACTATGCCCAACCTTATCGATGGACGCGCGATTGCGGAGAAAGTCTATATCGATCTTCGTCGCGAAATCGCCGAACTAAAAGCAAAAGGCGTCACGCCGGGCCTTGCCGTCGTGCTCGTAGGCGACGACCCAGCATCGCGCGCTTATGTGCGTTCGAAAGACAAGATGTGTCGCGAGCTTGGACTGCACTCACTGAAATTGGAATTACCGGCAGCGACGACTCAGACCGAGCTTCTCGGCCGCGTCGAAGAATTGAACGCCGACCCCAGCATTCATGGGATTCTGGTGCAATCGCCGCCGCCCGCGCACATCGACGAGGCGGCAATCGTTCGCGCGCTCGATCCGCGCAAAGACGTGGACGGATTTCATCCGGACAACGTCGCAAAACTTGTCCTTGATGATCCCAACGGTTTTGTCCCTTGCACGCCGCTCGGCGTGCAGCGTTTGCTGATCGAAAGCAAGGTCAACATCAGCGGCGCCCATGTCGTGGTTCTTGGCCGCAGCATGATCGTGGGCAAGCCGCTGGCTTTGCTTCTGATGCAGAAAAATGCAAACGCTAACGCCACGGTCACCGTCGTGCATTCGCGCAGTCGCGATCTCGCGGAGATTACCCGCACGGCCGACATTATCGTTGCCGCAATTGGTCGCGCGGGATTTGTGAAAGCCGATCACGTGCGCGAAGGCGCAGTCGTAATTGATATTGGGATTAATCGCGTGGACGACGCGGCGAGTGATCGTGGTTATCGCCTGGTGGGTGACGTCGCATTTGACGAAGTATCAAGAAAAGCCGGCGCGATCACTCCGGTGCCGGGCGGCGTTGGGCCAATGACCATTGCGATGCTGATGTCCAACACGGTCAAAGCAGCTCGGCAATCGCTCTAGCCACGTGCCTGTGGCACATCCGTCTCAGACGTCCCACAGGGCCGTGGCTACAACTTCGGTGTGGCAATCTTTTTGGTGAGCGAACGAAAAATGGGTTCAACTCGCCCAACGTGAATCAAAAATGATGCGAGCCGAGGTGATAGAACGGCCGCTCGCGCCAGTCGATTGATCCAAAGTCTTCCGCGATAAATTTCGGCAGACGCGCGACCGAATTCGCGCAGCGCTAACTGTCGATCTTTGCCGCTAATGATTTTCGCAATCGTAGGTGCTGCGAGTTCTCCTGAGCGAAGCGCGTAATATATGCCTTCGCCGGTGAACGGTTCCACGACGCGGGCAGCATCGCCGATAAAAAGGAGATTTTCGTGCGCACAGGGTACTGGCGAACGCGTGAGCGGTGTGATGGTGCGCCAGCGTTGATTGGCGGGGATTTCGAAATAACGTTGTGCCCATTGCCGCAGTCTGGAAATGGTGGATGGCTTGCCCACAAGGCAAAGATTAAGCTCGTCTTCGTTTACGGGAGCCTGACCGGAGTAACCTTCTCGAAGAAATTGCAGGACGACGCGCTCGCCAAAATTTAGCGGAAGTGGAATGTGCGCTTGCAACGCGACACGTTCGCGCGCAGGACGTGGCAGCAAATTGCGCAGGCGCGCAACGGTGGAATTTCGTCCGTCTGCGCCAATTAAGATCCGGACGCGAAAACTCTCTCCGGTGGCGGTTTCGATTTTCCAATCCTGATCGTGTATCAATGCGGTGACGGTTGTTCCCTCGCGAACATGCGCCCCGAGTTCGCAAGCGCGCTTCAACAGGAGATCATCGAAAAGGCTGCGCTTTATTGACAACTCGCGATCGTTTCCGGTTGGAAGATCGACACTGACTTTGCGACCGTTGATGGCGATGAAGTCGACTGAAGTCAGTTTGGAATGCGGCAAGTCCCAAACCCGTTGCGCCAGACCGAGGCGCTCAAGCACGGGCCAGCACAATGGATTCAAACAATCGCCGCAGACTTTTTCTCGTGGGAACCTTGCTCGCTCGAGAACAAGTGTCTTCAAACCAGCCATGGCGCAAAACGCTGCACAACTCGATCCGGCCGGGCCGGCCCCGATAATTGCGACATCAAAGATTTCCATGACATTTCACTGATCACATCTATCACTGGGATGTCTATGTCGCCTAAACGCCACTGGCGCGTGATCGAATCGCAGACGAAATTGACGTAGATGAGCTGGTCTCTTCCAATCTTTCGCATCGCGGGCATTCAATTGCGGATTCACATTACGTTCCTACTGCTGATTGCCTGGCTGGCTTTCGGCTATTACGCCCAAAGCGGTTCCGCGGTGGCGGCGAGCCGAGTGATATTTGTTTTGCTTCTTTTTCTTTGCGTGGTGTTGCACGAATTCGGGCACGCTTTCGCTGCGAAGGCGTTTGGGATCAATACGCCCGACATTACATTGCTGCCGATCGGCGGCGTGGCGCGCCTTGAACGAATGCCGGAGGAACCGGTTCAGGAATTAATCATCGCAGTCGCTGGGCCCTTGGTGAATGTGGTCATCGCTCTCGGTTTGTTTGTGGCAGGGGGATCGCAAGCGTTGCTCAATCCTTCGACCGTCGAAGGCGGCGGGCTCGTCGCGCAGTTGATGACAATTAACATCATGCTCGTTCTTTTTAATTTGCTGCCAGCATTTCCAATGGATGGTGGCCGTGTGTTGCGTGCGCTCCTCGCAACGCGGATGAGCTACGCGCGCGCTACACAAGTCGCCGCGAATGTCGGTCAGGGTTTTGCCTTCGTCTTTGGCTTCATCGGGTTGGTCTGGAACCCGTTCCTGCTGTTCATCGCGCTTTTCGTCTATATCGGCGCGTCCCAAGAAGCGGCCCTGGCGCAAATGAAAGATGTCTCGCGCCGGTTCCCGGTCTCCAGCGCGATGGTGCGGGAGTTTCGGACGCTTTCGGAAGACGCCAGTTTGCAGGAAGCGGTGGACGCATTGCTTGCGACTTCGCAACACGATTTTCCAGTCGTTGATGACACGGGCAACGTCGCCGGCTTATTGACGCGTCAAGATCTGATCGGTGCGTTGCGCAAGAACGATCCCGCACTTCGCGTCGGCAATGTGATGCGGCGGGACATTCCTACGGTGACCACTGGAACGCGTTTCGAAGACGCGTTCCGTATCATGCAAGAGTGCAATTGCCCGGCAGTGCCCGTGCTGGATCGGATGAAGCGCCTGGTCGGTTTACTCACGCCGGAGAACGTGACCGAACTGATGATGGTACAATCCGCCATGCCGCAACGGCGGGTTTTGTGACATAGAGGGAAGCGCAAAAGTTGTAGCCACCGGCCTGTGGCTGGTCTAGCTCAGACTTGTTTTCACACCAATAGACGGCCCGCAGGGCCGTGGCTACGAGAGCTGAACCTGACTTAACTCGCTCTTGCCTAGGAGCTGATGCGCATTGGCATCAGGACGTAGAGAAACGGCGTCTGAATTTTCAAAACACCCGGACTCATCTCGTCGATCAGATCGAGAAAGACTTCATCCTCGGCCAGCGCGCGCAAGGGCGCCATGAGGAATTCCGGATTAAACGCAATGGAAAAATCGCGACCCTTGTAGGCAACTGCTAGCGATTCCTTTGCTTCGCCGACTTCCGGCGTCGTGGCAGTAATGTCGATGTTGTTCTTGCTGAAATTCAGTTTAACCGAGTGCGACTTATCGCTGGCCAGAAGCGAAACGCGTCGCAGCGAATTTAGAAATGTTTCGCGCTCGAGTTTTATTCGCTCTTTTGCTTCGGATGGAATGACCTGGCGATAGTTTGGATAATTGCCTTCGATCAATTTCGAGACGAGCAGCGTTTTGTTGAGATCAAACGCGATCTGCCCACTGCCCATGCTGACCTTGATTTCGCCATCGTCGGTAAGCAGGCGTTGCAATTCTGTCACCGCTTTCGTCGGGACAATAAGATCCGCTTCGTGGCTGCGTGGGAATTCCAGCTCGATTTCGACCATCGCGAGCCGGCGTCCATCCGTGGCCACAAGCGTCAGCTTGTTGTCCTTGAAACTAAAAAGAACGCCGTTGAGAACGTAGCGAGTCTCGTCCGTCGATATCGCATAAGAAGTCTTGCGCAGGCCGTCGCGCAAATCTTTCTCACGAATCGTGACAACCTTCGCGTCCTCGAATTTCGGCAGCGGCGGGAATTCTTCTTCGGGCAGCCCGAGAATCTTAAAGAAACTTTGTCCGCTCCGGATGGAAGCGGCATTCTTTCCATTAACATCGACCTGAATTTCGCTCGAAGGTAGTTCGCGGACGATGTTGAAAAGACGGCGGGCAGGCAGTGTGGTCGCGCCTTCTTTTTCCACATCCGCTTCGCAACTGCCGCGCACACCCACATCAAGATCGGTTGTGGTAAGATGGATTTCGTCACCCCGCGCCTGAAGCAGAACATTGGAAAGAATAGGAAGAGTAGTGCGGGTGCTAACGACGTTTTGGACCTGCTGCAGGCCTTCGAGCAGTTTTTCTTTCGCTACACTAAATTTCATTATGACGGTCTAAGATGTAAAGCTTTGGCATTTATTCGGCAACCGCAATCTCTCCAATGTTGGGGCAAGTCCACCACGGCGGATTCGTCCAGCGGCGAATTTGTAGCTGCGGTAGCCGGAATCGCAAGCTGGAAACGCACCACCTGAGGTTCAACGCTGAAGGGAACTGTCAATGAAGGATATCGTCTGGCGGATGTTGTCTTGTTCGGACATCCGTTTCTTTACCAGTTTGCAGGCATGCAATACGGTGCCGTGGTCGCGTCCCCCGAACGCGTCGCCAATCTCATTCAACGACGCTTTGGTGAGCTCGCGCGCGAGATACATCGCCACCTGCCGCGGAAAGGCGATGCTGGCCGGGCGTCGCTTGCTTGTCATATCGGCTATGCGCACATCGAAATGTTCGGCCACGCGCCGCTGAATTTGTTCGATTGTGATGGAATGGCGTCCTTCCTCCTGCAAAATATCTTTTAGCAAATGCTCCACGACCTCCTGGGTCAGCTCCTTACCGCTGAGTGACGCAAACGAAGCCACGCGCATGAGCGCGCCCTCCAGACGGCGCACGTTTGTCCGAATGCGACTCGCGAGGAATTGAAAAACTTCATCGCGCAATTTGATCTGCATGCCGCGCGCTTTTTTCCGCAAGATCGCCAAGCGGGTCTCGATGTCCGGCGGTTGAAGCTCAGCAGTGAGTCCCCATTCAAAGCGTGAGACCAGGCGGTGCTCCAGATTCGCAATCTCCGAAGCGGGCCGATCGCTGGAAAGAACAATCTGTTTATGTCCATCGAAAAGCGTATTGAATGTGTGAAAGAATTCTTCCTGGGAACGCTCTTTGCCCCCGAGAAACTGGATGTCGTCAATCAGGAGGAGATCGACCTGGCGATAACGCTTCCGGAATTTCACCAGATTACTATGCTGAATCGCATCGATGAACTCGTTGATGAACAGTTCACTGGAGACATAGATCACCTTCACGTTTTTCTTCTTGGCCCAGACGTATTGGCCGATGGCCTGCATCAGATGGGTCTTGCCAAGACCGACGCCGCCATAGATGAACAGCGGGTTGTACGTGCGCGCGGGCGCCTGCGCCACGGCAAGGGCGGCGGCATGCGCAATTTCATTGTTCGGACCAACCACGAAGGATTCGAACGTGTTCCGTGGATTGAGTCCGGGCACGGTTGCGCCTGGTTTTGTGTCGGGAGGCGGTTCAGGCAGAATTTTTTCCAGCGGTGCAGCATCCTCGACCGGCATTTGCACGCTAGTTCCCGACGGCGAGCAGAACTTTACTGGGCGCGGGCTGCCGAACGTCGTCACGATGGCAGTCTGCAACGCCGGCATGTAATTACTCTCTATCCAAAACTGATAGATGTTGTTTGGAACCCGAAGTGTGAGCGATTTGTCTTTCGCCTCGACAAGTTCGACGGCCGAAAACCAGCGTTTAAAGCTATCAGCGCTGATCTGTGGTTTGAGCGCGGCTGATAATTGCTGCCACAGGTGTGCGCATTTCTTGTCCATAGCAGACTTGTTAACAGTGTTACACAATCGCCACAGTCGCTGATACAGCGGAGGATCGCTGGGTAAAACCCGGGCGACATCGAGCTGATCGCCAGCGTAACTTCCTCACGAGGTCCTGAAGAAAAGCGTCAAAAGTGCGTAAATACGAGGGAAAATGGACTGCGCTGAGCGTTAGCGATTGACTGGATGCCCTCAGGTGGCGTTGCGCGTTCCATCGTTGTTCCGCGGATCTCCTCGTCTCGTTCATTCTCGCTGCCAAAAGTTTCTCAGAAATGTTCACAACTTATTCACATGCGCTCTTGTTTCTGCCTCGCCAGCGGGCTTGAGACTAGAAATCGCTTTCAAATTCGACAAGAAAAAAATAGAAAAAAAAGAATTTTATTTTTCATGATGAACCAAAAATTTTCTTGACTAGAAAAGAAAAACACACGTGTCCGAGGGAAAATGAAAAAAGAATTCCGCTGCTGATTTTGCCGTGGGTTTATCGGTGACAGGACCTAATCGCTGTGGCGAAGTGATCAATCCATTCGCATCGCGGTGGTGGCACTCTTGATTTGACCGAATTGACCCGTGCACGCAATTTTCCCGCCTCCAGAGTGCCCACTGGGATGGCGATCAAAATGCGGTCGACGCACACGAAGATAGAGAACTGGCAGGCGAACTGCACCTTTAATTGGAACAGTAGAGCAATACGCCGAATTCTTTCGACCACGGTCATTGCGCTTCTCCTTTCTGCTGCGCAGGCATATTCTGTTGATGAGTTGTTGCCACCGTTCGGCTTTCGTTGGAATGACTCGATGGCGCATGTGGAAGCGGTGCTTCACGGCGCGAAAGCGAAAATCACCTCGCGGGAAAAAAAGGAGAACCGGGACGTCTGGACAGTGGAAGGGCTGGTTCATCCAGGGTTAAAGCGCACACTGTTTACTTTTAAGCAGAGAGCGCTTGTCGCGGTGGAGTTGCAATACGAATACCCGGATTGGTCGATCGAACGTTACAACCAGCGGATGGGAGAGATTCGCAAATACTTCGACGAGAAGTACGGGACGGGGAAACTCGTGTCACGTTCCCGCGATACCGATACAGATGTCATCCAGACACTGGTGGGCTATCAATGGGTGGTCGGCGCGACGATGCTGGAGCTTTTTTATTTCTCTGCGCAACACGGCGCGCTTCTTTACCGCACTATTACGGTTGATTATAAGGCGATGTAGGCGTCGTCGTCGCCACGAAGCGCATTTCGCGATTGCTGTTGTTAGCTTTTTTCTAGTCTTGGAGGACAGGACAAGTTATCACGTCCTCCTACCGAATGAGCCGAGGAGTTGTTCATGTCAGCGTCTGATGTCGCCGGATCCGCTAGTCCCAGCGTCGCCGAAATCCTCACGAAGCTTGATACCGACCCGAAGACCGGCCTGAATCCTGGCCAACTACAGGAACGCCTGAGTGAGTATGGGCCAAACGCGCTGCCGGAAGAAAAGAAAAGCGCGCTTTCGGCTTTCTCCGCTTATTTCTGGGGACCCATACCATGGATGATCGAGGCTGCGGCCCTGATGGCACTGGTTGTGGGAGACTGGGGCGACCTTACGATCATTACCTCGCTCCTGTTGTTCAACGGCTTGTTAGGTTTTTGGGAAGAACACGAAGCTTCGAACGCGCTCGACGCTTTGAAGAATTCTCTGGCTTTAAAAGCGCGCGTTCTTCGCAGCGGAAAATGGGAGCAAGTCGATGCGCGGACGCTTGTGCCTGGCGATATCGTTCGCTTGTACCTTGGTGACGTAGTCCCGGCGGACTGTAAGCTCATCCAGGGTAATTACATCAGCATCGACCAATCCGCGCTCACGGGGGGAATCGCTGCCGGTCACCAAAAGATCTGGAGAAAACGCATACTCGGGCTCCGTCGTCAAAGAAGGAGAAATGGTCGCAGTCATCACGGCGACCGGGGTGAACACGTTTTTTGGACGCACCGCAAAATTGGTAGCCGGAGCTGGCAGCGTTTCTCACTTCCAGAGAGCCGTAATGAAGATCGGCAATTTCCTGATTATCCTGGCTCTTGGTGGTGATCCTGATAGCCAGCCGTCTTTTCGATATGCGCGGCCACTATGATTGGGTTGTCTTGTTAAGGCTCGCCGAGATTGTTCTTATTCTTTTGGTAGCATCCGTGCCGGTGGCCATGCCTGCCGTACTTTCGGTAACGATGGCTCTGGGCGCACGGATGCTTGCCAGGAGTAAAGCAATCGTTTCGCGACTGGAGTCAATCGAGGAGTTAGCCGGCGTCGATGTGCTTTGCTCTGATAAGACCGGGACGTTGACTCAGAACAAGCTGACGCTTGGTGAAGCAGAGCCCTGGGGCGGAGCCGACGCCGCGACATTGGTTCTGATGGCATCATTAGCTTCGCGCGCGGCAGATAACGATCCGATTGATCTCGCAGTAATGGCTGGCCTAAAGGACCCTGCCATACTTAAGAGCTACCAACAGGAACAGTATGTCCCCTTCGATCCGGTAGCCAAACGAACTGAGGCGACGATCAAGGATACTTCCGGCAAGCTTTTTCGAGTTACGAAAGGCGCGCCGCAAGTGATCCTCGCCCTAGCTAAGCTGTCCGGTAGCGATCTCGAGAAAGCCAGCAATACGGTGAACAGCTTGGCCAGTCGCGGCTATCGGACCATTGGCGTCGCTGTCGCTCAAGCCGATGGCCCCTGGGTGTTCCTTGGAATCCTGCCGCTACTGGATCCGCCTCGACCAGATTCCAAGAGCACCCTAGCAAAGGCTCGCGCGTACGGTGTCAAGGTGAAGATGGTTACTGGCGATAACGTCGCAATTGCCCGGCAGATCGCATTAGAACTAGATATGAGCACAAATATCCAGCTGGCAACGGAGCTCTTCCCTGGCGATGTTATAAAAGGGCAAATCCCCTTGGACGCTGCAGAAAAGATTGATGAGGCCGATGGTTTCGCCGAGGTTTTTCCTGAACACAAGTACGCCATCGTAAAAATACTGCAGGAGAACGGCCACATCGTGGGAATGACCGGTGATGGCGTCAACGATGCACCCGCCCTCAAACAAGCAGATGTAGGCATCGCCGTTTCCGGAGCGACCGAAGCAGCTCGAGCAGCCGCAGCTTTAATTCTCACTGCATCTGGCCTGTCGGTCATTATCGAAGGGATCGCAGAAGCGAGACGCATCTTCGAACGGATGATGAGTTATGTGTTATATCGCATCGCCATGACCATAGCCATCATGGTGTTTGTTGTGCTGGCATCGATTTACTACCATTTCTTTCCGCTGACCGCGATCATGCTTATCGCGCTCGCTCTTCTGGACGATGTACCAATTATGACCATCGCCTTCGATAACGCCAGCGTGCCGCCTCAACCAGTGAAGTGGGAGTTGGATCGTGTGTTAGTGATTTCGTCAGTGCTAGGCTTACTTGGAGTTATTCAAAGCTTTGGTCTGCTCTATCTGGGCGACACTCTTCACCACCTCGATCATCCACAGCTGCAGACGATGATGTTTCTCCAGCTCGTCGCCGGCGGTCATCTCATGTTATTCGTGACCCGCACCCGGGGACCTTTGTGGAAGCCGCCCTGTCCGAACCCCAAGCTCTTCTTTGCGATTGTCGCGACTCAAATCGCCGCGATATTTATGTGCAGCCAGGGTTGGCTGGTGCCGGCACTTTCCTGGAAGATTATCGGTTTTGTTTGGGCTTACAATGTCGTTTGGATGATCGTACAGGACGTCGTTAAACTCGGGCTTTATGGAATTCTGGACCCGGCTCGTTCGTGGAAGACATGGCTTTTCCAGCCACTTCGAGTTCCCATGACACGTCGGCGAGAGGCGGTTCGCTAAGAAAGAAAACAACATGTCTAACTACCGGCAAAAACTTATCGTGAAATCGGGATCCAAGATCCGGCTAAAACATTTCGATCCCGGCTATCATGGCAAACATGAGTCGCACAAGTCAGCTTTGCCAGAGATTCAGGAGAACCTGGAGAAGATGGAGGAACTGCAATATCGGATGTATGCGGAAAACAAGCATTCGCTTCTCATTGTGTTGCAAGGGCTCGACGCTGCTGGCAAGGACGGCGTAGTCCGCCACGTTTTGACCGGTATGAATCCGTCAGGTTGCGGCTCTACTAACTTCAAGCAACCGACGAAGGAGGAGCTGGCACACGACTTTCTCTGGCGCGTACATCCGCATGTGCCCGCCAAAGGCTCAGTGGCGATTTTCAATCGTTCCCACTACGAAGATGTGCTCGTAGCAAGGGTTCACGGCTTGGTGCCGGAAAAGGTCTGGTCAAAACGTTACGATCAAATAAACGATTTTGAACGGCTGATCGTCACGGAAAACAACACAATGATTCTCAAATTTTTCCTGCACATTTCGAAAGACGAACAGCTCGCCCGGTTTAAGAAGCGACTGGATGACCCAACTCGTCAGTGGAAAATCAGTGACTCGGATTACAAGGAGCGCGAATATTGGGGTGATTACGTCGAGGCCTTCGAGGATGTGCTTAACAAGACGAGCACCGAGCATGCGTCTTGGTTTGTCATTCCTTCAAATCATAAATGGTTTCGGGATTTGGCTATCTCACAGATCATCGTCCGACAAATGGAAGAGATGGACATGCAGTGGCCCAAACCAACTGTGAACCTGGCCGAAATTCGTCGTGAATATCATCAGGCGGAGAACGGGGCGGACGCAGACCGACGCAAGAAGCGGTAACATTGGTCGAAATCTCGCTACCACAACGCCTCACGTCCCTGCTGGACGCTTCGCCGCTGAAACCGATCCAGCAACGGCTTTGGGTGCTCTCGACCGGAGGCGCATTACTTGATGGCTTCGTAATTTTTGTTCTCGGCGTGGCGATGCCATTGGTCATCGCTGAATTTCATCTCGCGCCCGAGGAGGTGGGCCTGATCGGTGCAAGTCTGGTATTTGGTGCTGTCTTTGGCGCCGGACTCGGCGGGCCGATAGCAGATCATCTTGGCTGAAAGAAGTTGATGCTCGCCGACATGATCATCATTGCCGCGGGCGCCGCGACCAGCGCGCTGGCCAACGGATCCTCGATGCTATTTGTGGGACAACTCTTAGTTGGAGTCGGAGTCGGCATCGATTTCCCTGCAAGTGGTAGTTACGTTTCGGAAGTATTGCCCAAACGCAGTCGGGCGCGAATGATGGTCGCTACCATTGCCTGCCAATCAGTCGGCATGTTGCTCGCGGCAACGATTACGCTGGTGCTGCTGGAAAACGTGCACAGCACTCGGATGTGGCGGCTTTTTCTGGCGACCGAAGGCGTCATTGCCCTTCTCTTTTTTCTGCTGCGTCTGTCGGAACCAGATAGTCCGCACTGGCTGATGACTTGAGGCAGATTCTCCGAGGCGGCGCAGGCATTCATCCGGATCATGCCTGAGCAACGCGAAGCCGTGCTACAAATTGCGAGCGATGCCGGAAACCCAAGCGTTGCAAATTCGATCGCCCAAGCGAAACCACCTGGAATAGCGATTCTTTTCTCGCGTGCCTATCGAGCTCGTACGGTGCTGGTCGCGGTTCCCTGGTTCTTGATGGATATCGCCACCTATGGTGTCGGACTTTTCACTCCAATTATCTTGGGTGCGATTGATGTCTCCGGTAAGGGAGGCGGCGTTATCGCGCATGACTACGCCGAGGCGAGGGGAAGCGCTGCAATCGATTTGTTTCTGCTGTTAGGCTTTCTTGTCGGAATTTGGGCCGTTCCACGATTCGGGCGCATCCGAATGCAGGCGATCGGTTTCGCGAGCATGGCTTTCGGCATGTTGCTGCTTATGATCGCTGTCCACTTATCGAACTCTCCCGCAGGCGCGGGACACATTCCCATGGTGTTCGCGGGGTTTATCCTGTTCAACCTATTAATGAACGCCGGACCTAATTCCACTACGTTTACGCTTGCGCCCATCTTGTTTCCAACACAATTGCGGGCCACCGCCAGCGGCTTCGCTGCTGGCGTGGCAAAGATTGGAGCGACCCTCGGCGTCTTTTGTCCTTCCAATCTTAAAAGGTACTTTTGGCGTACCAGCAGTTCTCGGAATGATGGCGGTTGTCAGTGTCCTAGGTCTGGTCGTTACTTGGGCCTTCGGACACGAGGATACGGAAGATTGAACCGACACGAAGAGGATCGCAGAGAAAAGATGACTGCTATATAGTGACGGCGAACGCAGCGCGTCACAGTGACTTATGGATCTCACTACGACCTATCTGGGATTGAACCTGCGCACCCCGCTTGTCCCATCGGCTTCACCGCTCTCGGAGGATTTGGACAAGATCAAAAAGATGGAGCAAGCCGGGGCATCTGCCATCGTCCTGTATTCATTGTTTGAGGAGGAAATCGAAGCGGTGCCGCCGGAATGTCGGGTTGGTCCGACCACGTACCTTGAGCACATCGCCAACGCCAAGCGCACTGTCGGTATTCCTATTATAGCCAGCCTTAATTGTACCACACTAGGTGGTTGGATCAGCTACGCCCGACGAATTGCGGAAGCGGGCGCCGATGGCTTGGAATTGAACATCTACAAGATACCGACACAACTCGATGTCCCAGGCATGACAATCGAAGAAACGTACATCGATATTGTTCGAACCGTGCGAGCAGCTACCAAAATCCCACTGGCGGTGAAGCTCAGCCCATACTTTAGCAATTTCGCAAACATGGCCCGGCGTTTCGACGAACTCGGCGTAGACGCACTTGTCTTGTTCAACCGATTTTACCAGCCTGACATCGACCTGGTGAAGACGGAGGTGACGCCGAATCTGACGCTCAGCGTGCCCGCCGATATGCGCCTGGCCTTGCATTGGATCGGGATTCTTTACGGAAAAATTCGAGCCAGCCTGGCTGCGACCAGCGGCGTTTATCAGGCTTACGACGTAATCAAGATGGTGATGGCCGGGGCGAACGTGACGATGCTCTGCAGCGCCTTGATGCGTTATGGGATCGAGCATATTCAAAAAATTGAGATGGAGACCGCTGCATGGCTCGAGGACCATCGGTACGCTTCCTTGGCCGAAATCAAAGGGAGAATGAGTCAAGAGAATTGCCCGGATCCCAGCGCCTTCGAGCGTGCGCAATATGTCCGCGGGCTTTCGAGTTACACGTCGTTGTTCCCCATACGACGCTAACAGGGCTTGCGTCCGATTCTAAAGTGCTAGGCCTTCGTTTGTTTCGGCGACGATCTGGTCGACCACTGCTTTCATGTCCTGCGTGCGTTCCCACACCATCAATTGTCGGTCCGCGCCGGTGCCTTCACGCATAATCCGCTCGATGTGCGCGATCTCAGCCCGGTTGCCGAGTTCGTCGACTTCAGTAGAAACAAACTCGAGCATCTCATGGAGTAACTCGCGCTCCTCCACTTCACATTTACGGCCGAAATCGATTAGCTTCCCGTCCAACCCGTAGCGCGACGCGCGCCAGCGATTTTCGTCCAGCAAACGTTTCGGGTAGCTGCGAAAAGTCACATTATCCCGGCGCAGCTTTTGCAACTTGCAAACGATCGCTTGCATGAGGGCCGCCAGCGCGATGGTGTCATCCACGCGCGATTGCGCATCGCAGATGCGAAACTCGATCGTATCGAAGAACGGGTGCAGCCGGACGTCCCACCAAATCTTTTTCGCGTTGTCGATGCAGTTGGTCGAGATCAGCAGCTTCAAATAATCCTCGTACTCGCTGAGACTTTCGAACGCGTCCGGAATGCCGGTGCGCGGAAACCGCTCAAAGATCATATGGCGATACGCTTTCAGCCCGGTGTTTTGGCCAAGCCAAAATGGCGAGTTCACTGAGAGCGCATACAGATGCGGGAGGAAGTAGCGCGCCTGATTCATAATGTCGATTCCTTCCTCGCGATCCGGGATTGTGACATGCACGTGCAGACCAAAAATGAGACACGCACGTGCAATTTGCTGCATGTCTTTGACAATTGTTGCGTAGCGCTCGTGGACGGTGATGAGCTGATCCATCCAGTGTGAAAACGGGTGCGTGCCGGCGGAGGCGATTTTCAACCCGTGCTGCGCGGCGAGCTTCGCGAGTTCAGTGCGAAGATCAACAACTTGCTGGCGAGCACATCGCGCATCGCTGCAGACCTCGGTGACCAGCTCTGCCATCGACTGATGCAACTCGGGTTTGACACGCTCCTGTAAAATTATTTTCCCATCAGCCAGGATTTGCTGGACGTGCGAACGGAGCTCGCGCGTCTCCGGATCGATAATCTGAAACTCCTCTTCGATGCCAAGAGTGAAAATGTGTTTCTTAGTCCCCATGCTGTTTGATTTGCTCGATCACTTCCAATGGTTTCCAAGCGTTGCCTCGCCAGATTTGAGCTATTTTGCCATCCTTGTCGATCAACGCCGTGGCAAGCCCGTGTGAGATTGTGCCGCCTTCGTTTTGCCGGTAAACGGAAAACGCGCGCGTGAGCGCGTCGATTTCATTTTGGCTGCCCGTGGCAAACGTCCAGGTTTGCGGATCAGCATGGTGGAATACGGCATAATCTGCCAGGACCTTGGGCGTATCGAATTCAGGATCGAGGGTAACGCTAAGCAAACGCGTGTTCGCCAGGACCCTGCCTCCGGTTTTGATTGCAGCTTGCAGCTCCTCGAAGTTGTTCGACATACGCGGACAAAAATTCGGCAACGGGCAACGCGTGAAAACAAAAGTGAGCACGAACGGCCGGCCACGAAATGTATCCAGCGAGGTGCGCTCGCCGTTCTGATTCGTTAGGCTGAAGGGCGGCATCTCGTCGCCTTCCTTTAGTCGCGCACCGCCTTCGGCGGAATCCGACGGGGTTCGGTTCGGCTCGGAAACATCGATATCTTCACGGCGAATTTTCTTCACATTGTCGATCCAAAAATCCTTTTGTGCCACCGTCATGCGAAACGAAATGGCGTCGCCGGTTCTAAGATTGGCAATTTCCTTCGGATCGCGCGCGACGAAGGGCATGGTCATCGACGGCATAAAGCCCGGGATGTTTTCATGCTGAATTTCAATCGTTGATCGATCCGGGGAAAATCCGCGCACCACGCCGCGCGTTGTGTAATGCTCCGCATTTTCGTCTTTATTGGTTGAACGCCCACAGCCCAGCAGCGCGAGCATGAGACAGCCGATCAAAATGAGCTTTTGCACTGGCAGAATTGAAATCGAGCCTGGATTTCCTTCCAGAAAAAACCGCTAGAAACCTTGATCTACATCAAGGCGCAGTTCTTCCGGCCCTTCTATTTTGGCCGCATGAAAAAAACATCAGTTGCAGTTATCGCGCTCGGTTGCGGAGCGTTCTTCCAGTTCGTCACCGGTTGCGCCAAGGCGCCGGAAGCACCGCCGAAAGAAGTAACAATTCAGGCCGACGACAAAATGCGCTACGACGTAACGGCCTTTGATGCCTCTCCCGGCCAGAAAATTTCCGTCACAATCAAGAACGTCGGAACGACACCGAAGTTTTCGATGGGGCACAACTTTGTGCTGCTCGATCGCACAATAAACACCGGCAACGTGCAGTCGGCATTTCTCGACAAGGCTTCGACCGAGGCCTCACACGATTACGTCCCGCCGGGCGCCAAGGAAGTGCTAGCCCATTCCAAACTGCTAGGACCGGGCGAAAGCGAGGTCGTTACCTTCAACGCGCCTTACATTCCGGGCGAGTATCTCTACCTCTGCTCGTTTCCCGGCCACTACTCACAAGGCACCAAGGGGTTCATGACAGTGAAATAAAATCAGTATGCGTATCAAAACCGTAGCCTCGATCGCCACCGCGCTCGTTCTCGTTGCGCAATCGCCCAAAGTGCGGGCGCATTGCGACGGTTTGGACGGGCCGGTGGTGCAAGCTGCGGAGAAAGCATTGGCCAGCGGAGACGTCAATCTGGTGCTCATCTGGGTGCCAAAAGATGCCGAGGTCGAGATCAAAAAAACATTCAGCGATACGCTGGCAGTGCGAAAACTAAATGCTCAAGCTCGTCAGCTCGCCGATACTCACTTTTTCGAGGCACTGGTGCGGCTGCATCGCGCGAGCGAAGGCGCTGGTTTCACTGGATTGAAACCGCGTGGACGCGATCTAGGGCCGGCAATTCCTGCCGCGGACAAAGCGCTGCGAGACGGCAACGCTGACGCTCTTGTGCAACTGCTCATGACGACGATTCAGAATGGAATTCGCGAGCACTTCAAGGAAGCGCTGACGAAGCAAAAGTTCGGCAGTAACGACTTGGATGCTGGCCGGGCGTTTGTTAAAGCGTACGTGGAATACATCCACTGCGTCGAGGCATTATACGAAACAGCGACGCGTCCCACGCACGGGCATTACAACGACTCCGACAGCCTTTCCTCCCCGGGAGAACATCATCACCCTGAAACCACATCCACAAACCAGAAAGATCGACAATGAAAACATTCAATAAACATCTGATCGCGTTGGCGATCATCGTCATCGCGGCCGGGTTCACGGGCTGCGGCAAGAGCGGCACCAATCAAGCCGAGCGCACAGCCAATGCGCTAGCCAGCTACGTCGCGCCTGGAGAGAAAGACGAATATTATCTATTCTATTCCGGCGGACATTCCGGCCAGGTTTATGTCGCCGGCATCCCCTCCCTGCGACATATCTCCACCATCCCCGTGTTCGCGCCCTATCCCGGCACCGGTTACGGGTTCGATGAGGAATCAAAAAAAATGCTGGGCGATTTCACCTGGGGCGACGTGCATCACCCGGCGCTGTCACAAACCAATTCAAAGTACGATGGCCGCTGGCTGTTCGTAAATGACAATGCAAACAATCGCATAGCGCGGATCGACCTTCGCGACTTCAAAACGCATCAAATTCTCGGCCCGATTCCAAATTCAATTGGCAACCATGGCTCATCGTTTATCACCGAGAACAGCGAATACATTTTGTGCGCGACACGGTTTTCGGTGCCGCTGCCGAAAGGGCGCGTGGCCGATCCGAAAGATTACGAGAAGGAATTCAACGGCATGGTCAGCGGGATCAAAGTCAATCCGCAGACCGGCGAAATGAAAGTGGGCTGGCAAATCCTGACGCCGCCGTTCGATTGGGACCTCGGCTCGACCGGTAAAGGCCCATCGAGCGGATGCGCATTCTGGACCAGTTACAACACGGAAATGGCCCACGACACGCTCGAGGTGAACTCGACACAAAAAGATCGCGATCTCGCAGCAATCGTGAATTGGCGAGCCGCCGAGAAAGCTGTTGCCGAAGGAAAAGCGACGATGATGGATGGCGTGCCAATCATCGACCCTGCCAAAGTTCCCGGCATTCTGTATTTCGTGCCGATCGGCAAATCACCGCACGGAATGGATACCGATCCAACAGGTAAGTGGATTGTGGCAGGCGGGAAACTTCAACCGGCAACCACGGTGCTGAATTTCGAGAAAATACAGGCCGCAATTAACGACAAAACGTTTGAAGGCGATTTCCGCGGCGTGCCCATCTTGAAATACGAAGCAGTGGTAGAGGGCGAAGTGCCTGTTGGACTTGGTCCATTGCACACGCAATACGACGGCAAAGGGAACGCTTACACTTCGATGTTCATCGATTCGTGCATCGTGAAATGGAAGCTGCCACCGTGGACGGATGAGGAGAAAAAGGACCTGACCAAGGCCGTGCTCGACAAAGTGCCGGCGCATTTTAGCACCGGCCATCTTGTGGTCGCGGGCAGTGACACGGCCAATCCATACGGCAAATGGTGCGTGGCCATGAACAAGCTTTCGGCTGGCCGGCATATCAACGTCGGCCCGGCGCAACCGGAGTCGAGCCAATTAATCGACATCAGCGGCGACAAAATGAAAATGATCGCTGAAGCGTACACCGAACCCGAGCCGCACTTCGCTCAAATTCTAAAAGTCAGCGAAATCCAGCCGGCGGAAGTTTATCCCAAGGATGAGAACAAAGATCCGAACGCGGTCTGGGACAAAGACGCGGCCAGCGTCACGCGTACAGGCAATCAAGTTGTCGCAAAGTTAACGGCGATCCGGAGCCGTTACACGCCGGATCGGATCGATGCTCAGGTGGGCGATGATCTCACTGTCCATGTCACGAACCTTGAGCAAACCCGTGACATGATTCACGGCTTCGGTTTGATCGAGCACAACATCAACATAGTGATGGACCCGGGCGAAACGAAAACCTTCCACATCAAGCTTACTAAGCCTGGAGTGTTTCCGTTTTACTGCACCAACTTCTGCTCGGCCTTGCATCAGGAAATGCAGGGGTACTTGGTGGTATGGAATCCGGGCGGGGGACCGTCGGGCGCTGGGACAAGCACCAGCAGTTCCGGAAGCGGCGCAAAATGAACGTGTTAACAATGGAGAGGAGAAGTTTCTCCGCTCCTTTGGCTTCAAGGACAACAATGGTACAACAAGTTTCGGGTCTGCTCCGGCGCGAGTTTCGGTTTTTGCATAAACCGCTCAATCTTTGGTCGCGCCTGCTGTTGCTCGCGGCAGCGACCACGATCGTCGTGTCCCTCTTTTTCCCGCTTTGGAAAATGCATTTGGTCGCGCCCCAATATTCCGACGGGCTCGACCTGTACATTTTTTCCTACAAAATCCAGGGCGGCGGATTGAATGGCCAACACCTGAACGAGATCAACAATCTCAATCACTATATCGGCATGAAGCCGATCCAGGCGGCGGACTTCATGGAGATGCGCTGGATGCCGTTTGTGTTCGGGCTAATTATTCTCTTGACGCTGCGCTCAGTCGTGTTTGGCGAGATGAGTAATGTGATCGACCTGTTCGCGCTCTATTCGTATTTCGGTACATTTTCGATCGGCTCGTTTTGGTACCGGCTTTACGAATACGGGCATAATCTCGATCCGCACGCGCCGGTACACATCAAACCGTTTACGCCGATGCTCATTGGTGTGAAGCAAATCGCGAACTTCCGCGAACACAGTTTTCCGCAGGCGGGCGCATATCTGTTGTGTGTGTCTGTATTGCTGATTGTGCTGGCCGGCTGGTTTTCACGAAAGGAAAGCTTCGCATGAATGCTATCCGGATCATCGCGATGACACTCTGTGTGACGAGCCCGCTTTGCGCCGCCACACTTCAGGAACGCATCGATGCGGCCGCGCCTTACGCAGTGATTCGCGTGGAAGCAGGAATTCACGCCGGACCGATCGTGATCAACAAATCCCTTACGGTTATGGGCGAAAGCGGCGCAGAGATTCGCGGCAACGGCTCAGGCAAGGTTGTAACGGTCGCCGCTGATGACGTGACAATAACCGGATTGCGAATAAGCGGCTCCGGTCTGCAATTATCGGATGACGACGCTGCCGTGTTCGTCACCGGGAACCGCGCCAAGATCGAAAATTGCACGATCGCCGATTCGCTTCACGGAATTTATCTCAAGAAAATTTCAGACGCGCAGATTCTCAAGAATCGCATCCAGGGAAAAACGACGCTCGTGGCATCCACCGAGCCGGTGGAAAAAGGAATCGGCCAAAGCGCCGAAAATTGCGAGACTACACTGGTCTCAAATCGCCGCGGCAACGGAATTCACCAGTGGAATTGCGAAGGCAATCTGATTCGCGGCAACGAAATCAGCGACACGCGCGACGGGATTTATTTTTCATTCACGAACAATTCCCGCGTTGAAAACAACCTGGTTCATCACGTTCGCTACGGACTGCACTACATGTATTCAGACGGAAACGTTTTCGAAAACAATACGTTTACGGAAAATGCTGCTGGCGCAGCCATCATGTTCTCGAAAGAACTTGTGGTGCGTGGCAATCGGTTCCTCAGCAACCGGGGCCATCGCGCTTATGGACTCATCTTTCAATCGTCAGATCGCAGCACGCTCGAAGGAAATGAAATTTCAGAAAACGCAGTTGGCCTTTCGTTCAACCAGTGCAACACGAACAAGATCGTCACCAATCGAGTGACCAACAATTACATCGGGCTTCGAGTCGGTTCGAACTCCGACGACAATCAGTTCGCGGAAAACATTTTTGCCCACAATCTGCATCCGGTTGAAACGGGCGGCTCTGATGTTTCAGGTACCCGCTGGTCGGTGGGCGGCGTAGGAAATTTTTGGAGCGACGCTTTGGAGCTGGACCTCGATCGCGACGGCATCAACGATCTGCCACATCGCGAGCTTGATTTGCTCAGCGTGCTACGTCGCGATTTTCCGGCGATCTCATTTCTTTCCGACAGCCCCGCGTTGAACCTGCTCCGGTTCGCGCATGAGCGCGCGGCCCTCCCCGGAGCAAACACGATTGAAGATCGCGCCTCGCTCACGTCGCAATTTTGGAGACTGCGCGCGCAACGCACCGCGATGGCATTTCGAAAACCATGATTGTAACCGAACACCTGGTAAAAAATTACCGTCGCCAGCCGGTGCTGCGGGATATGTCGATCCAGGCGAAAACAGGCGAAATCACACTGCTTGTCGGTCCGAACGGCGCGGGGAAAACCACCACCATGAAAGTACTTGCTGGACTCGTTAGGCCAAGTGACGGGAACGCTCGGATCAACTCCTGTGACGTTGTTCGCGATCGAATTCACGCGCAACGCGCTCTTTCCTATTTGCCGCAGCGACCGAATTTTCATCCACGCCTCACTTGCGCCGAAATTATGCGGTTTTACGCGCGGCTGCGTGGGATCGCATTGTCCCGCTGCGAAGCGATACTGGATCAGACCGGCTTGCGCCAGTTTGAGCGCGTGCGAATCGGCGAGCTTTCCGGCGGCACCCGGCAACGAGTCGGCCTGGCGTTATTACTTTTGCCTGACGCGCCGGCGCTGTTGCTTGATGAACCTGGGTTAAGTCTGGATCCAACCTGGCGCAAACGTCTCCAGGAAACGCTCCGCTTCGAAGCCGCACGCGGAAAGGCCGTGCTCGTCACCACGCACCTTGTCGCGGAATGGAACAACGTCGCGCACCGGTGTTTGCTTTGTTGCGACGGGAAAATTGAACGCGAACTCGATCCACGGAACCTGCCCCACAATTTCGAGGAGATAGAGAAGCCCGGCACATCCTTACCTTATGAACCGCGCCTTTCCGTTCTTCATTGAAACAAGTTCGCTTCAGGCACTGCTTCTGCGTGAGTTTCGCGCCGCGCTCTTGAATCGCTATTTCCAGGTCTTCGCGGCGCTCTCATTGCTCGGCGGGGTCATGGCGATCTTTTTCAGCGAAAACGCTGATGCCATCGCCTTTTTTGTCGTGCAGGTCGCGCTCTTTCTGGTTTCGCTGTTTGCAGTGCTCGCGGGCGTGAGCAGCGCGCAGGCGGAACGCGAGGAATGGCAGTTTATGTTTTCGCAGCCGGTTCCGCGCGCAGCCTATGTCATCGGTAAATTTATCGCGTACTCAGCGATCTTCGCGGGTGTGCTGGCGCTACTGTTTCTTCCCGCGCTTTTCAGCGGCGCGACGATACAACGGGTGGCGATTCTTTACTTTCAAACGCTGTTGCTTGCCGCCGCATTTCTCGGGCTTGGACTGGCCGCTGGATTTCTGGCGCACGACCGCGCCCAGGCGCTCGTCATAGGAGCGACTGCATGGCTATTGCTGCTTTTCGGGGTCGATCTTATCGGGCTTTTTGCAGCGCGGCTCGAGTTCATGCAAAAGATTCCCGACCTCTGGGTTTCAACATTGATGTTGAACCCGCTCGACGCATTTCGCATTCACGCGCTATTCGCGCTCGAGCAAATACCAGCCGAAGCAGCAAACAAAACTCCGCTGGCGAATTGGTGGATCACGCATGCTGGCCTGTGGTTCAGCGCAGTCGCAGCGCTTTGGTCGGTGTCGCTAATTGCGCTGGCCGGATTTCATCTAAACAAATTCGAGGAGTAGCTCGCTATGCCCCCTAAATTCAAAACACTGGATGTTCGACCGATTCTCGCAAGAGGCGTCGAACCATTTTCGAAAATTTGCGAAACTGTCGATGCGCTTGGACCTAACGAGGGCCTTTCGGTCATTGCGCCGTTTCTTCCTTCCCCCCTGATCGAAAAACTGGGCAGCGAAGGTTTTCAATCCCGGGTCGAACGGCACAATGGTTCGTGGATTACCCATTTTTGGCGTGAACAGTAGTTGTCGAGCCTTGCCAGCTCATGCGATGAACGCGCGGAAATCTCTCGGTTTTGCCGAGCCGTTTCGGATCTTCTTTCCCCTCGGGCTCTTGCTCGGCACGATCGGCGTTGTGCTCTGGCCGTTGTTTGTGTGGCACGCAATTGATTTTTATCCAGCCCAGGCGCATGCCCGGTTGATGATCGAAGGTTTGATGGGCTCATTTATTATTGGATTTCTTGGCACCGCCGGGCCTCGCCTGCTCGATGCGCAGCCGCTCAGCGCAGTCGAAGCTTGCACGTTATTCGCGCTGCAACTTTTAAGCGCGTTGCTGCATCTCGCTCAAAACCAAGCCGCCGGCGACATCGTCTTTCTCGTGTTGCTCCTTCTTTTCCTCGGCATGATGGCAACGCGCGCGCGAACTGCCCAGGATTTGCCGCCGCCCCATTTCGTGCTTGTGCTCTTGGGATTCCTTAATGCGATCGCTGGCATATTTCTGATTACAGCGGCGAAATCGATGACGAACGGCGTTTTCGCCAACCAACTCGGCGCGCTTATGTTGAACGAAGGGTTCGTCCTGTTTCCGATTCTCGGGGTCGGTGCATTCTTCTTTCCCAAACTTCTTGGTGGCGCGAGGCCGGAGCCGGCCGATCTGCAAATCGCAGCGGCATTGTGGGGAAAACGCGCGGCGATTGCCGCACTGACCGGCCTGGTGATATGGGGTTCGTTTGCGATGGAAGCGCTCGGCTGGACGCGCAGCGCGGCCATCGTGTGCGGCCTGACGACCCTCTTTTACTTCGTTGCGCGGGGTCGCTTGTTCAAAAAGCCAAGCGGGCCGCCGTTCATGGCACAATGTTTCCGGCTGGGTGCGCTGCTGCTCGTCGCCGGGTTATTGCTGCCCGCAGCGTTGCCGGCTTATCGCGTGGCCAATCTGCACCTGACGTTCATTGGCGGGTTCACCGTCATTCTGTTTACCGTGAGCACGCGCGTCGTTCTCGGTCACAGCGGCCACGTACATTTGTTTCAAAAACGGCTGCGCTTTCTCATCGCTTCGCTGGCGTTGCTTGTTCTTGCCATGCTCGCGCGGGTCAGCGCCGATTTCATTCCGCCCGAGCGCAACAGCCATCTTGTGTATGCAGCGCTGATCTGGCTCCTCGCGGCAACGATCTGGGCGTGTGCGCTTGGACCAAAATTGTCGATCGCCGATGATGAGTAGTTCCATTCCTAAAATTAGATTTCAGGTTACGACGCCATGTGTCACAAACGGCGTTGCTGATTCCCATCCACTTCATGAAAACACTCCTCATTCCGGCACAAAATCGTTTCCCGGGATGGAAAAGAATCGATTACGACCTGCTCGCAACCGTGCCAACAAACGCAGGCGACGTCGCGATGGGGCGCTCCGGTCTCGCAAACGAGCTCAACTTCGTTGCGACCAATGGCCACACGCTGCAATCGAAACAGCACCCTAATATTTTCGTTCTCGGCGATGCCACAGATTTGCCTTCGCCGAAATCCAGCTTGGTGGCGCGCTTTCAGGCAGCGGTCCTGACTGAGAACATCCTTCATCACATCAAAGGCGAGCCGCTCGGATCGAAGCTTGATGGTCATGCGGATCGCTTCATCGACTCTGGAGACGGCAAAGCATTCCCACTCGATTTCGACGAGAAACTGGAAACAGTCGAAAAGAAATACCCGTTACCGGTACTCGGACCATTCTCGGCAGAGCCGCATTTCGATCACTTCAGAGAGCTCGCCTTTAGATGGATTTATGGAACCTGTTGCCCAGAGGTGTTGCGATGCCGGGAATTGGCACTCGGAGGAGCGGGCTAGAGAAACGACTCCGCGGGAACAACCATCGCCTTCATAGCTCGGCCCTGCGAAACCGCACATTTTTTGCGAGACGATTTAGCCGCTGACAGATAGCTTCGCGGCATGGCGCTGGAAGCTAACAAGTTCAGGCAAGCTATAATGGAAAACACGCTGCGAAGTTGCCAGCTCTTCATGGGATTGCCAGCCACAGATGTCGCAGCCATCGCGTCGTTCGTCGTCCCGAAACATCTCGACAAGGGAGATTATCTCTTTCGCGAAGGCGATCGCAGCGAAGGTTTTTATATTGTGCAGAAGGGTGCAATTAACGTCCATCGCGTCAGCGCTGCTGGGAAGGAACAGGTCATTCATGTGTTTCGCCCAATTGAATCGTTTGCCGAAGCGACGCTTGCGACCGAGGGCGGTTATCCAGCGGACGCACGCGCCACCGAGCCAACGACGGTTTTGCTCGTTCCAAAGAATGACTTTGTCGATCTCTTGCGCAGACGGCCGACCTTGCGCTGCGCATGCTGGGCTCGATGAGTCAGCATCTGCGCGTGATTGTGGGATTGCTCGACGATCTCACTCTTAAAGACATGGAGACCCGGCTGGCCAATTGGCTGTTGAAGCAGTGTCCGCGTCCAATCAGCACGGATCCAGTTGAAATCAAACTTGATCGAACCAAGCGCGTGCTTGCCGCCGAGATGGGAACGACGAGCGAGACGCTGTCGCGGACCCTGGCAAAATTTCGTGACCAGAAATTTTTGCGCGTGAAAGGCAACACGGTTGTGGTGATGAGGCCGCGCGAGTTGCAGAAGTTGCTGCAACGAAATCTGGCGAATTGTGAGCAGGAGTGCCCTAGAGCGCTCCCCAGATTCGCTCAAGATCTACTCGAATAGGGCATCAGCTCACCGAAATTGTGCTGACATGATCCCTTTAGTTGCTCTGCGATGGCAGCCGACAAATATTTCGCGGAATTTCAACCAGAGACGCTCTCGATTACGAAGAATCCGGTCTCGCCACCGCCGGACGTCACGTTGACAATAGGAGAATTCGCCAGGCGTACCATCGCGCCGCACACCTTGCCGGAAAACAGAAATGGATTCGTATCAACGAACATCGGCTGAAGTTTCCATTCGGTCTGGTTGAAGATTGGAAACTGCTCAGGGCAGAGGTCGACCACCTCCTGAACGACGTAATCGGACGAAAGCGCCGTTGCGATGGCGTTGTCCCATGCGCGCTCGTCTAGCTGCGGTCCAAAGTAAACCCCGTGTCCGCCATAGTCGTCGTTCGGCTTGAGCACTAGTCGCGTTCGATTTTGGCGAACAAAATCGATCAGATCGACGCTCTGGCCGTGGTACGTCGTTCGCCGGTGCGCCATCCGTCGCGTCCACGGAACGGAACGTGCAATGGCTGCACGCTCTTTGGAGGTGAACCAGTTTCCGTAAGCTTCATCGGTCAGCAGTTCGAAGCTGGCTTTCTTATGCATGATTTTGCACCGGAACGGATTTACCAGACACACGTCATGGTTCATGTATGCACGCACCAACGGATGGGTTTCATCGTACCGGGCAAGAAATTCGTGGATGATTATTCGTTTGTAGACGAGATCGATTTCAAAGTCTCCACAGCGCAGCCGACCACGATTGTATTCCAATTCGTCCGGTGAACAGATGATCGTTCGCACGCCATGTGCCGCGAAATGATTTCGTAGCAGAACAAACTCGTTCGAGGTCGGCAGGTTCTTCCAATCCACGATCGCGATGTTCGGCATGCCTTTTCCGTTCCATTCACGGTAAGTGAGCAACAGGCTAGCGAGTAGCGTTGCGACGGGCGAGAACTGCTGCAGGCAGTAACGTTGCGCCAGGATTGACATTGCAGGGAGCTCGAACAGCAGGCGATTCAGGCCCTCCTGGTCTGAAAGACTCGACGGATTCTCCGCGTTGTACTCGACAAATTTGATCTCTTCTCCGTGAACGAAGCCGTCGAGTCGAGTTGTAACAGCAGCACGTGCAAATCCGGGATCCACGAGCGCAAGCTTCTGTTCCGTGTCGGTTAAGCCAAGTTGCGTCATCAATGCGGGAGACTGCACCGCCGTCGCGGCAACTTTTTCCAGCGCGCTTGCGATCAACTCCGCCACCGCAGTGTGAATCTCAAACTGCGAGCGTTCCAAGAAGTGCGGACGCAGGGCCACGCTGATCGGCCGGTCGCCGTAAGTTAACCGATTTTCTCGCATCGCGTCGTGGAGTTTTTCGAACACGCGTGGCGCTAATGTTTTGTCACATGTGAGCAACTCATGGTATTGGGCGATCGCACGCTGGCGTAGAGCGCCGGTATTTCTTGCCGCCTGTTTCAAGGACCCAGCGCGTTTCTTTGGCATGTGACCGATTGATTCTACCGGAGTGCAGCTGAGGTGCTTGGCGCGGCTTGCGATTTTCGAATCATTTCTTGCTCGGTTTGGAACGCGTGCGTGCCGCCGCTGCAAGAACTCCGCACTGCCGGCGGGTGTTCCTCCGAACCCCAGCGCAAGAAATGCACACGATTCGGCAATCGGTGGCGAGCCAGTCGTTCACTAGCGCACGAGAATCCATGCAAATGAAACCTCAAGTTATGGGACCCGAAGCGGTCGTGGAATTGGTCCCGCAAATTTTACATCCCAAGAAAATTCTGGTGCCAATCGATTTTTCGGCCACATCAAAAAAGGCGTTCCAGTACGCGTTGCGATGCGCCGAACAGTTCGGCTGCAAAATCGTTCTGCTGCATGTCATCGAACCAGTGGAGGCCATTGCGGGGACGCCGCTTACCGTCGATATTTTTGCACAACCCGAGGAAGACACCACGGCAGCAGAAGCAGAGTTGGCATCTCTCGCCGCAAGCTCGCGGAGTTGGCGGAACTCCTTTATGTCGGTGGTGCGCACTGGTCATGCCCCCAACGAGATCACCAAAGCGGCCAAGGAACTGGACGTCGATCTCATCGTGATCGCCACCCACGGCTATACCAGCTGGCGGCATCTATGCATCGGCAGCACGGCAGAGCGAGTCGTGCACACGGCGCCATGTCCCGTTCTTGTGGTACGTGAAAAGGAACACGAGTTCCTTCCAACCTGACATGTGCAAACGAGATCACCTTCAAAAGCTTCGGATATAGAACGCAGCTGATGAAAACAAAGACCCAAAGAGAATCCGAGCCGATGACGACGCTGAAATCACAGAGTGTTGCCCCGAAACCTGTCGGGGCGAAACTAAAAGGAAGCGAAGCTTCGAAAGCTTTCGGCAACGGGCAGGAGCCGGTCGCGATCAGAAAAATTCTCGTCCCGACCGATTTTTCTCCCGCATCCAGGAAAGCTCTTTCCTACGCGCTTCGCTTTGCGAAAGACCGAAAGTCTGAAATCACACTGCTGCATGTTCTTGAGCCGGAAACTCCGCTGACATTGGCTGGCCGGCCAGCAGCGCCAGCATCCTCAGAAGGGAAACTGGCTGAGGTCGAAGAAAGCTTGCGTGCCCTGGCTGATTCAGCCGAAACAGCTGGCGCCGCTGGTACAAAATCCATACTTCGCACAGGAGTTGCGACCCATGAAATCGTCGAAGCAGCCAAAGAGCTCGACGTTGACCTTATCGTGATCGCCACGCACGGCTTCACTGGATGGAAACATTTCGCCATCGGTAGCACAGCCGAACGAGTCGCCCGGGCCGCACCATGCCCGGTGCTGGTCGTTCGCGAAAAAGAACACGATTTTATTTGAGTAGCATGAAGGCGAAATCACTACGCAAAAAGCGTGCAGAGAGCCATCCGGTTCCAAAAGCGATCAACGGAACCCATAAGCGCTTTCAACATCCCACATGTCAACATCGGCACGGCCCGTTCGAATTCTCGTGCGGGGTTCATATACCCAGGGGCGTTGCTCGTGAGGGAATCCTTGAAGGAAGGAGAAAGAAGAGACTGATGAAAACAGAGACCAAGCCTCCTGCAAAAAAAGGAAAAAGAATAGAACCGGAATCGATGGCCACGCGCGTGGCGCTGCATCCATTCCTGGCGGGAATGAACCACACGCAGCTGACGTTGTTAACCGATTGCGCGATAGCGGCGCACTTCAAGCCTGGCCAGGTCATTTTGCGCAAAGGGGAACTCGCTAATCGTTTTTATTTAATCGAGAGTGGCAAGGTCGTCCTGGAATCCGGAGAAGACTTCGACGAACCAGTGATCGTGGACACAATCGGCGCTGGAGATTTGTTGGGCTGGTCGTGGATGTTTCCGCCGTACGTCTGGCATTTCACCGCGCGCGCGGTCGAGCCGACGGAAGCGATCTTTTTCTACGGCACGATCCTCCGTGAATACTGCGAGCGTGATCCATCGTTAGGCTATCAGCTTTTCAAGCGGATGGCGCCTGTCATGCTGCGGCGTTTGCAGGCCGCCCGCAAAAAGATGCTCCTTGTTCACGCGCGCACCGAGGCGCTTCAGCCAGTCGCGCTGGCATTAGCTGCACCAGCAGCTTAATACGAAGGTTGACAACCGACTTGGGGCTGAAGGAAATTGAGTTTCTTTCAACTCCAAAGACGTGCAGTCTGTCGCGAATCAGAACAAGCAATTGATCGACATGTTGCGGCGGTCCCGATTATTTCGGGATTATGAAAGTGTTTTTACGAAAGCGACCGGGCTGCCTTTGACGCTTCGCCCGGTGGATTATTGGCAGTTAGAGCACCAAGGGAAGAAGCATCAGAATCCGTTTTGCGCCATGCTCGCCGAGCGCCCTGCCACGCTGGCGGTTTGTTTACAAGCCCATCAGGATATCATCGACCACACTGGATTAATCCCGCACACCGTCACCTGTCCCTTCGGGTTAACTGAAACGGCAGTGCCAGTGAAACTTGGGGCACAGATCATTGGCTATCTGCGCATCGGCCAGGTGTTACGTCACACGCCGGCGAAATCGGAGAGCACGAAAGTGAGCCGCGAACTGGAGCGATGTGGCGTCCGGTTTGCAGGTGAAATTCGCAAAGCGTGGGAGAAAACTCCGCTCATTCCGCCAGACCGCTATAACGCAATTGTGCGGCTGCTCACGTTTTTTGCCGAACAACTCTCCGGATTGAGCAATCAACTGATGACGGAGAAAAACAATGCCGAACCACCTCTTATACTAAGGGCGCGCGAGTACATCGATAAGCATAAGACCGAAGAATTATCGCTGGCTGATGTGGCGAGAGCGGCGGGTGCGAGTGTATTTCATTTCTGCAAAGTTTTCCACAAAACTACTGGGTTAAAATTTACGGATTACGTCGCTCGTGTGCGCTTGGAGGATGCCCGGGCGCGGCTCCTCAATCCGAACCTGCGCATCAGCGAAGTCGCCTACGACGTTGGATTTCAGTCCCTCACGCAATTCAACCGCACTTTCAAACGCGTCTTTGGTCAATCGCCCAGCGAGTTTCGTAATCACCTGCACGGAAAGCGACCGCGGAAGGTTGCCTGAATTTCGAAATTCGCCTGCGGAATCCGCGTTAGGCGCATCACACTAGAAGCGCCGTATCGCTTCTGCGAGGATCGGCGCCAGAGAAACCACTTTTATCCCGCGAGCCCGGAGCCAGTCGTCGGACGAGAACGGAATCGAGTCGGTCACGATGATCTGCCGAAGCCACGGGTGATTCAGATTCTTCTTTGCGTCCGACGTGAACACAGGATGTGTTGCCGCCACAATGAAATGCTCGCGCGAGCCGGCGTGAATTAATGCCTCGACCGCATTCCTGATCGTTCCCCCCGTCGAGATCATATCGTCGATAATCACGCAAGGTCTGCCGCGCACTTCTCCAACGACCCTGTTCACGACCGTTTTCGTTCCATTCAATCGCTCCTTATGTAATACGGCCGCGGTGCGGCTCAGGTAGGAAGCGTACGCCGATGCCAGTTTTATTCCTCCCGTATCAGGCGAAACAATCACCGATTCCGGCTCCAAGTATGGCTTTAATGCATTGGAGATAGTCGGCACTGCGGTCAGATTTTCCACTGGCACGTTAAAAAATCCTTCCACTTGCGGCGAGTGCAGATCCACAGCGATTACCTGATTTATACCGGCGCGCTCCGCGAAATCCGCTATCAGTCTTCCCATCAGAGCCGTCCGCCGGCCTCGACGCTTGTCGCTCCGAGCGTAGCCGAAGTAGGGCGAAATCCACGTAATGGATGATGCGGCGGCCCGACGACACGCATCGGCAATAGCAAACACTTCCATCGCGTGCTCGTCTACCGGCGGACAAGAAGACTGGACGAGGAAAACGTGGCGGTCGCGAACCGACTGTTCGAGTTGCACGTCGACTTCCGTATCGGGAAAGCGCTCGACGCGGCACTTCCCAATCTCCACACCCAACAGCCGGGCGATCGCCATCGACAAATCGCGATTAACCCTTCCGGTCACGATGATGAAATCGGATTTCATCTTCTTCCCTTAACGTTTGTAGTGGATCGACATGAGCAAGTCAGCGTGGCGCGTCCGCTGATACGATTGGTAAGCAGGCAACGCTCCCTGCGAGAACATAACCTAATTTAGCAGGCAGATTGTCTGCTTCACTCCGGTGGCTCGCGAAGCGTGGACCTAGGCGTTCGAACCGAGGATCCAACCGAATGTTGTGCGCCCGCCGGAGGCGCATGGACGCAAACCTCGTTGATCACGGAGGCAAGCTCACCCGCGGTGAATGGTTTCGTAACGCAAACTGTGGCGCCGTGACGACAAGCAATCGGGGCCAGCTTCGAGCTGGTCAAAGCGATTACCGGCGGGATGTCTTCGCTACAACCCAGCTCCTCGATGATGGAAAGCGCGTGGCTGTGTTGGTCCACATCGACGATCACAACGTCGGTATCATCGAGTCCTCCGCCGACAATTTGAAAGGGGCGCATGTGCGTGCTGGCGCAGCGTACTCGCCGGCCCGTTCGCGCCGCAGCATCGACAACCGTCGAATCAGATCCTATATCACGATCAGCCACAAGAAGGACATTTGTTGTCATGCTGCATGATTAGTACGCCGCTGGGGTTTCTGCTGCGCGGGTCTTGTTATTTTCGATGCAAATATTGCGCGGTGACGAGACACTGCGCTGGCGTGATAAACTCAAAAGCCCAGCCGGTGATGCGGCTCGAACTCTTGCACGCCATCACTTTGTCCCGCATAAGAAACGAATCATTTTGAGAACAATGCGGCGCTCGCGTTCCGAAGTCAGCCATGCTGCCTCTTCATCGGCATCGCAACTCATTCGAAAACTGAATTCCAGCCCGAATATCGATATCGCGGGGCGTCTGGACGAGGTCGCGAACATTTTTGCCGAGCAGGGTGCAAACCGATTTCGTGTCCAGGCTTACCGGCGTGCGGCGAATGTGCTCCGGCGCTTGTCGCGTTCGGTGTCCGACATTTTCGCGAAGGAAGGAAGCGAGGGTCTGGAGCAAATTTCGGGAATCGGTGCTAGTATAGCGCGCGCGATTCGCGACATCCTGCTGCACGGCCGGCTCGGAATGTTGGATCGTCTCCGCGGCGAGAGCCGTCCGATTGCAATTCTCGCGTCCGTGCCGGGTATTGGGAAGGTTTATGCTCGGCGCCTCCACGATGATCTCGGGATTGAAACGCTCGAGGAGCTCGAACTGGCAGCGCATGACGGCCGACTCGAACAATATCCAGGCATTGGCGCCAAACGCCTGGCCGGGATTCGCGATTCGCTCGCCCAACGACTAGGACGCATCCGCAGACAACGAACGCCTGTGCCGGCAACGCCAGTACCTCGCCCACCCATTTTGCAGAGACCTTCGGTATCCGAGCTGCTCGACGTGGATCGAGAGTATCGCCACAAAGCGGCGGCTGGCGCGCTGAAGAAAATCGCGCCACGTCGATTCAATCCGACAGGCGAAGCGTGGCTCCCGATCATGCACACTGCGCGGAATGGCCGCCATTACACCGCGCTGTTTTCCAACACGGCGCGTGCACATGAGCTCGGAAAGACGCGCGAGTGGGTGGTGCTCTTCTGCGACAACGGCGATACGGAGCACCGTTTCACCGTAATTACATCCGAGTTCGGCCTGTTAGAAGGCAAACGCATCGTTGCCGGGCGCGAAGCAGAATGCGAGAAATATTATGAGCGACCGGGAGCGCAATTCCGGCGACCGCCCTCTGATTACACAATCAAGACAGATGACTATGACTAATCCGAACAAAGTCGGGCTCGTAGTTGGCGCGTTGATCGGCGGCTGGCATTTGCTCTGGTCACTCCTTGTTTTACCGGGCTGGGCGCAACCATTCATCGATTTCATTTTTTGGGCGCACATAATTCAGCCGATTTACGTAATCAAAGCGTTTGATCCGAAAGCAGCGCTCACTCTGGTCGTCATCACTTTCATCACGGGATACATCTTCGGCTTCGTCGGCGCTATTGTCTGGAACCGCTTACATCGATAGGTCTTCGATTGCACGCATCCGGATGACGGGGGAGCAGGGGCTTGGCCGTCCGAAAGGCCCTTAAGCTGCAGTCGCTAGTGGAGTCGGCAGCTGTTGTAGACGGGGAGTCGTAAGTAAGCGAACGCGGCATGCCAAAAAACGCACGATGTTTGGCAAAGATGGGTAAGCGCTTCGTCTACCTGTCGCGTTGAGTTTTAGCCAGAAAGGAAAAAATCAAATATGAAAACATTGGAAATATGGAATCCGTTTCATGAACTCGACGAAGTTCAGAACCGGTTGAGCACCTTCTTCGGAAGGTTTCCAGAGTTCGGAAGGTTTCCAAAGCGGATGTTCGGCAATGGCGATATCACGCTGCCCGATTGGTCGCCGCAGGTGGATATCTCCGAAGATGACAAGGAATACCTGGTCAACGCGGACCTGCCTGAGATGAAGAAGGAGGATGTGAAAGTGACCGTCGAAAATGACGTCCTTTCCATTTCCGGCGAGCGCAAGAGTGAAATGGAAGAAAAGAAAAAGAAGTTCCATCGGATCGAGCGATGCCACGGCACTTTTCTGCGCACGTTCACGCTGCCCGACGACGCGGACTCGAGCAAGATCGCGGCCGAGTTCAAGGAGGGCGTGCTCAAAGTCCATCTACCAAAGAGGCCAGTGGCCAAACCGCAGGCGATTGAGGTCAAAGTCCAATAGCGAATAACGACTACAGCATTCTTTGGCGAGCCTGATTTCCTCAGGCTCGCCTGGACTGGAGGTTACACGTGTGACAATCGCAATCCTATCCGCGCTCGTTATTTTGCTGTTCCGCTTCGATTCCACCTCGCCCAGTGAATCTAATTGATCTTGGCACCGAATAGATTCGAGCCAACGGCCTTTGCGGAAGCACCCAACTGAGGTTTTCGAAACGTCGTCGATGTGATGAGTGGGGAGCACGTGCCACGCCGCGGCCAAGCGCAGGTGGAGCATCTGAAGTCCACTCTAGTGAGGATTGAGCCGGCGAGAATGCCCGAATATTTTCGTTCGCTTCAGCCAATTTCCATTGAACACTTTTAAAGAAAGATGGTACGGGAAGCTTCCACAGTAGGTTCCGGTTCGCAGCTGGAGTTCAAAATCGAAAGAATTTTGGTGCCACTGGATTTCTCCCCCGCATCGATGGAAGCGCTCGATTACGCTGTTTCGCTCGCGAAACAGTTCCGCGCCGCCATTCATCTTCTGCATGTGCACCCTCCCGACGAGGCCACTTCGATGCCGGGCGCAGCTCATCTCTTACTGCAATCAGCCGAAGCGATCGAACGCCTTAACGAGGAGCTGACCGGCATTCATCGCAAACGTGTGGAGCCGTTTCGTCCGGAGAATTGCCATATTCGCGCTGGCCGACCCTACCAGGAGATTATTGGCTTGGCCTGCGAGATTGATGCTGACTTAATCGTCCTTTCGACGCGCGGACACAGCGGACTGAAGCATCTCCTCCTGGGGAGCACAGCGGAACGAGTCGTCCGCGGCGCTCCCTGCCCCTTCCTTATCGCGCGAAAGCGAAAACAGAAATCGAAGGCCGGGACCAAGCCGTTCACGATCCGCACAATCTTGGTTCCAGTAGATTTCTCAGATTGTTCGTTCGCCGGAGTGGAGTACGCAGCGTTCTTGGCGAAGAGGCTTCATGCCACGCTCCGCCTCTTTCATGCGATATATCCGTATGCCGATTATGCGATCGTTGACCGGGTCGGCGTTCGCCTCTCCCCGCTGATCGAAGCGGTACAAGAAGCCGCCCGGAAAGAGATTCACGCGCTCAAGCAGCTGAATGTTTTGCGCGGTGTGTCGATTCAAACTGAAATTCGTCCCGGTCGCCCCATTGACGAAATTTGCGGTGCATCCGGACAGCCCAATGTGGATCTCGTTGTCACTTCCACCCATGGTCGCACTGGATTCAAGCACGCGCTTATTGGGAGCGTGGCCGAGCATGTCGTCCGCTACGCGCAATGCCCCGTGATGGTCGTGCCGAGCCGCTCTCACAGTGATTCTTCGTTTATCGATCTTAGAAGATGAAAAAGCTAAGCATCCAAAATATTGTCGTGCCCATCGATTTCTCTGAGCGGTCGATCCAGGCCATCGAAACCGCGAGACGTTTGGCGCAGCGTTTCAGCGCTACTATTCATCTCGTCCACGTTCATCAATTTCGCTATCCGGACACATTCATGGGTCCGGTGGTCTCGGCGGCGGAATTGCCCGATTCATTCGAAGAGCACCGGAGCACGCGCTTGGCGGAACAACTGAAAGCAATCGCCATCAAATCCGAGTTATCTCCACGCGATCAAACACACTTGAGAATGGGCGCGGCTGCGTTTGATGGGATTTGCAGGGTCGCCAAGGAAATTCCCGCCGATCTGATCGTCATGCCGACGCATAGTTACACCGGTCTCAAGCATGTGTTCCTCGGCAGTACAGCGGAACGCGTTGTTCAGCATTCGCCCTGTCCAGTGTTTGTGGTACGGAATAAAAAGAGAACCTCAAAAACCAGACCACGGCTTCCGATTAGCGCTGTCCTGGTTCCGGTGGATTTTTCCGATTGCTCACGAGAAGGACTCGAGTACGCAATTGGGTTCGCGAGCGAATTTGGGGCCAAGATCATTTTGCTGCATTCTACTTATCTTGGGTACAATTACCCAAGCGAGGGCAATGCCCTCTACGGCGTTCCCGCCTTGCAAGAGGCGGCTCGAGAAAATGCTGAGCGCCGAATGCGAAAGCTCCTCCGGGTGGCAAAGTTTGGACAAGTAAAATTTGAGACGGTCCTTACGGAAGCCTCGCCAGTCTTGGACATTGGCGCTTTTGCCAAAGACCACGATGTCGATCTAATCATTACATCGACGCATGGCCTGACAGGTTTCAAACATGTACTGATCGGGAGCATCGCAGAGAAAGTCGTGCGACACGCGCCTTGTTCCGTCCTGGTCGTGCCATCGCATCCTCGGATCAGAGCGGCGAACCTCGTGAAGACGCGCAGTACCAAGACGCGCGGACTAGTAAGTTCGCTACGGCGAATCCGTCCTGTGGCGGACCAGCGGCAACCACGAAAATCACCGAGAGGCAAGACGTTCACGAAAAAAGATCGCAAGCTCGCAGCGCACGCGTTTCCCGAACGGCGGAAGACTAATAAGTTCCGTGAATCGCATCTCAGCCGATGACACAAGCGTTACCCACGGCTAAACCTCCAGCGATCTCGATGGGACACATGGTCGAGCTGCGCGACGTGGTGATGCGCTTTGGCGACAAACTAGTGCTCAACGATGTATCGCTCGTTGTCGAGCCGCAGGAGCGACTTGTCATTATTGGGCAGACCGGCATGGGAAAGACTACAATCCTACGCTTAATTCTGGGGATTCTGAAACCGAACCAAGGCTCGGTTTTCTTTAAAAAACACGAGGTTTCTCGAATGAACGATCACGAACTGGAACAGATTCGGATACACATGGGAATGGTGTATCAGGACGCGGCGTTGCTTAGTTCGCTCACGGTGCGCGAAAACCTTGCGCTGCCGTTGCAGGAGCTGACCAACAAAACTCCCGCGGAGATCGACAAGATTGTCGATGAAAAATTGGAAATGGTCGAAATGACTGGCGAAGATAAGTTGCTGCCCTTCGAACTGAGCGGCGGGATGCGCAAGCGCGTCGGTCTGGCCCGCGCGCTGGTGATGGAGCCGGAGCTGATCCTGTTCGACGAACCAACTCAGGGCCTTGATCCGGTAATCGGCGCGTTGATCGACGAACTGATCATCGATCTTACTAAAAAAACGAAGACGACATCGATCGTCGTTACGCATCTGATGGACAGCGCGTTTCATATCGCCACGCGCATGGCGATGTTGCACCGTGGAAAAATTATCGAACAAGGGACGCCCGAGCACATGCAGCAATCAAAGAACCCGGTAGTCGTACAGTTCTTACGCGGCACCACGGAGGGCCCGATCCTGGAGCGCAGCAAATATCACATGCTATCGCCAGCCGATTAGGATGGAGCGAAAAGGCGCGCTCGTTCATATAGAAGATTGATTTGGCTGGCGATCGTTTATATCGCCGTAATCGCCTTGATGCTTTAGCCGGCGCTTCACGAAGAGCTCGGCGTCAAACTTCTTTACAGCCTGCATGCTTCGATCGAAGCGGTGCTCGCTTACTTGGACAAACTTGATCCGGAAGCGGCAAAACGAGCGCGACATTACTACAGTTGTTTCGAGCATTTCGGAAAGGACATTACAACGTACGGATACGCCGCCGGCTTTCGCATGACGCCGTCCTGCGAGGACGCCGTTATAAAAAATCTCGTCGAACTGCGGCGCAACGCGATGGATTACCTGCAACGTGACGGCCAGGTCGCAGCCGACGCGTATTTTTGCGCGGAACAAAATGCGCTCGTAGTGCGGAACGCCGAAGAATATTATCGGAATATGTTTCGTCGCGACGTTTCCTCGTGGAATCTGCGCGACACACACATGATGGAATCACTGCTCAGGCTGGCAATCCATCTAAGCAACCAGAGGCCGCCAGCGAAAATCATCGTTTGGGCGCACAATTCGCACCTGGGCGACGCGCGCGCGACGCAAATGAGCGAACGGGGAGAACTCAATCTCGGCCAGCTCGTACGCGAGCATTTTGGAAAGGAAGCAGTGTCCATCGGATTCACCACGTACGACGGCACTGTTACGGCGGCGTCCGATTGGGACGGGCCGGCCGAGCGCAAAATTGTGCGCCCCGCGCATCAGGAAAGCTATGAAGCCCTGTTCCATGATGTCGATGTTCCAAATTTCTTCCTCGATCTAAAGGATGCCGATCTTGCGGCGCAGTTGCGCAGCGAACGTCTCGAGCGAGCGATCGGTGTAATTTACCGGCCAAACACAGAATTGATCAGCCATTGCTTTCATGCACGCTTACCAGATCAATTCGACGCGATCCTGCATTACGATCATACTCGCGCTGTTGAACCACTGGAGCGGACTGCTGAATGGGAGATGGGCGAAGTGGAAGAAACGTTCCCGAGCGGGCTTTGAATTGGTTGTGGCTGCACCAAAGCTTTGCTTTTTCGCTCTGGCTATTGCTGCCATCCCCGCATTTGCTCAAAGATCTTCCGAACAAAACAACCAACTCCCTTCGCAAGCCACACTGGTCCATGGTATCGCGGTACCAGTGCCGAAAGAGATATTCCGTTCTCTTGATCAATTTCGGGATGCGAACTGGCGCGCTCTAAAGCGTCCCGAGGTGGCTCGCTGGAAATCACATGGCGATCAGGCGCAAATCGCAACTCTACTCGGGGTTGTAATAGGAGAGGGTTTTATCGCTATGGAAGCGGAAGATTCGAGCGAAGTGAAAAATCTCGGTCGCACCGTGCTGGCGTTAGCACGAGGACTTGGGGTCGAAGAGCGCGCGCTCCGCCGCAGCCGCAGCATTATGGAGCTTGCGGACAAGAACGAATGGATGGCTGCGCGACAGGAATGGGACGGTGTGCTTTCAGATATTGAAAGTGGAATGATTGAACTCAAGAGTAGGCATCTCGCCCAACTAGTAAGCGTCGGCGGATGGTTGCGTGGCACCGAGGCTCTATCCGCGCTCGTGCTCCAAAAGTATTCATCCGAAGGTTCCGCACTTATTCGGCAACCGGTTCTGGTTGATTATTTGGAGAAACAACTTGTCGCAATGAGCAATGACATCCAAGCCCGTCCCATTGTTGTAAAGTTGCTCGATGGAATACGCAGAATTCGCACGCTGAGCGAAAATGAACCTTTGCCGGAAGAAACTGTCCGGAAAGTGCACGGCATTTGCAAAGAGCTTGTGCCGCTCTCGTCACGGCGGCTTGACTGAATTCTCAACTTGAAGTCACGGAAGAGATCCCTTCATCGAATCGAAGTTTTCGTCGATCG
>JBKOYG010000078.1:0-8353 GCA_046725285.1 Verrucomicrobiota bacterium
CTATGATCGGAAGTTGACTGACATCTTCGGCGTTGAGAGCGAGATCGCGAAAGGAATCGCCGAGTCATTACAAGCGAAGCTCACTGGGCACGAGGAGCAGGCGTTAGCAGTTAGACCGACAAACAATCCGGAGGCTTACGATGCGTATTTGCGCGGCCTGGCTTTTGACACACGCAGCAGTTTCTCAGCTGATGCGCTGCGGAAGGCCATCGATTTCTATGAGCGGGCGGTGGAGCTCGACGAGAATTTTGCGCTCGTTTGGGCACGGCTCTCGCGCGCAGACGCAAGTCTTTACTTCTACCGCTCCGACACCACCGCCGCTCGGCGCGACGCGGCGAAAAAATCGTTGGAGACTGCGCAGAAACTCCAACCGAGCTCGCCCGAAACCCTACTAGCCCTTGGTTATTATCAATACTTTGTACTGCGTGATTACGAGCTGGCCAAAACGACATTTAAAGAAGTCAGCAAACTGTTGCCGAACTCCAGCGAGGTACCAAGGGCCCTCGGCTCAATTGCCCGACGCGAGGGGCATTGGGATGAAAGCATTGCCTGCCTGGAGCAAGGTCTCGCTCTCGATCCGCGTAACTATGAGCTACTAAGCGATACGGCATTCACTTACACGGCGGTTCGGCAGTTCCCAGCCGCGCTGAAGCTCTACGATCGGGCACTGGACATTATCCCAAACGATCCGGAGCTGATGGCCGCAAAGGCCGGCATTTATCAGGCCCAAGGTAACCTGCAAGAAGCCGCTAAATTGTTATTAGAAATAAACGCGCAGACTCCATCTAGAAATGCCTTCATGGCCAAGATCATTCAATTGAGACTTGAACGGAATCACAGTGAGGCCGTTCAGTTGGTGCAAGCCCGGCAAACTCAATTCCACTTTGATTCTGAGTCCAACAAAGCCGTTAATCAGCTCATTCTGGCTTGGACTCAACGCCTTGCCAGCGATATCGCCGGGGCGCAGGCTACCGCCGAACAGGCGCGCAACATCCTGGGCCAACTCTGCAAAGAGCAACCGGACAACTCGGACTTGGCGGGAATGTTGGCTCTGGCTAATGCCGTCCTCGGGGAAAAGAACTCAGCGCTAAATGAGATCCAACGCGCAATCATGCTTTTGCCGAGTGCTAAAGATCGGGTGCACGGACCTGCCCGTGAAGAAGGCCTCGCTTTAATTCAGATGACTTTTGGCGAGAATAGCAGCGCGATCTCGACTCTCACGCATTTGCTACAAACGCCATATGCTAGCTGGCTTTACGGCGGTGGGCCGAGTACGCCGGCCCTTCTCAGGCTCGATCCGTTCTGGGACCCGTTGCGCGCCGATCCTGCATTCCAAAAACTCTGCGAGGAAAAGCAGCCGTGAAGGCCCGCAACTTCTTTGCCGAATTACAGCGGCGCAACGTTTACAAGGTTGCGATTGCTTACGGCGCCGTGGCCTGGGTCCTTATTAAAGTCGCGACACATTTGGAATGCATCGTGCCATGAAGCGATTCTTTCTTTTGTTTCTTTGTGTCTGCATAACCACAGCGGACGCAGCGTGGCGCGAGCCAGTGCGCGCGCCGCATGGGATGGTGGCGTCGACCGAGCGAATTGCGTCGCAGATCGGCGTCGACGTGATGAAGCGCGGTGGCAACGCAGTGGACGCGGCGGTGGCAGTCGCGTTTGCGCTTGCCGTCGTCTATCCGTCGGCGGGGAATCTTGGCGGCGGCGGGTTCATGATGATCCGACGCAGCGATGGGACTGCGACTGCGATTGATTATCGCGAGACGGCACCGGCGGCGGCGACCCGCGACATGTACGTCGGATCTGATGGCGAGTTGATCAAAGGCGAAGGTTCTTCAATTCTCGGCTACCGCGCGTCTGGTGTGCCGGGGACGGTCGCCGGAATGGCTTTCGCGCTCAAGAAATATGGCTCAGGGAAGCTGACCTGGTCGGAGTTGATTGAGCCGGCGAGGAAGCTCGCCGTCAACGGCTTCGTGGTGACGCATCGGACGGAGAAGCGATTGGAGGATCATCAAACCACCCTTTCGCGCTTTGCAGATAGCAGGCGCATTTTTTTGCGGGAGGGAAAGCTGTATCGCGAGGGAGAGATTTTGCGGCAGCCGGAATTGGCCGCCACGCTCGGACGTTTGCAAAAGAAAGGGCCGCGCGAGTTCTACGAAGGCGAGACGGCGCGGCTGATTGCAGAGGATATGCAGCACAACGGCGGCTTGATCACGCGCCAGGATCTGCGCGATTACGCCCCGAAGGAGCGCGTGCCGCTTCACGGAAGTTATCGTGGATATGGGATCATTTCGATACCGCCTCCTTCCTCCGGCGGCGCGGTCTTGATCGAGATGCTCAACATTCTCGAAGGCTTCGATCTGCAGAAACTCCACCCGTTTTCATCCGAGTATTACCACCTGCTTGTCGAAGCCATGCGACGCGCTTATGCGGATCGCGCGGAGTATATGGGAGATACTGATTTTGGCTCGGTTCCGATCGAAGGCTTGATCGAAAAAGGGTACGCCGAGCGACAACGGAGCACGATCAATCCGGAGCGCGCTTCATCGAGCAGTAAAATCGGTGCAGGCAAACCGACCGGCTACGAATCAACACAGACGACGCACTTCACGATCGTGGATGCAGCGGGAAATGCGGTCTCGAACACGTACACTTTGAACGGCTCGTTTGGTTCCGGCGTTGTCGCAAAAGGCACTGGCGTGTTGCTCAACAACGAGATGGACGACTTCGCGAGCAAACCAGGCAAGCCGAATAGCTGGGGGGCGATCCAAAGTGAGCGGAACTCGATCGCGCCGCGGAAACGTCCCCTCTCATCCATAACGCCCACATTCGTCCTGCGACCGGACGGCAGTCTCTACTTCGCGATTGGCACGCCCGGCGGGCCAACGATCACTAACACAGTCGTCCAAATCATCAGCAACGTGATCGATCACGGCATGAACCTGCAGGAGGCGATCGACTCGCCGCGCATTCATCATCAATGGTTGCCAGACGAGATTCTCGATGAGCCGCTGGGGTTATCGGCTGATACGCGCCGAGCGCTCGAAGCCCGCGGTCATAAGTTCGCGACCAAGCCGATCTACATGAGCGATGCGCAAGGCATCATGATCGAAGACAAGACAGGCATACGTCTCGGCGCGAGCGACGCGCGGCAGGACGGCGCAGCGGTTGGCTACTGAGAACTGGCTGTGCGCACGATTCCGTTCACCGAAGCGAATCGAAAAGTCTGACGCGAGCAGCAACGTCGGTCAGCCGTCAGACTGTATGGTCTGGTTAGGCTGGGGCGCCTTCAAAAGTTGTCTTCGACGATGCACGCTCTTTTCAAGTCGCGTCCATGAAGGTAAAGTGCTGCAGGTGACGAGCGCTTCGTCAAGGCGCGCACAGTGAACCCGAAGAACTTCTTCGCTGAACTCAAACGGCGCAACGTCTACAAAGTCGCGATCACGTACGGGGTGATTGCGTGGCTGCCTACCGTCTCTGACCCGGCAGACGTCGATGCGGACCTACAGCACCTTTATTAAATACTGATGAGATAAGGTAACTTTACGCATGGACGACAAAGGCATTGGTGTCGGCACAACGGGGCCTCCAGCTGCGGGGACCTGCGCGAGATGTGGACGACCACTAACTCAATGCGGTCCGAACGGGGTATGCCTGCGTTGTCTCGTTAGCCTTGGCTTTCTCGCCGAGGGCGAAGAGCCGGAAAGACCGGCGGTGTGCAGTCGATTGACGCCGGGACCATTGAGATACGCCCACTTCGAAGTGGAAGTAGGTGCGGATGGTTTTCCGGTCGAGCTCGGCGCTGGAGGGATGGCCATAACTTACCGCGCTCGCGATACAGTATTGAACTCGACTGTAGCTCTCAAGGTCATCAACCGGAGCGTCGCGCGGAATCCGAATGCGCGATCACGTTTTCTGCGCGAAGCGCGCGCGGCTGCGAACATTCATCATCCAAACGTTGCGCAGGTAACTTACTATGGAGAGCAAGACGGCGAGTATTTCTATGTCATGGAACTGGTCAAGGGCGAAACGCTGGAAGGCCGTGTACACCGTGATGGGCCAATGCCGCTTGCTCTCGCTTTGGAAGTGATTGAGCAGGCCGCGCGCGCGTTGGTCGCCGCGGAAGCGTGTGGTGTTGTGCATCGGGACATCAAGCCATCGAACATCATGCTCGAATCCGATGTGAGCGGGGCGCTCACCGTGAAGCTCATCGATTACGGTGTAGCCAAAGTAATGGGGCCTCAAGCAGAGCTCGGTGCCGAACAGACCCAGGCGGGCTTTATCGGCACGCCGGCTTTCGCGAGTCCTGAGCAGTTCGCCGGCGCAGGCCAATTGCCGATTGATACGCGTTCCGATATCTATTCACTGGGCGTTACTCTTTGGTATCTGCTGACTGGTCACACGCCTTTTGTAGGAGGCACGATGGAAGAAATCCGCGTGAGGCAAACCGGTGAGTTACCCTTGGAACACCTCAGAGGCCTGCACCTGCCGGGCCAGGTTATTGCGCTGTTGGAATCGATGCTGGCCCCGGATCCGAAGGACAGACCGCAAACAGCCCGCGAGTTACTTTCTGCTGCCCATAGCTGCTACGCGCGATTTAACCCTGAAGCACGCTCGCGACGCAGGAGCGCTATCCTAGCACGCGCGGCATTGACGTTGGCAATTGCAGCGATTCCGCTTGGCGCCTGGTGGTACCAGCGCACGCGGTCCTTCGCCCCGATGGCCCGATCGATTGCGGTCCTGCCGTTCGAAAACCTGAGCAGCGACAAGGAGAACGCTTATTTTGCCGAGGGAATACAGGACGAAATTCTGACACGCTTATCCAAGATCGCTGACCTAAAGGTGATCTCGCGCACTTCCACACAGCATTACAAAAGCGCACCTCAAAACCTACCTGAGATTGCACGCCAACTTGGCGTTGCCCACATCCTGGAAGGAAGCGTGCAGAAGAGCGGCGATGCCGTGCGGGTGAACGTACAGCTAATTAAGGCTGCCAGTGATTCCCACCTTTGGTCGGATACGTTTGATCGCAAACTGACCGACATCTTTTCGGTCGAAAGTGAAGTAGCCAAAGCGATCGCCGAACAACTACGAGCCAAGCTCACGGGACAGGAAGAGCAAATCATCGCCGGCAAGCCTACCGACAATCCTCAGGCTTACGATGCCTATCTGCGTGGTTTGGCTTATCGTCTGAGAACGCAATTGACACCTGCCAACTCTCTTGGCGCGCAGAAATATCTCAGAGAAGCGGTGCGGTTAGACCCGAAGTTCGCCCTCAGTTGGGCGCTGTTATCATACGTGGACGCAGTTGGCTACCTGACCGTGGCTCTTCAACCAACGGTAGCGCTGCGTGAAGAGGCGCGGCAGGCAGCCGAAACAGCCCTTGCTCTTCAGCCCAATCTCGGCGAGGGCATTTTGGCTAAGGGATACTACCACTACGCCTGCAAGGATTACGACACCGCGGTGCGTTACTTTGAACAAGCACGTCAGTTCTTGCCCAATAGTAGTCAGATTCCTGAATCGCTGGCCTATGTCGCGCGGAGGCGAGGCCAGTGGGATCGGAGCGAGTCATACTTCAACGAAGCCGAACGGCTGGACCCGCGCAACCTTTCCATGCTCACCCAGCACGCCCTGTCCTATACCTTCCTCCGTCGTTTCCCCGAAGCGCTGCGTAAGCTTGATCAGATTCTTAACATCACACCGGACGATGTCGATACCCTCGCACTGAAAGCGGCAATCGCACAAGGCGAGGGCGACCTTCCGCGTGCTGCTGCATTGCTAGCTCCGCTGCGTCCAAACGCCGACGACTCCAGCGCGGTCGAAACACAAGTTTACCAGGCAATCCTGGAGCGGCGCCCTGCACAAGTCATCCCTCGGCTAAAGCAAATACTTGCCAAGCCTGATCCAGCGTTGGGTTACTTAAATGGCGAACTGCGCTTCTGGTTAGGCTGGGCGCAAGAAGTCGCCGGGGATCATGTCGCCGCTCAGGAAACTTGGCGACAAGCGCGCAGCGAACTGGAACCTTTCCTCAAAGGCCAACCGCAGAACTATCAGCTGATTGGTGATCTCGCGCTGACCAATATGGGCCTCGGTGACAAAGCTGCGGCGTTGGCCTTATCTGAACGGGCCGTGGCCGTGTTCCCCATCGAGAAAGACGCTGCGCTGGGCCCCTTTCCAATCGAGGTCCTCGCCCGGGTGACGGCACGCATGGGCGAGCCCGACCGAGCGGTCGCCGCCTTACACAAGCTACTCTCGATACCGTATGGAAGTGCATTCGCTTCAAACGTGCCGCTTACCCCAGCGTCGCTCCGGCTCGATCCCGATTTCGACCAGCTCCGCAGCGATCCACGCTTCCAAGAACTTTGCAAAGATAAGCAGCCGTGAATTTCCGGGGCTTCTTCGCCGAACTAAAGCGGCGCAATGTTTACAAGGTCGCGATCGCGTACGCAGTAATTGCTTGGTTGCTCATGCAGATAGCCACCCAGGTCTTTCCCTTTCTCGAGATTCCTAATTGGGCGATCCGGCTAGTAATCATGCTACTCGCCCTCGGCCTTCCGATCGCATTGATCATTGCGTGGGCGTTTGAGCTGACACCGGAGGGGCTGAAGCGAACGGAAGCGGCTGATACGGAGCCGGCGAAACCGTCTCGCAACAAAGCCTGGATTTATATTGTCATCATGGCGGCTGCGCTTTCGGTAGGTTTGTTTTTCGTTGGCCGTTACACAGCTCCGAAAGTAAGCGGAAGTTCTGGGTCGTTAGAAAAGTCAATCGCGGTATTGCCGTTCGAAAATCTTAGCCGCGACCCCGACAACGCCTATTTTGCGGAGGGGATTAAGGAGGAGGTTCTTGCCCGCCTGTCCAAAGTAGCAGATCTCAAAGTCATCTCGATCAGATCTACGCTGCAACCCAAGAGCTCTCCTACTGATTTGCCGCAGGTTGCCCAAAAGCTCGGCGTGGCGACTTTTCTCGAAGGCAGTGTGCAACGCTCCGCCGATGAGGTCCGCGTGACCGTGCAACTAGTAAGAGCTGACAGTGATGCTCATCTTTGGGCGGACACTTTTGACCGGAAGCTGACTGACATTTTTGCCGTCGAAAGCGAGATCGCGAAAGCAGTCACCGATACACTAAAGGCGAAGCTCACTGGCTCCGAAGAACATGCGATCTCGGCTAAACCAACGGGGAACTTGGAGGCATATCAACTCTATTTGCGCGGGCGCTACTACTGGAACCGGCGGACCGCCGGCGGGTTGAAGAGAGCGCTCGAGCACTTTCAGCAGGCAGTGGATAAAGACCCGACGTATGCCCTCGCTTACACGGGACTCGCCGACTGCTACGCGGTGATGGAACAATACGCCGGTACGCCATCGAGCGAGACATTGCCGAAAGCCAAAGCCGCGGCGCTGCGTGCCCTTCAGATTGATGACTCGCTGGCCGAGGCACACACTTCCCTCGCGTATGTCGATATGGAGTCGTGGCAGGTTGGCGATGCTGAAAAAGAATTCAAACGCGGAATTGAGCTCAACCCGAATTATCCAACAGCGCACCATTGGTACGGTCTCCCCTATCTCACCATGCTGGGGCGGCTTGATGAGGCAATGGCGGAGATCAAGCGCGCGCAGCAACTCGATCCTCTTTCACCCATCATCAGCACCAATGATGCCTATCTCTACATCCTCAAAGGCGATCTCAACACGGCCATCGAGAAGTTAACAAAGGTCATCGAGTTAGATCCAAACTTTCCTCTAGCGCATGATTTCCTGGGCTGGGCCTATCTGAAACAGGGGCGAGAGCAGGAAGCGATCGCCGAGTTGCAGAAGGGAGTGACGGGGTCTGGGCGAGCTAGCCTGGAGCTTGGCTTCCTAGGTTACGGCTATGGTGCCTTGGGGAAGCGTGCCGAGGCGATAATGCTATTGAAAGAATTGGAGGAGAGGTACGCCCGAAAGGAGTCGCCGGCGATGTTTCTCGCCGCGGTGTACGCCGGTCTTGGTGACAACGATCAGGCCTTCGCCTGGCTCGAACGAGACTTCCAAGCTCGGACCGGCTTGTTGATCTTCATCACCGCGCTTCCGGATTACGACACTCTCCGGGACGACCCACGCTACACGGACTTGCTGCGGCGCATCGGACTCAGGCCGTGAGAATGAAGGCGCGAAATTTTTTCACCGAGCTGAAGCGCCGCAACGTTTACAAAGTCGCGATCGCATACGCGGTCATTGCGTGGTTACTCATGCAGATTGCGACGCAGGTCTTTCCTTTTCTTGAGATTCCTAATTGGGCGATTCGGCTAGTGATCATGCTGCTCGCGCTCGGATTTCCGATTGCATTGATCATCGCATGGGCGTTTGAGCTG
>JBKOYG010000070.1:0-15093 GCA_046725285.1 Verrucomicrobiota bacterium
TTCACCCGATCGTAGAAACCAGCGATCGCTACGCGGCCTTCGCGATCGTGAAGCGTGGCCAGCAATTGCGCGAGCGCCGTGATCGGATTCGCAACGGCCCCGCCAAAGACGCCGGAATGCAAATCCATTTTCGGACCAGTGACCTTGATTTCGAGAGCCGTGACGCCTCGCAAACCATAACTTAGCGTGGGCACGCCGCGCGCGATCAACATAGTGTCGGAAATTATCGCCACGTCGCTTTTCAGTGCCTCGCGATTTTCCTCCAGGAATCCGCCCAGATGTACGCTGCCGATTTCTTCTTCACCCTCGATCACGAGATGCAAGTTCACCGGTAGATCACCATTCTCTTCGATGGTCTCTTGAATACCGAGAATGTGTGAAAGAATCTGTCCTTTGTTGTCTGTTGCGCCGCGCGCAAAGACGTATCCGTTCTTGAGCACAGGCTCGAACGGCGGCGAATCCCAAAGCTCCAACGGATCCGGCGGCTGCACGTCGTAGTGTCCATAAATTAAGACAGTCCGGCGCCCGGGCTGATGTCTGTTGCGCGCCCAGACGATGGGATGACCGCGCGTGGGAACAAGCTGTGTCTCCAGACCGATGCTGGTCAGTCTTTTCACGAGCCAGTGCGCGCATTCGGCCAACCGCTTGGCGTACTGGTCGTCTGTCGAAATGCTCGGAAACCGCAGGAAAGAATAAAAATCCTCGAGATAATTTTCACGCATGCCCACAAGCTAGTCGGTTTTCGCAGTTTGCCTACGATTTCCCTCGAATCTGGCCACGGACGAGATAAAGGACTGATGCAACGGCCAGCACGACGCCAGTGACGACAAACTCGCGCGCGGTCGCGTGAGCGAGAATCCAGAGAATCGCGAGTATCGCCAGCCCAGGCACAATGTTCATTCCGGGGAAATTGAAGGGCTGAGCGCCGTCGGCTCGCACGTCGCGTTGCACCAACGCCCAGCAGGCCGCACAGCACAACAGATACATGAGAAGCACTGCGACATTGGATAGCACCGCGAGCTTTTCAAACGTGCCGGTAATCGACAACGCAAACGCGATTACGGCATAGGTGATGATCGCCACGTCCGGCGATCGATAACGCGGATGAACGTGCGCGAAAAACTGCGGCAATGCGCCGTCGCGGCCGAAAGCAAAGATCATACGCGGCGAGCTCAGGATGTCGCTCGTCACAAATCCAAATGCTGAGACGGTGGCTCCGGCTAGAAGAATTGCGCGGCCCAAATTGCCGAGAAAAGTCGCCGCAGCTTCGGCCAGGGGCGCGCCAGGATGGTTCGCCAGATCGGCGCCAAGCGTACCCTGCCCTACGATTTGGATCAGGATGTAAATGACCGTCGTTATGACAAGCGCGAGATAAGCGGAGCGGGGAACCGTACGCGCCGGATTCTTCACTTCGCCGCTCGGAATCAATGCCACCTCGATTCCGACAAAGGCAAAAATCAACAGGATAACCGCGTCGCCTAACGACTTGCTGCCGGGCCAACCGCTCCAGTAAAGATTCGGCGCGTGAACAAAAAAGATTCCCACGCCAACGAACACCAGCAAGGGCAGAAGTTTTGCCACCGTGATCACAGTGACCGCGCCCGCACCTTTGCGCACGCCGCGGATATTAATCAGCACCAGCGAACCGTAAACCGCGAGCATGACGATAATTCGCATCACGGGACTGCCGAGGAATGGAACCACGAGCGCAACTGAATTCGCGAGTACGTTCACGACGCCAGCAACCGCGCCAAGTGCGGTTAGAAAATAAAGCATGCCGGCAAGGAATCCGACGTAACGACCAAACGCGACTTCGACATACGCGTACAGTCCACCAGTCAGCGACACCCGGCTGCCCGCAATTGCGAAGCAAGTGACAAACAGCACCATCGCAACCGCGCAACAAACAAACGCTAGTGGGGCAGCGGGTCCTAGTTCTCTCGCGACGGTTGCCGGAATCACAAAAATTCCTGCACCAATTGTCGAGCTGACAATGTTGGCAGTTAGAGCTGGAATTCCGATGCCGCGGACCAACTGATGATCGACGCGCTCCGCTTGTTGGATCGACAGCGTCGATTCATCAGCCATCGGTGCATCCTGCGTGATTCAGTTGTCTAACGCAAGCATGCGAGCTAAGCTTCACAGGTAGGGCTCGTGTTTTTCGAATGGCTGCTAATTACAGCATCGCACGCGCGAAGGGATACCTCTCCCTGGCGAGGGAGAGGGGGAGGGTGAGGGTCGATTTCAAGACGCCGCTAATTGTCACAACCTCTCACCTTCATCCTCTCCCCTTGTCCCCAAGGGGAGAGGCGAGAGAGGGATCAGGCATCTGGACCAGTTCGATCATGCGCGACTGGACAGTTGAACCGGCAGCCCCCAATATCCTGTGGTTGGGTCGGCCAAAAACGCCTCAAATTGTGTGTTTTTACTTGTAACCCTCCCAGGCCTGCTGTATTGACCTCGTGAGGCCCGAGGTTTGGCCTACCATGCACTTACAATCGCTCGAGCTTCTCGGCTTCAAGTCGTTCGCCGACAAAATGCTCCTTAATTTTCACGACGGCATTACCGCGATCGTTGGGCCGAACGGTTGCGGAAAATCCAATCTGCTTGACGCAGTGCGCTGGGTACTCGGCGAGCAATCTGCAAAATCTTTGCGCGGCGATGAGATGGCGGATGTGATTTTCAATGGCAGCGAGACGCGCAAGCCTGTAGGATTCGCCGAGGTATCACTGACTTTCACCGATTGCGCTGACGAGCTCGGTATCGACTGGCACGATGTTCGCGTAACACGTCGCGTCTATCGCGACGGCAACTCCGAATACCTGCTAAACAAAACGTCCTGTCGACTGCGCGACATTCAAAATCTCTTCGCCGACACCGGCATCGCGCGGGCCGCGTACTCAATGATGGAACAGGGAAAAATCGACATGATCCTGAGTTCGCGCCCGGAAGATCGACGCGCAGTGTTTGAGGAAGCAGCCGGAGTCACAAAATACAAGTCGCAGAAACGCGAGGCGCTGCGCAAGTTGGAGGCGACCGAGGCAAATCTTCTGCGCATCGGCGATATCATTAAGGAAGTAAAACGCCAGATCGGTTCGTTGCAGCGGCAGGCTGGCAAAGCGCGGCGTTACCAGGCATTGCACGACGATCTCCGCGTCCTTGATACCCATTATTCGCGCAAGCAACTCGAGGTACTCGAAGCCGACCTCACCCATTGCCAGGCTGAGATTGCGCGCCTCGGCAAATCAGAAGACGTCACTCGCGCCAAAATCGACCTAGAGGAAAACGACTTGGCCGAGCAGCGCCGCGCGTTGGAAGAAATCGATGCCCAAATTGCAGGCAGCCGCAGTGAACTTCAGCGTCTTGAAAGCGAAATTAACGCGCATCGAAATCGAATCCAATTCAATCGGCAGCGGGCCGAAGAATTGAACGAACTGATTGAACGTTCCCAGAACGATATTGCTGCTGCCGAAACTAAGCGCGCGCAGCAAGGGAAGGAAATTCAAGAGGCGAACGCGCTGATTGAAAAGACGGGCGAGGCCCTGCAGGCCAAAGAAGCAGAGCTAGAAAAACTTACTGGTCTGCTTTCCCGGCTTCGTACCAAAAGAAGCGCGCAGGAATCGAAACTCGAGACACTGCGAAAAGCGGCATCAGAAATCGAGGGTCGAATCGCGGACCTGGAGGAGGAGATTTCCGGACTTAAAATTCGCCGTGAAACGACGGAGGAAAATCGCCGTGGTTTAGATGCCGCCGTTTCAAACATAGAGGCCGCCCGCACCCGAATCCAGGACGAGATCATCGCTGTACGCACCACGTCCGAGACCCTCCAAAACAAACTCAATCAATGTCAAGCCACTGTTCAAACTGGCGACGAGAAGGTGCGACAGCATCAACAACTTGTCGCAAGCATGGAAAAAGAGCTCGCCGCCATTGAGCGTGGGCAGACAGAGAAAGAATCGCGCCTTGAAATTCTTCGTCAGCTTAATGAAGAAGGCGAAGGTCTCGCGCAAGGATCGCAGGCTGTGCTCAAGGGACTGCATGACCGTTCGCGGATCAAGCCCGCGCTGGCCGGCGCTTTGGTTGCAAATCTGGATGTGGATCAGAATTTCATTCCTGCGATTGAAGCGGCATTGGGCCGAAATTTGCAGGCGATTGTGCTAAAGGACGCAGAATTGGCGCCCGAAATTATTTCGGCCCTGAAAGAGAAGAAACTTGGCCAAGCCGCTTTGGTCGTTCCCCACCTCGGCAATGGCATAGCAAAGCATCGCGCAAAGCGCGATCCTGAGAGATCGCTCGGCTGGGCAATCGACAAAGTGAAAGCGCCAGAGCCACTCGCGCCGCTCGTCGCACAATTGCTTCACAACGTCGCAATCTTTCAGCATCTGGACGACGCGCTGGCTGCCAAGAAAAAGCACAGCGAAATCGCAGCTGCGACGCTGGATGGCGAATTGATTTCGACCGAGGGAGTTGTGTTTGGCGGGAGTCGAGAAGCATCGGCAGATTCTCTACTCGAACGCAAAGCGCGAATGTCGGCTCTGGACGGGGAGTGTTCCGAGATCCGCAAACAACGCGACGCTGTGCTCAAAAAATGCAACGACGCCCGAGCGGCACTGGAGAAAGCGAGCAGCGAGCTGGAAGAAGCCCGACGGGATTACGCAACTGCGGAGCGTGAAAAGTCTGATTGCGACAATCGAATTCTCTTCTTCTCCAGAGAACTGCAAGAAGGCGAACAAAAGCAGACCCAGGTTCGCTCTGAGCAAACGACGCTGGCGCGACAAATCCAAGCCGCAGACGAACGCATTGCAAAACTGGAAGACGAATTGGCCGGAGAACAGGCGACTTTGAAAGCGAGCCAAGGCGAGCAGGAGGTACTGCAAGCCGCGCAGGATGATTTCGCGAAGCGCGAAAACGAGGTAATGGAGCAGCTGACCGAATTGCGTCTCACCGTCGCCACTGAGCGACAGCGCTACGAACATCTTATCGCGCAGCGCCAGCCGATGAGCGCCCGTGAAGCGGAGCTTGCAGAGGCAATCGCAGCACGCCAGGCTGAGGTCACCAATTTCGAGAAGCGGCTAACCACGCAAGCGGAAGAATCGCGGACCGCCGAATCCGCCATCGAGAAACAAACCGGGCAGCGTGCAGATCTTGAGGGAGCGCTAGCCGCACTCACTGAACAGCGCAAGGAGCGCTCGACAACAATGAACGAAGCAGAGTCGAATCTGCGCACAATTCGAAATTCGTTGAATGATCTGCGTGACTCGCGTTCCAAGGAACAAGTGCGCCAGGCAGAGCTGCAGCTGAAGATCGACAATCTCACCGACCGCGTTTCTCGTCGGTATCAAATCAGTTTGCGCGAATTTAGTCCGGACCAAGCTGCGTTTGAAAAAACTTTGCGAGTGCAACTGAGACGTAGCGCGGGCTTCCAGCCCGCAGAGGATCGGCAGGATGCCGATGCCACGAAGCTCGCTGACGCTGATCTGGACAAGTTAATTGCCGAACTTCGGACGCAACTGGACAACATGGGTCCGGTGAATCTGGATGCTGTTCACGAGTATGACGAACTGGAAGGGCGATACAAATTTCTCGAAGCGCAAAATAATGACCTTACCAATTCGCGTCGCGAATTGCTCGACGTGATTGCGCACATCAATTCGACCACCAGGAAGCTGTTCAGCGAAACCTTTGCCCAGGTCCGGATCAACTTCCGCGAAATGTTCGGAGAGCTCTTTGGCGGCGGACGCGCGGATTTGTCCCTGCTCGATGAAAACGATCCGCTCAACTGCGGAATTGAGATCACCGCCAAGCCTCCGGGCAAACAATTGCAAAGCGTTTCCCTGCTAAGCGGAGGCGAGCGCTCCATGGTCGCGGTGGCTTTGCTGTTTGCCATTTACATGGTTCGGCCGAGTCCATTCTGCATTCTCGACGAAGTGGATGCGGCCATGGACGAGGGCAACATAAACCGTTTTATTCGCGTGCTGGATCGGTTCGTAGAACAGAGTCAATTCATCATCATCACGCACAACAAACGCACCATTGCTAAGGCGGATGTGTTGTACGGCGTGACGATGGAAGAGCGTGGCGTGAGCAAGCTGGTGGGAATGAAATTGACCGCGCCACACCAGGTCTCCACCGAAATGTTTGCAAATCTGAAACAGAAGCCCAGACAACAACATCTCGCGCTTGCAACGCGGTAGTTTTCCATCTGGGGAGGGCAGCTGCTGGCTTGGAGTAATCGGCAGTTTGTCCTCCCCAGAGATCAAGTCGTGAGCCTGCAAAATTTTTTTGCGCGAGCTGGCCGATCTCGCGTAAAATTGTGGGATGCTTCAGACGGCGCAGCGCCAATCAAAAACCAAAAAGACAAAGCCTGCGCCGCCGCACGAGCGCTTCCTCGAAGCGTTTCGCTGGATGCTGCTGGCGCGTACTCTGGAGGAAAAACTCGTTAGTCTCTATCGGGGCGGCCTGATCACCGGCGGCGTCTATATCGGCAAAGGCCAGGAAGCGGTCAGCGTCGCATGCGGTTTGTTTTTGAAAAAGGGCGATATCTTCGCGCCGTTGATTCGCGACCAAGCGGGACGATCTGCATTCGGCGAACCGCTGTTGGACGTCACGCGCACTTATCTGGGCTCGCGCCTTGGCCCAATGCGCGGACGCGACGGCAACATCCATCGAGGCCGACCACAGGAGAACCAACTCGCAATGGTCAGCCACCTCGGCGCGATGATTTCCGTCACTGTTGGTACGTTAATGGCCAAACGATTTAAGGGGGAGAAAGACTTCATCGGCATGGCGTGCATCGGCGAAGGCGGGATGCAAACCGGTGCGTTTCACGAAGGAATGAATATCGCCGCGGTGGAACAGGTGCCGCTGGTTGTGGTCGCGACAAACAATCATTATGCCTATTCCACACCGAATGAGCGCGAGTTCGCGTGTCATGAGCTCGTCGATCGTGCGATCGGCTACGGTTTTGAAGGCTACAGCCTTGATGGAACGGATCTCGGCGCTTGTCTCGATGTGATTGGCAGTGCAGTCAAACGCGCGCGCGCAGGACGTCCGCCGCAGTTGGTTGTCGCTTCGGTTCTGCGGCTTTCCGGCCACGGCGAACACGACGATGCCAGTTACGTGACGGAGGAGATCAAGCGCGAACCATTTGCGCGCGATTGTTTGAAAGTCGCCGAACAAACAATCGCTGATTTGAATCTGGTCGATGTCGAGACACTGGCTAAGTGGCGCAAAGAGGCAGCGGCGAAAGTGGACGAAGCTATTGCCACCGCACAAAAAGAGGCTCCGCCGGACGGCGATAAAGAAGATTGGTACGCAATCTCCAGGCGCGACCTTGTTGATTGCCCAGAATGAGCATCACTTATCTCGAAGCAATCCGCGAGGCGCAGGCGAAGTTGCTCCGTGACGATAAGCGCGTGTTTATCTACGGACAAGACGTCGGCGGGACGTTTGGTGGCGCTTTCAAAGCAACAAAAGGTCTGGCTAAAGAATTTCCCGGACGCGTACTAAACACGCCCATCAGCGAAGATGCGATCGTGGGGACCGCCATTGGAGCTGCGATTGAGGGGATGCGACCTATTGTCGAGATGCAGTTCGCTGATTTCTCCAGCATCGCGCTGAACCAAATCCTAAACAATGCCGGCACCCATTACTGGCGGACGAATATGCCGGTCCCGATCACCGTTCGTTTGCCTTCCGGTGGCACAAAAGGAAGCGGGCCATTCCACAGTCAATCGATGGAATCAATTTATGCGCATTATCCGGGGCTCATTGTCATGACCCCTGCGACGGTGGAAGACGCCTACACCATGCTGATCGAAGCGGTGGCCATCGATGATCCCGTTGTCTACTGCGAGCACAAATACCTCTATTATCATCTCAAGGCGGACAAGCTGCCGACCGGCGGTTTGCCCACAGGCAGGGCGCGTATCGCGCGGGAAGGACGCGACCTGACCATCGTGAGTTATAGCGCCATGGTGCACGAAGCGCTCGCGGTCGCGGAACAATTGACCGGCGAAGGTTTTGAAATTGAAGTCGTCGATCTTCGCTCGGTTAAACCGCTCGATACAAATACCGTCCTCGCCTCAGTCGCCCGTACGGGTCGCCTGCTGTGTGTCGGAGAATCATTTCCATGGGGCGGCGTGACAGCCGAGGTGATTGCGCGTGTTGCGGCGGAGGGCTTTCATTTGTTAGACGCAGCGCCGCAGCGACTCAACGCGAAAGACACCCCGATCCCTTATCACCCAAATCTTTGGTCAGCCCATCGACCCAACGCAAAAGAGATCGCGCGAAAGGCTCGCGCGCTGCTTCGAGAATAGAGATTTATGCCGCAAGTCCCAATCATCATGCCGCAACTGGGCGAATCGATCGCCGAAGCCACCATTGTCGATATTAAAGTGAAGCCCGGCGATGAAGTTGCGGATGATCAGGAAATTATTGACGTCGAAACCAACAAAGCCGTGATGGGCGTGACAACGCCGTGCAAAGGAAAGATTGCCCAAATCACGGTGCAATTGAAAGAGACTTACCCGGTCGGCGTAGTCCTTGGCTACGTGGAAGCGAGCGAAGCAGACGCCGCGAGGTTCGCAAAACAAGCGCCGCCATCACCGCAGCGCGAAGTTGCGGAAGAAATTCCCGCGCGTGCCGACCGGGAAGTCGCTCCGGCACGCGAAACGAAAATTGCCGCGCGCGACGGCGACGGTGCACGAGCTGTCGGATTGCCCGTTCCAGTTGCGGCGAAAGGCGCAACGTTCATGTCCCCGCGTGTTCGAGCCCGGATGGCCGAGCTGCAGCTAACGACTGCCGATCTCGCAGGTATCATGGGCACTGGCGCAGGTAATCGTGTCACCATCAAAGATCTCGAAAATTTTCTGCATAAGATCGAGAGCCAAACGGCTCACGAAGCTTCTGCGATTCGCGCGGGTGTGGCCGACGCGATGCGACGAAGTTGGACGCGGCCGCTTTCAACCATTGGTTCGTCGGTAAATCTCGATCCCGTGCTGCAGGATCGACAGTCGCGCGATCCCAAGCCTGGCCCGGGCCTTTACGCGCTGCGCGCGCTTGCACTCGGCCTTGCAGAAACTCCCGGCGCAGCGGCGAAATTAATCGGCAATCGCGTTGTGCAATCAAACTCCGTTGATGTCGGCATCGCTGTCGAAGCCGAGGACGGAATCATGGTTCCTGTGATTCGGGCGGCTGACAAAACTTCGCTTGCCGATCTTGCAACGAAATATAAGGAACTCGTCGATCTCGCGCGACAGCGGCGCATCTCGCCGGACATGCAAGCTGGTGGCGTCGCAACCGTTTCGAATTTCGGGACTTTTGGGATGGAATGGGGCACACCAATCCCATTGCCGGACCAGACGTTGCTACTTGGTCTCGGAGCGGGAAAAAAAGTTCCCTCGTGGGATGAAAAGAAAAAAGAATTTGTTCCCAGGACCGAGGCCCAGATCACGCTGAGTTTTGATCATCGCAGTATTGACGGCGGCGGTGCAGGCCGCTTGCTAAAACGGGTGATCGAGCTGCTGGAAGCTCCCAAACAACTGTGATGCTCGTTCGCATTATTCGGGACACCTTCTCGATCGCGGCGACATAACACGCTCTTCTCCGGAATTTTGAACCCGGCGATTTCTTACATCATTGCTTCTGTTCAGCGCAGCGGAACGCATTTGCTTTGTAGCATCCTCCGAAGCACTGGCATAGCTGGGTTGCCGGCGGAGCATTTTTTGTCGAAGCCCGGAGAAACCTGGGAAAAACGTTGGGATACGCCATCGCGCGTCGCCTATGTGCAACACGTTTTACGGCAAAACACCGCAGCCGATGGAGTCTTCGGCACCGTCATAATGTGGAGTTATTTCGAACGAATGCTCCAGATGTTGCAGGAAATTCCGGCGTACAAGAATCTCAATGGAGCGCAGCTTCTCGCGGCTGTTTTCAACAGGCCGAAATACATCTGGATGCGCCGCCGGAACCATGTCGAGCAGGCGGTCTCCTGGGCCATGGCCTGCCAGACAGGTGTCTGGACTCAAAAAGCCGAGGAGAAATCGCAACCGCGTGCCATACCCAAGTTCAATTTCAAGGTAATCGACGAATGGTGTAAACGGATCGCGGCGCATGACAAAGGCTGGGCGAATTATTTTCGTAAAAATCAAATTGACCCCCTGGTTCTTTTTTACGAAGACGCCGTTGCGTCTCACCGCGCCGCGGCTGAGCATGTCCTCGAATTTCTCGGGTTGCCGTTTCCGCCGGGCTTGGAAATCCCACCGCCGGCCGTTGAAAAACAAGCTACTCGAATTTCGGAGGAATGGGCAGCACGTTACCTCAAGCTAAAAAGAGCGAAGAGAGGCAAGCTTGCGCGCATCATCCGGCGCCTGCGAGTTTAGACATTCACCAGTTAGGCTGCGTCGCTACGTCCCGCACAGCAGCAGCAAAAAAGTCGGTTGTCGCTCTGCCCTTCAGGATGAGTGCTAGCAGGATTACAAGAATGCATCCGGCTGCGGTTGCACTTCCCCCAATCAGCCAGGCTGGTCGATAAATGAGAGCAAGCCGTCCATGAGCGCCAGCTGGAACTTCGACCATCGGAAATAATCCGCGATAAGACGTGACGGCGAGTTTTCGATCGCCGAGTCGCGCTTCGTATCCGCGAAAATATGGCCTGGAAAAGGTGAGCAGAGCCGGATGATCGCCACTTGGTACATCGATATCTGCTTCCACTCGATCTCGCGAATTATTGATTCGCAAAACAGTTGCTGTCGCAAATTGCTCCCCGAGCTGCGAATCAATTGACGTTATCGAACGCACTCGCGCTAAGGGCGCGCCGCTTCGATGAAAAACTCGTCCTTCATCTGTTGTAAGAACCAATTCCCATTCGGAAGCCGGCTGAGGCGTGATATCCAATTCTCGCGCGACAACAATTCCATCCACGCCTAACAAATCTAGTTGCCCATCCTTACCGGCCTGGTTACTGAGCAAATGACTTCCTACACTGGGATTGATCTCACCGTGAATTGAGGTCGCGAATTCCCGGGCCACGCCGGCTGGCCGAATCGGGCTGTAGCCATTGATGAAATGCAATCCTGCCCACATCGGTGTGCTTCCCGGGCGCAGGACTTCGCCGACCGCCTGGGGCTTGTTTGCGGTGTAATACGTGAGCTCCGCCCACGGATAAATGCTGAGATAAAGGCGCGCTGGATCGAGCGGCGAAGGTTTAAGCAGTTGCTGAGAGAAATTGTACTTGGGAACACCGCAGCTCGTCGGGATGCAGATGTATGTCGCAAGTAATGCCGAAAACGTGATCACTATGGGCGCCCATTTCTGCGGTTCAGAATTGCGCAGCGCGATCTCCCAAAGACACCAAAACGCAGCAAGTCCAAGAAAGATCCATGTCAGCGGGAAAGCGTGCGAGCCAGTCGTACGCAGCATTAGCATCGCAATGGCCGTAACGACGGTGAGAACGAGCGCCGCTGTGGCCTGGATCGCCGATCCCCGTTGCACGTGTAACACTTCTGCCGCGCAGATTGCGAGGACCAAATGAAAAAACGGCAGCCAGCGAAAACTCCAACGAAAAAGCCCAGCTGTCGGAATCATCGAGAGCAAGAGCACGAGTAGGAGCAGGACCAGTTCCCAGCTGATTCGCCTAACGAGCTCGCGCCCGCGCCAGGTCAATCCAATCAGCGCTGCCGGAGCAACAAGACCGCAAGCCAACTCAGTTGCTGTATGCGGAAGGTAACGGCTGGAAAAATCGGCCCAATTGACAGTCCAGCACGGCAGGATCAACCCAGGCAATGCCGGGGGCGGTACGAGCCATTGCCAGTGTGCGGCCGCCGGCTGCAATTCGCGCGCTGAACCGTGAACCAAATCGAGGATCGCGAGCCACGCTGGAGCGGACAATCCGAAGCCAAGCGTGACGCCACACAGCAACGGCAAGATCGATAAAATGCTTCGCGTTTCCGCTAACGACTTGATTACCAGCCATGCAATCAGGAGGAGCAGCATCAAAACCGCGTAGGGAAATCCCCCGGTAACAACGAGGTAAACAAACGGCGCCGGCCAGAGAAATCTCCATTTGCTTCGGTGTGGATCGAGGGCCCGCGCTGCTCCCCACCACGCCCAAGGCAGCCATGCAAAAGCACCAAGCGCGCCGAACCAATCAGTCGCGCCCCAGCAGATAATCCAACCGTTTAAAGATGCGATCAGCGCAACGAAAATCGACAAGGGAACTGAAAACTGACGATCGCGCGCAAGCAAAAACGCGCCCACTGCCAGAGCAAAAAGATGCGCAATGGAAACGGCAGCCGCTTGCTGCGGAAATGTGAGTGGAAATTTCCAGACAACGATGATGACTGCATTTACAAAAACCGAGAACACTCCGTATTGAAATTCCCCGGCGAGATTGCCGCAGACCCACGAATAGGGGCTTAAGATTGGCCAATGGCCTTCTGACCAGCTGCGCGCCATATCCGCAAAGACGGGCAGGACAGACAATTCATAGTCGTCGTTCCAAAAAACAAGCGGATCGTGCCAGAGAAGGATGAAGCAGAAGAAGACGACGAGCAGGCCTGCAGCGAGGGCGCCCAACAAGTCTTCGCGGCGTTTCACAGAAACGCCCTACAAAACAACCGGCTTGCCCTCAGTCATTACGAGGACCTTGTCTTCAATCCCGTGTTCGCGTGCGGATTTGAGCAAACGTTGCGGCGGTTCATGCAGCGGTTCAAAGCCGAGGCGAAAAGTTCCGTAATGCATCGGGATCAAGGTCCTGGCGCCAAGCTCGAGAAATGCCTTTACCGCTTCCTCTGGATTCATGTGAACTTCCCGCCCAGTTGGCGCTTCATAAGCACCAATGGGAAGCAGGGCAATCTCGATCCTGTAGCGCTCACCGATTTCTCTGAAACCGGGAAAGTAAGCGCTATCGCCGCAGTGAAAAATGGTGCGGCCATTTGCCGCGATGACAAATCCACCGAAGTCGCGATGCAAATCCGCCAGAAACCGGGCGCCCCAGTGATGACAGGGCGTGAGCGAAATCTTGAGCGGCCCCAGCTCGACTGTTTGCCAGTAATCGAGCTCGTGCACGATGTGGAAACCAAGATCATGCACCAGGTTTCCTACGCCCATCGGCACAACGATCGGCTGGTCGGCCGCTACGTGGCGCAGCGTGCGCCGGTCCAGATGATCGAAGTGAGCGTGAGTCACCAAAACGAAATCAATCGAAGGCAAATGATGAATTTCGAAACCTGGTTGCTTCAAACGCTTGATTACCTTGAGCCACTTCGACCAGTTCGGGTCGATCAAGATGTTGACTTCGTGGGTTTGAACGAGGAATGACGCATGGCCGATCCATGTAACACAAATCTCACCTTCTCGAATTTTTGGGAATTGCGGAGGCGGCAGTGCGTGACCACCCGCCCGCTTAACAAAAAGGGACGGGATCAGGACGCTGGTAAGAAAATTGCGCTTATGCCAGTCGGCGCGCGGGCGCAGCCGGACTCGGGTGGAACGCTTGGTGATTGCACCGTCCGACGATTGGCGAACAATGTTTCTTCGGCTCTTTTTTGGAAAACGAATTGGCACGATTCCAGAAGGATATAAGTGCGCCAGAGTGAAGCAAAACCTTTTGCTGCCCACACCCCCTTTCGGCATAAGAGTTGATTGAAACTGAATTCGGCGTTGAGTTGTGCGGGTTATGCGACGTTGGAAAGTCTTTATCCCGCTGTTTTTGCTTTGTTCGGTTGCGTTTGCATCTGAATCGCGCCTTCCGTTCGGCACTGTCTTTAAAGGACAGGATCAATTCAATCGGCTGGTTGCTAAGGCGAAAGCCGGGAATTGGAAAGCCTTGCCAATCGGAGAACGAACCGCCGCAGTAGGGCAGGCACTAGTGGGAACGCGCTACAAACATTTCACTCTCGAGATCGACAATCGGATCGAGTCGCCGTCGGTAAATTTTCAGGGAATGGACTGCTGGACCTTTTTCGAGGTCGCGCTCGGTTTTGCCCGAATGCTCAATGAGCCGGAATCGAACTGGACTCCGGAACGTCTATTGCATTACATCGAGCAGGATCGATACCGCGGCGGAGAATGCACCGGGGACTATCTTTCGCGTCTGCACTACCTGGAAGACTGGCTGTACGATAATAATCGGCGGGGCCTTGTAGAAGATCTGACCCGAGAGCTGGGCGGTCGGAGTGTTCCACATTCCGCGCGTGAAATGACTGCTAGCTGGCGACATTATCGTTATCTCGCCGCGAACCGTTCGTTGCTCGGTCCGCTCACACGAATGGAAGCGAATGTTTCATCGCGGCCACTCTACGAAATTCCCAAAAGCAAAGTCGCAGGAATTGAATCGAAGCTACGCAGCGGCGATATTATCGGTGTAATTTCGCGGGAGAGGAATGGCCTCCATTCGACCGCGCATGTGGGGCTCGCGTTGCGCACAAGTGATGGCGTCTTGCATTTCATGCATGCTTCTTCGCCCAGCAATTACGGCCGCGTGGTCGTGGACTCACAGTTGTCGAAATATCTTTATCGCTACCGCTCAGACAGCGGAATTCTGGTAGCGCGGCCTTTGCGCTAGTCGGTTTCCTTTTCGTGGAATTCCGCGAGTAACTTCTCCAAATCCTCCAGAGCCTCATCTGCGTCCACGCCGTGCGCTTCGAGCGTCGCCGTCGCACCGCAATCGAGGTTAGCACGTAGAACGTCAATAAGACTGGAAGCGGAAAATCGTTTGCCCTCTTTTACCAGCCAAATTTCCGATCGAAAACTCCGTACGCATTTGACGAATTGCGCAGCTGGCCGCGCATGCAAACCGAGTTTATTGGTGATGCGCACCTCACGTTGCGCCGAAGTAGGCGCTCTCTTTTGTCCGAATCTCATGCCTGGCTTGTCCCCCAACGCCGATGCAGAAATTTTTCGATCGGTGAAAAGAAAATTTTGTCGGCCATCAAACCAATCACGACAATGACTATCATTATTCCGATGACCTGCTCCATGGCGCTCAGTTCGCGGCCATAATGGAGAAGCTGGCCAAGGCCAAAACCGGTCAGGATTGTCACGAAAATCTCAGCGGCCATCAGCGAGCGCCATGCGAACGCCCACCCTTGC
>JBKOYG010000060.1:0-3716 GCA_046725285.1 Verrucomicrobiota bacterium
AGCCTCCGGATTGTTTGTCGGTCTAACTGCTAACGCCTGCTCCTCGTGCCCAGTGAGCTTCGCTTGTAATGACTCGGCGATTCCTTTCGCGATCTCGCTCTCAACGCCGAAGATGTCAGTCAACTTCCGATCATAGGTCTCGGCCCAGAGGTGGGAATCGATTTGCGCGTTAACCAACTGCACATTCACCCGCACCTGATCGGCCGCTTTTTGAACGCTACCCTCGAGAATGTTGGCCACGCCAAGCTGCTTGGCTATCTCGGCCAGATTGCCGGGCTTGCTCTGATACCGCTGCGTGGAAGTGCGCGAAATGACTTTTAAATCCGCAATCTTGGCCAACCGCGTCAGGATCTCTTCCTGAATACCATCGGCGAAATAGGCGTTGTCCGGATCGCGACTCAAATTCTCGAACGGAAGCACCGCGATGCTTTTATCCAGAGATGAAGAAACGGCTGGCGAAACGTTGTGACGAAGGCGTTGGAAAAATAGGATACCAATGACGAGCAGCAGGACCGCAATGATAAAAAAATCAAGTTTGCGACCCGTCTTGCGCGTAACCGATCTGCTAACATCGACATCTTCGGCCCGCTTGATTCCTTCCGGCGTTAGCTCAAACGCCCAGGCAAGAATCAACGCAATCGGAAATCCAATGATGAGCAGCAACACCACAAGACGCACGGCCCAATTCGGAATTTCAAAGAACGGAAAAATCTGACTCGCTATCTGCATCAACAGCCACGCGACGACTGTATAGGCGATCGCGACCTTGTACACATTACGCCGCTTTAATTCGCCGACGAAGTTCCTTAGATTCACTTCCTACTACTTGTTAGGCCCGATCTGCTCCGGACCTGAGAGCAGCTGCTGAAAATCGGGACGATTACGGATGGGATCCCAGACTGGGTCAATTTTCAAACGAGCTATGGAAACGTCCCAGCCTGCTGGGATGGAGAGCAAACGCCGAAGCCTTTTGATGGCTTCTTCGGGTTCGCCCGCACGCGCCTCGATTTGCGCCAGCGCGAGTTGGACACTTGGACCAGTCAGGGCATCTTTTTCGATAGAGATTGAATCCGCCACCTGCCTAAAAAGGCGCAACGCATCGGCATTGCGTCCGAGGGCGAGGTAAACCCAAGATAGCTCCGTCATCGCGAAAGTGTCATCCGGCCGCTCCCTGAATCTGGCCTCGAGTAACGGCAGCACTTCTTCTCCACTTGATTTGGCTGCCTCAGTCTGTCCTGCCAGCACGCGAAGGGCGATACGCCCCGCAAGCTGCTGGAGACGCGCACGATCGTCGTTGACCATCTCCTTCTCGACAGCTTGAAAAGCATCGGGGAAACGCCTTTCGATGACGTCGAGATAAACCAAGTTACCAATGATAGCTGCAACATCGCCGAATGCAGTAGCGCCGCGCACCCCGATGGGACTGACTCTGGTGATCTCTGGAAAACCATCGAAAGCTCGCCGGGCCGAGTTGACATCGCCGGTTGGGGCGAGGCGGGATTTGAGAAGAACTATCGCCGCCACTGCGTTGTGCGGATCGAGGGCGAGAGCTCGCAATGTGGCACGCTCCGCATCCTTCCACAGGCGCAATGCCTGATAAGTCTGTCCGATAGCGGTCGGGTTCCAAGCATCGCGCGGATCGAGTTCCTGCGCTCGTTGAAAATCGGCCAGCGAGCGCTCCCATTCACCGCGCCGACGGTAAACTAGCGCGCAATATAGTCGCGCCAAAGCATTATTAGGTTGTAATTCCAGCGTGCGGTTAAACTCCGCGAGCGCCATCTCGTATTGGCGATGAGCTCGATAAAAGAATACCCCCAGCGCCAAGTGCGCTTCCGGCGAATTTGGAGCCACCGTCAGAGCGCGGTCGATGATCGACTTTAGCTCCTCTAATTCCGCTGGCGCCAAAGGAGAAACATTCCAGTGCCACAATAGTCGACTGCGCGCGAGGGCCGCAGCAGCGTGGGCAAAACTTGGATCCCGTGCCAGCGCCTGCCGGTAAAACGCGTCCGCACGATCAAAGGCGTCTGCGGCTAAACTGCTTTCGGCTTGGTGAAACTCGTATTCGCCTCTCAGAAAAAGATCGTATGCTTCTGAATCGTGCGTCCCTAGCGAGGCCAAAGCATGAGATTCGCTTGGTGAGAGGTTCGCTTGCAACGCGTCCGCAATTTCCTGTGAAACCTCGCTCTCAACCGCTAAGACATCCTTAAAGTCACGGTCGTAACTCTTACCCCAAAGATGCGTATCGGCGCGGGCATCGATTAACTGCACGTTTATCCGAACTTTGTCGCCAGCCTTTTGCACCGCTCCCTCGAGGATGGTGGAAACGCCGAGTTCTTGCGCGACCGTCTTTAAGTTGTCCGGCTTGCTCTGGTACTTCGCCGTCGAAGTGCGTGAGATAACTTTGAGATCACGCATGGTCGCTAATCTCGTCAGAATCTCATTCTGAATGCCCTCGGCAAAATACGCGTTGTCCGGGTCACGGCTAACGTTTTCGAGCGGCAGCACCGCAATGCTTTTTGCGGGGATGGTCGGCAGTGCCGCGGTAGAAGGCTCAGAAGCGGTCGATGCAGGGATCGATTTGGCGGTCGATGTATTCCGCCACGGATGCCAGAGCCAATAACCTCCGATCGCAAGCGCACTGATAATCAAACCCGCGGCAGCGAGCAGCCAGACGCGACGCTTGTTCGCAATCGAGAGAGCACCAGTGGGTTCAGGCGTCTTCTCAATTACGCCTCCCTTCAATTCAAAAGCCCAAGCGAGCACGAGCGCAACTGGAAAACCAAGCGCGACCACTGTGATAAAGATCGGCAAAATCCACTCCGGCGCGCCGTAGGCGGGCATTACCGTTGCGCTGATCTGGACGACGAGCCATGCAACCACCGCATAGCCGAGCGCGACGCGATAAACCTTCCGTTGTTTCAACTCACGAAAGAACGAGCTCATCTTGGCCCCCGTCGCTTACGTAGTGTCGCTTATTTAAGACGTGACGTCGAGCCTGCAATGGGTCTACGTCACGGTTTACACGAAATAAACCGACCGCTTGCTGGTCTAGTTTATCACGATTGGGATTGCCTTAATGACCGGTGGGCTCATCTTGGCTTGCGCAACCATTCACTGATATGAAACGGGCACCGGTGCTTCCAAGTTCCGATTACCAGCCGGTCAAATACGGCGGCCCGTCGGCCGACGAAGTCTTGCAATTACGCAAAGAATTCCTGAACCCGGGAATTTTTCTCTACTACAAAAAACCGCTAATGCTGGTGGAAGGAAAAATGCAATACGTCTGGGACGAACACGGCCGCAGATACCTGGACGCGCTTGGTGGCATCGTGACGGTGAGCGTCGGGCATTGCCATCCGGATGTGGTCGATATTGCCAGCAGACAAAACGAAACACTGCAGCATTCCACCACAATCTATTTGCATCCGAACATCGCCGAATATGCGCGGAAACTAGCCGCGAAAATGCCGGGCGAGCTCAAAGTTTGTTACTTCGTCAACTCAGGCTCGGAAGCGAATGACCTCGCGCTGCTAATGGCGCGCGCTTATACCGGAAACTACGACGTGATTGCCCTAAGAAACGCGTATCACGGCGGAAGCACTTTGGCTATGGGTCTGACCGGGAACCGCGCGTGGAAGTTTAATGTTCCGCACAGCTTCGGGGTGCATCATGCCATGACGCCCGACCCCTACCGCGGTTTGTGGGGACGGGACGAT
>JBKOYG010000046.1:0-54176 GCA_046725285.1 Verrucomicrobiota bacterium
ACGTCCAAATCGAGACGATTAAAGAATTCGTTGCTCTGAGTCGGCTCGCCTTTTTTGAAAATTTTCCGGTAGAGCTGTTGCACGAGTAACATGGCGGCCCGGCCGGCCAGAACGTTGCCGCGGCCGGACAACTCTTGCCTCGTAGCGCCGGTAGCGATCAAGGAAATAATTTCCTCCTGCGGCAGTGGCGGTTCGCTGGTGAAAATGGCTTCCGGCGCCAGCATAGTCCCGTAAACATAAACCCGCACCGTGTAATCGCGGATCACCGAGGTGCCATGCAGCTCCAGCCTCGGGTTCATTGAATCGCTCGGGTCAAAATAAAGAAAGCCTTGGGAAACCTCTAGCCGGCTGAATGGCAGCGTCGCTTCTACATTTTCCAGACGCACCGTTCCTTGCAATTCTGGATGCAGACCTGTTCCCGTAAGCTTTATGTCAGCGATCGCGCCGCCGGTCGCCAGGTTGCCGCGAATCAGCACAGGATCTTTTGTTTTAACTGCGACATCGAATTTCCAATCGCGGAGTGGCGGGTCCGGAAAAGAAATTTGTGGGCGTTCTGATGGCGGCTCCGGCGCGGGCCTGCCTGGCAGGCCGATAGGAATGAGGTCGATGTTCTTTAGAATATGACTGTTTGTCATTGCTACGTTGCCTCTAACCGTTGCGGCCGCGACTGGGCCGGTCACCGTTATGTCTGCGTCCGCGCGGGCGGTAAGCGTGTCGTTTCGCGCAAGCAACACGCTGTCGGCTTTCAATTTCAAATCCAGAGTCGGTTCAGTCAGCTTTGGAAAGGTGACGCGGCCATTCATTGTAAAAGGGCCGCCGGCTAAATCACCACCGAATCGTTCCAGGCTTAGAGCGTTTTGTGCGAAGCTTAAGCGCGCACTAAAATTCGTTAACGCCGGAATAGTCGCGTTCGTAAAACGCGCAACGTTCACCGTCACGTCGCCTGCCCCGCTAAAGACCGGTTTGCCGATCGTCCCACTTACATCAACATCCAATCCAAGATTGCCATCAAGTTGCTCGAGTGCCGGAACAAATTGCCGAACAAAATTCACAGAGCTGCGAGGGAGACGCGCCTTTGCTGTGATAGGTGTTTCGTCTGGCAATTTGCGGGCGCGAGCAATCTTCGGAATATCAAAAGGCAGGTTCGCATCTAACTCGAGCGGCTGAATTCGCGCCTGCTGCAGTTTGCCCAGGACTGTCAGACGATCGTGCACGGCCTGCGCGTTCAGATCAAAAGTTGCCGGCTCCATTTTCGGCCAGCGATCATTTCGCAAATCCCGCATCTGCAAGTTGAGACTCGCATTTAAGTCTCCGATTGTTCCATTCGCGTCGAGCCTCGCGTTGACCGTACCAGATGTCCCCGCTTTGATCCCGAGATCGGTGAACAATTTTTTAAGATCCAGATTCTCAGACTGAATTGTCGCGAACACTTTGCCGGACGACGGAATGGTCGCGGCGTTCGTTCCAAGATTTCTCCACACAAGCGGGAAAGAAATATACCCCGACGCAAACCTCGCCTGACCTTGATCGAGTTGAATCCTGGTTATCTCGAGCGTCTCGCCCTTTGCTTGAGCGACTGCCTGAAAATCGGTGTTCCCCGAAGCGAAAAAGATTATCGGCACGTCAAGGCCGTCGGGCGAATAGGAAGCCTCGATATTCGCCCGGAGCGATTGCGCATTTCCGTAGCGTCCTTTTTCGAGCACGAATTTCAGGTTCCCTGAACTCTTCGAGACTTGCGCGGCTCCGTTTCCTTCCCAGTCGAGCGTAACTGAACCAGCCAATTCATTCTGATTACCAAAGGCCCGAAGTAGCGGTTGAAGCGTCGATAAGTTCGCTACGCTCCCGGAAATTTTGCCGGAATAATGATAAGGCTGCCGCAAATTCAGCCTCCCGGTCGCGTTAAAGAAGTCCGAATCGTTCAGACTCGCCCTGCAATCGTTTAGATACACGATGCTATCAGAAATCGAACATTGGGTGTTCAATTGCTGGAATACCAGGTCCCGCATCTTGAGGTTTGAACCGGAAATCGAGATCTGGCCATTGGCTGTCTGTTGTCTCCATTTGATTTGCGCCGCCACTTGCAATGGCCCACTCAATTTGTTCGGAGAGTCTGTAGTCCAGAAGTCGCCCATCTCGGTGGCGTTGAGCGCAACATCCAGCTCTGCGGGCTGCGAAGAAGCTTTGCCAACTTCCTCTGGAAGCTTGTAGCGCCCGCGAATATTCAGTTCGTTTTGATTTCGCCGGATACTTAACCGGTCGAGCCCGAGAATATCATCGCTTCCATTGAGCGATCCTTGCACTGAATCAATGATGTGATCCCGATAACGTATGCCGGCCAAATCGAACTCCATTGCAGTGCGAAGATCCGCGAACCACGGTCTTTTAGTATCGCCGCGCGCCACGCTCTTGGACGCGCGCAGCGTCGTGTTCAGCTTTTCAATGGTTCCATCCGGAAACCCGATTGACTCTCCAGTCATGCCAAGAGTTGCCTCTATTTTCGCATTGACGATGTCGATCTTGCCGCTGAATTGAGCCGAGCCAGTCAATTGCGCAGGCATTCCTGTCGTTAGTCGTTGAAGGTCAGGCGACGTCCCCGCAATTTCCAGAGTGGTGGAAGTCCGGCCGAAATCTTGGACTGAAGAAGGCAATTCCATTGTTCCGTGAGCATGAAACTCATTCTTGTCCTGGACGATGTCGGCTGACTGTAAACTCGCGCTGCCCTGTTTTGCGGCCGCTTCAATAACCGCAAAATCGATTTCCGGTCGACGTGCGTTACTGATGCGCATCGACATGGTCCCGTTCCAAGTACGCGGGGCGTCGATTGCGCCCGTGCCGTCCAAAGCGAGGCGTTCGATTTCTCCGGAAAGATCGCCTTCGGGCAAGAACAAGAATTTGTTCAGCGATTCTGCTGCAACTTTTTCGGCAACCAAATTTATGTTCGCGTTCAGCGAAGACTCCGTTTCCGTTAATGCAGCCGACGCGGATATTTGACCGTCGCCAATCGCGCAATCGAGTTTGATTCCCAGCGCTTTGGTGTCGATGCGTGATGCATCAACGTTTAGGAGACGAATCTGTTCCTGATCGCTCAGAATTAGATCACGCAGAATAAGGTTCTTGTTCGTATAAGAAGTCTGGCCGGAAACGTTGGACCAGCCGTCGCCGGTCGGGAGGTGCAGTTTTTCGATGCGCATGTTGCCTGGACTGCGCGGGTTCAAATCAATATCAACGTGATCCACGACGAAATCGTTCGGCTTATTTCTGATAACGAGTGTCGTGTCTACTAGCCGAACCCGTTCCGGAAAAATTGAAGGCAATTTTAGCTTTTGTTTAGGACGCGGTTTGGGCGGTGGAGCTCTCGCAGGATTTAAAACAACCTGCGCCGAACGCACTTCGACGTCGCGCAAGAAATGAGATAACCCATATCGTGCGAGTCCGAGTAAACTGTAATCAACATACATGTAATCAATATCGATTGATTCGGCGCCTGAGAGTCCTGTCGGAGAAGCGCGAAGGTTCCGTACGGTCAAATTTCCGAAAGGATTGCCTTCCACGCGAAAGTCGATCTTCAGATTTTGTCCAGCGGCGTACTTGAGCACAATTTGCCGTCCGATTCCCAGCAAGATAGGACGATGAAAAATAATCAGGAGCGCCACGCACGCAGCGAGGCCGACCAACACACGATGCCAAATCCGACCGTGGCGCCGCACTACTTTCTGATCGTTTCCGGCCACCAGATCGATTGTATTGCCGCCCTCTCAGAGAGCAAATAATCAGATTGCGCGCCGACCTCCGACTTCGCCGTTGCGTGCAGAGACCTATAGCGTGACGCTTTCTTGATCGTTCAACCATGAATCCGGACAAGCTTTTTGATTACCTCGAGGACAGGTTATCCGCCGCAGAGCGCGCAGCGCTGGAACAACAATTGATCTCGGATACGCAATTGCAGCGCGAGCTAGCGGTGGCGCGACAGATTCATGCGGGAATGCGCGGCGATTCGCGCGAAGTTCTGTTGCCATCGCGATCAGACGTGACAGAGCAAGGCCGTAAAATGGCCCTTCGTGTAGGCGCAGCCTTCATAGTCCTCATGGCTGTCAACGTCGGAATCGGTCTCTGGTTAATCGCGAGACACGAAACAAAGAACCCGAATCGGGCGTTGCTTGAAAGGCAAATGCGCGAGCAGATCGCGAATTCTTTGGAGCACGCTGCGGCGACATTCACACCAGCGCCCCTGGGTGTTGGTGAAATTATGGTTCCAGCGGCAACTGGGAAAATGGAGGTAGTTGCTGATGAAGTAGTCACGATTGCAACGCGATTTGGCGGATCTGCCACGAAGGGTCTTCCAGATCAGGGCCGGCTCAATGTTCTTGTCGATGTTCCATCAAATCGCGAATCGGAATTTCGCGCGACGATTTCGTCGATGATCGCGCAAGCGACGCCGGCGAACACGGCTATACCGGGAGCACCGGGGTCAGCGACCCCGGCTACAGCAGAGAAGAGGAGCTTCGTTGTCCAAATTGTCGAGGCGGGGACAAAACAGGACTGATTGGGAATACGCGTTGGTCAGCAATGAGCAAATGATCGCAGTCACGTTTGCTTTACCAGCCGAAAGCGCAGAGTTCTTGCGCCGGCTGACAAACAAGGTTCGTGCTGATCGCAATGGTGTCAGGACAATTCGCGGCGAAATCAATCATCGCACGATTGAAGTTCTTCATACCGGTGTCGGAGAAAAGGTTTGCCGGCAGCGCATGGCAAAATTTCTGTCCGCCACAGGACGGATTCGCCGCGGCGAACAAGACCAGCATTTCGACTGTTTGATCAGCGCCGGGTTTGCAGGGGCGCTCAACGATCGACTGCAACTTGGGGGTCTGTTGGTCGCTAAAAACTTTTCGACGGTTGAGCTGGATGAAAATCGCTCATCGCTTTCGAGCTTGCCGATTCATATTGCTGATCTTCTGACCGTACCTGCGTTGATCAATTCCCGTGAGGAGCGAAACAAACTTGCACTCACATCGGGAGCGGTGGCAGTGGATATGGAAACGGAATTCATCGCACGCGCCTGCGCTGCTCAGGGGATTCCACTGCTCTCACTCCGTGTAATCAGCGATACGCCGCGCGAACTTTTCCCCGCTCCGGCAAATGTCTTGTTTGACATCGAACAACAGCGAACGCAGATGCTGAGGTTGGCGACGCACCTTCTTGCGCACCCAAGCCGCGTCCCCCGCCTTGTTCGGTTCGCGCGAAGAATTGCGCGCGCGAGAAAGATTCTCGCGAGCGCGTTGATCACGCTGGTTAGCAAATTGTAGGGCAGGTGCATCGCCTGCCGTTTGGCAACCGGAGCGGTTGCCCTACAAGTCTGTGAAGCGCAATGCAAAGGATGCGACCACGTGTGTCTCGCGCCTCGACACAGCGAGGCGGCTACAGTTGTGCTGGCTCGATATGAACGAGCACATCGGCAATGCGTGAGTCGCTTTCCTGGATTGCGCTTTTCACCCGATGCGCGATTTCATGGCCTTCGTGCACTGAAATTTTACCATCCACTCCGACGTGGAGATCGACATAGAAATCCAAACCCATTTTGCGAGCGCGGCATTTCTCAACTTCGAGGACGCCGGGAACCGAGCTGGCAACTGAACAAATGGATTTAACGATTTTTCGCGGCGCGGTGTCCATGATTTCGTAAAACGCCGGGCGCATAAGCCTGACGCCATTCGCCGCGATGACTATGCAGGCGAAAATGGCAGCCCAATCGTCCGCACTCTGCCAAGGCTTACCACCGATCAAGGCAACTGAAATCCCAATGAATGCAGCGCCAGACGTGAGCGCGTCGCTGCGATGATGCCAGGCATCTGTTTGCACGGCTGTGCTTTCGACGTCTCGGCCGATTCGGTTTGCATAACGAAACAAAGCTTCTTTTATCACGATTACCACGACCAATATTCCGAGCGTGTACGGCGCCGGCGCATGATGCGGCAGGAAAATTTCGCGCACACTCTGAATGGCGAGACCCACTGCGGCGGCCAGGACTCCAACTGCAACAATCACCGCAGCGATCGGCTCCGCTTTCCCGTGGCCATAAGGATGGGAAGCGTCAGGCGGTCGCGCCGCAACTTTCAGCCCGCTCCAGATGACAAACGAGCCCGCGACGTCGAGTCCGGATTCGATGCCATCGGCAATGAGGACATAGGCGTGGCCGAACACGCCTCCGAGAATTTTTGCCACCGCGAAAATCGAATTCACGATCATACCGAACAGAGCGACCCGCGCGCCTGTCTGCCATGCAGACGAAGTCATGCCGCCAGGCGGTCGGCGCGTTTGCAGATTGTTTGCAGAGGCTTGAGGATGCTGGGGCGAAGACATCATGAAAACTATAAACGCAGCCGTGTACGAAACGCACGGAAATCCGGCAGACGTCTTACACGTCGAATCACGACCATGGCCGACGCCAGCTGCTGGCGAAGTGATCGTGAAAATGCGCGCAGCGCCGATCAATCCAGCCGACTTGAATCAGATCGAGGGAAAATATCCGGTCCGGGCAGAGCTGCCAGCGACGCCCGGGTTCGAAGGCGCAGGAATTGTTGCCGAGATAGATCCTGAGGTCACCAATGTCGCCGCGGGCGCATTAGTGATTTTGCCGCACAACACTGGCACCTGGCGCGACGCCGTTGCAGTGAAAGCCGATGAACTGGTTGTTGTCCCGGCGGGGATCAAGCCTGTGCATGCAGCGATGTTGAAAATCAATCCGATGACGGCGTGGCGTTTGCTACACGATTATGTAAATCTCGCACGCGGCGATTGGCTAATCCAGAATGCCGCGAATTCGGCTGCAGGACGCGCGGTCATCCAAATTGCGCATGAACTTGGCTACAAGACCGTGAATGTCGTCCGGCGCTCGGAATTAATCAGCGAACTTCGGGCGGCCGGCGGCGATGTTGTCCTGGTCGACAGTGAAAATCTTCGCCACGAAGTGGAAGACGCGATTGGCGGTCCGCCGATTCGTTTGGGATTGAACGCCGTCGGTGGCGAAAGCGCGCTGCGTCTGGCAAATTGTCTCGCTCCGGGATCGACGCTGGTGACTTATGGAGCGATGAGTTTACAGCCGCTAAAAATCCCCAATGGCCTCCTCATTTTCAAAGATCTCCGTTTCCGCGGCATTTGGATTAACAAGTGGTACGACAATGCAACGCCGGCCCAACGAATGGGAGCCTTTCAACATTTATTCGAGATGGCGAAACGCGGTCTGCTACAAACGAAAGTGGAGAAAGCTTATCCACTAAGCGAAGCGAAGACGGCCGTTGCGCATGCGGCGCGCGGCCAACGCAGCGGCAAAATCATTTTCGAGTTTGAGTGAACTTGTAAACCCAACGATATCCCGGCCGCTGATGGCGCTGCTGCTGAGCTATTTCGAGATCTGACCTGAGCGCGCATTCGGCACAGTCTTCGGCAACCCGTCGAAATTGTACGAATACGATCCGGACAATCCCGCGTCGAGCTGGCGACGACGATGACGATGGGTTGCCACATCGCGGCGAATGAACGCGGGGTGGCTTCGGCGCGGGCGAACGCAACTTGTTTCACAAATGTTTCGAATCGCCTGGGTCCTGACAAAAGATCGATTAAAGCCTTTCAGCAAATCTTTTGCGTCGGATCACCGCTCAGTCTCCGCGATCAGTTCGCGTTGCAATTTCTCTACTGCTTTCACCAGCTTAAGAAATTTCTTCCCAAAATCTGTCAGGTGATACTCGACTCGCGGCGGAATTTCTAGGAACTGCACACGCTCGAAAATTCCTGCCCGAGTAAAGGCGCGCAGGCGATCGTTGAGAACCTTTGTGCTAATACCGTTGATGTGGCGCTCCAGCGCGCCGGGGCGCCGGACGCCACTCGCAACCGCGCGCAGCACCGACACCGTCCAACGGCATCCAATTACATCCTCGAGCAAAACATCGACGCGGCGGGCGGCTAGCTTGGGCATCGCTGCCAAAATTTTTTTGTCTCTGGCGTTCATAAATTTGTACCAAAAAGTGTCTACCCCACCCCTTTATGCCTACTTACATCAGTCGCGCCTGCGTGTCATAACTGAGCCACCGGACGAGGAAATCTCGATCGGAAGAAACTTCAAGAGTGGAGGACACAAAAATGCCACGAATCACAGGACTTGATCCGGCGAAAGCGAATGGTAAAACAAAAGAGTTACTCGATGGAATCAAAAACAAAATGTTTCGATCCCCTCATTCTCGCATACTTTTTCTGATCGCAGTCGCCGGTAGTCTCGTGCTGCGAAGCGTCGAATGCGCAACCACTCCCGAGCCCGGCGATTTGCGCGCCGCTGGAAAAGTGAACTTCCCGGTATCTTGCGCGCCTTCCGTCCAATCTGAATTCTCCCGCGGCGTGGCGTTGCTGCATTCGTTTTTCTACGAGGAGGCGCGACGCGTTTTCACCTCGGTGGCCCAGCGCGATTCCAAATGCGCCATGGCTCAGTGGGGAATCGCCATGACCTGGTGGCACCCGATCTGGACGCCACCCACTCCTGACGAGATGAGCGCGGGCAAGGCGGCCATTGAAAAAGCAATGGCGATGGGCGCCGGAACGGACCGAGAGCGAGGATTCATCACGGCCCTCAATGTTTATTACAATACACCGGCTAGTTCGAGCGCAGGCGCGGTTGGCCAATCGTGTCATGGTCCAGTCGGACCGCGCGACCGTGTGATCGCTTACGAAAAAGCGATGCATCAGCTCCGCGACAAGTATCCGGACGATTTCGAAACCCAGGCCTTCTACGCTTTTGCGGTCCTGGCTGTAGGCTATGCCACACCCAACGACACGAGCTTGTCCAAACAGCTCGAGGCAGCCGCCATCTTCGAAAAGCTGTGGAAGCAAAATGCAAACCATCCGGGCGTCGTTCATTACCTGATTCATTGCTACGATTATCCGGCACTTGCCCAACGCGGATTGGCCGCAGCGCAGAGTTATGCTTCCATCGCGCCATGGGTGCCTCACGCGCTGCATATGCCGTCGCACATCTTCACGCGTTTAGGGATGTGGGACGAATCGATTGCCGCCAATGGAGCTTCGGCCGAAGCTTCGCGCGCTTACGCGGCCATGCGCCATCGCGACGCCACCGAAGCGGAAGAATTACACGCGCTCGATTACATGGCCTATTCTTATTTGCAGGAAGCTCGTGACACTGAGGCGAAGAAGATTGTCGATCTTACCGCCAAAGTGCGGAAGACAAATCCGGAACTGGAATTCAGTGCGGCTTACGCTCTGGCAGCCATTCCAACGCGTTACGCTTTCGAGCGGAATGATTTTGCTGCTGCGGCAACATTGACCGTTCCAAACCTCCCGCATTGGTCCTCGTTCCCATTCATGGAAGCCCTGATCGAATATGGTCACGCGCTCGGGCGAGCGCATACTGGCGATCTCGATGGTGCGCGCAAAGCAATCGCCCGAATGCAGCAACTACGTGACGCGACGAAGGCTCCCAAGTTCGACTATTTCAAAAACCATCTCGACCTGCAGATGCAGGCGGCATCGGCCTGGGTCGCAGCGGCCGAGGGTAAAAAGAGCGAAGCGATCGAGACGCTGCGTCACGCCGCGGATGCGGAGGATATTCTGGGGAAACATCCCGTTTCGCCTGGAGCGTTTGTTCCGATTCGCGAACAACTCGGTAGCCTGCTGCTCGAAGTAGGCCAATCAAAAGAAGCGCAGCGGGAATTTGAAGCTGCGCTCAAAATCTATCCGGGACGGTTCAGAGGATTATATGGAGCGGCGCAAGCCGCCGAGAAAAATGGGGACAAGGAAAACGCCAGCCGCTATTACGCGAAGCTGGCTGCGCAAACGGCAAACGCTACCGGCTCGCGAGATGAATTGAATCACGTCCGGGAATTTCGTGCCGCCCAAGCCAAAGCTGCAGCGGATGCGAACGACGTTGCCAGCGGTCGCGAGTAGAAAGCGCTCGGCGCGTTTTGCGTGCAAAACGATCAAGCTAGCCGCACGGCGCTGCTGATTGCCGCGAGCCTGGTCCTTCTCCATCGCGATCCAAAATACTCCGACCTTGTCTCGAGGAGGTCAGCAGACTTGTGCGCTCAAATACTCGATGCGCATTCAGCGCGGACGCATTTTTTCTTAAAGATCGTGAGACAGGGCTGGTTTCGGCCGATCGCGAAGTTGATCGAGCGCATCACGATCCCAGGAATCTTGCCGCATTATGCCTTGCGAAAGAAATGTATCGCCGGGCTTGTGCGCTCAGCAGTTATCAATGGAGCTACACAAGTCGTCATAATTGGCGCTGGTTTCGACCCGCTCAGTTTCGAATTACATCAGCAATTCCCAAGTGCGCAATTTTGGGAAATAGATCATCCCTCAACACAACGTCACAAACTGCGCACCTTCTCCAAAATCGGCACCGAACGATTGCATTTTGTCGCGATGGATTTGAGCGCCACTACTTTCGATAGCGAGGCACTGATCAAGAACAGTTTTGATTCGACTCAACGCGCGGCCTGGATTGCCGAAGGTCTCTTGATGTACCTGACACTGGATGTCGTCTCATCACTAATGAGAACATTGAAAGGTCTGAGCGCACCCGGCAGCCAGTTTGTATTCACGTTCATGGAAAAGCAAGGCGACGGCCGGGTTCGCTTCGATTCGCAAAGTAAATTGGTTGATTGGTGGTTGCGCGAGCGCGGCGAACCATTCCTCTGGGGAACTACGCGAAGTGAACTTGCTGACGTTGTACGCCCTTGGCGCGTAGACCGATTTTTCGATCACGATGATCTGCGCGAACTGGGACCGGGATTGGCCGACCTACCTATCGCCAGAGGCGAGGTAATTTGCCTGGCTGAGAGTTAACCGGGCTGATTATGCTTTCGCGTGCTTACGCGGCGTGAATTCATACGCACGGCAGCGCTCTTCGCGCTCGCGCCACGCATACTAGCAGAACCCCAGCGAGAGATTTGGGTAAATGACGTCCATTCACAGCTCAATCGCACCCGTGTCCGTGAGCTTCTGACGCCGCGTACCCGAGATGAACTTGCAGCCATTGTGCGTTCGGCGTCGCAAAAAGCCTTGCCCATCTCCGTTTCGGGCTGCCGGCATTCGATGGGTGGCCAACAATTCGCCACAGACAGCATTTGCATCGATACGCGCTCACTCGATCGCGTAATTTCTTTCGATCGGGAGCATGGCTTGATCGAAGCGGAAGCGGGCATCCAATGGCCAAAACTGATTCGCACTTATCTGGACGCCCAGACGAATAGCGCAAAGCAGTGGGGCATCGCACAAAAACAAACCGGCGCGGACACATTTACACTCGGTGGAAGTCTCTCCTCGAACGTGCATGGGCGCGGGTTGGCGATGAGGCCGCTCATTTCCAACGTTGAATCATTCACACTGATCAACGCCGATGGAAAATTGGTTCGCTGTTCGCGCGATGAAAACAATGAATTGTTCCGACTTGCGATCGGTGGTTACGGGCTGTTCGGGTTAATCGACACCGTAACGCTTCGCCTTGTTCCGCGACAAAAATTACGACGCGTAGTCGAGGTAATTCGCGCGAGTGATCTGCCCAAGCGCTCTGAAGAGCGAATAGCGCAAGGCTTTCTCTATGGAGATTTTCAGTTTTCAGTCGATGAAAAATCGCCAGACTTTCTCCGACGCGGCGTCTTCTCTTGTTACAAGCCGGTCGATGAACACGAACCGATTGTCGCTAAGAGGGAGCTGCGCGACGACGATTGGCTGGAGCTGTTGCGGCTGGCTTACACCGACCGCGAGAAGGCTTTCAAGCGTTACAGCGATTACTATTTATCGACAAATGGACAGACTTATTGGTCCGACACGAATCAACTGAGCGCTTATCTGCCGAATTATGCGCAGAAGATCCGGGACCAGATCGGAGGAGAAGAATCGAGCCTAATCATTACCGAGATTTATGTTCTGCGAGCGGACCTTCCTGACTTTTTGGCGCAAGCGGCAGAGCTCCTGCGCTCGAATGGCACAATTGTCATTTATGGTACAGTCCGGCTAATCGAAAAAGACAATGAGAGTTTCCTGGCTTGGGCCAAACAACCTTACGCGTGCATCATCTTCAATTTGCTCACGTTTCATACGCCGGATGGTATTGAAGCGTCAGCGCGCTCCTTTCGCGGCTTGATTGATTTGGCGATAGCCCGCGGCGGAAGTTATTATCTGACCTACCATAAATTCGCAAAACCAGAGCAGGTCATGACGTGCTACCCGCAGTTCAAACAATTTCTGGATCTGAAAAGAAAGTACGATCCCGCGGAACGTTTTCAGAGTGATTGGTATCGCCATTATCGCAATCTTTTCACAAGCTCGTGAATTCTTTGTCATGTTGATCCCGCAGTCGCGGGAGAAACATCTCTGGCCATTCCGATTGGTTTGTCGTCACGCACCGAACTGAGATTCTTCGCTTCGCTCAGAATGACATACTAAAATGGCTTTTCATGCAGCCGTTCGCAATTATTGCCCTGATTCTGATTCTCGCGCGTCTGATCACCGAACTGTGGCTGAGCCGATTGAACAAGGGTTACGTCTGTGCGCACGCGAATGAAGTGCCGCGTGTATTTCGCGGAATCATCGACGAGGCAACTTATCGCCGTTCGGTCGATTACACACTGGCTAAGAGCCGCTTTGGAGACATCGTCAACGTGTTTGATGCTGTGGCACTCATCGCAGTGCTTTTTAGCGGGCTGTTGCCGTGGGCGTTTGGAAAATCCAGCGGAATGTTTGGCACTTCGGTGCTGGCGATGGCCGGGTTCCTCTTTGCTACAGGCATTGCGTTGACCACCATCGGATTGCCGTTTGCGTGGTACTCGCAATTCAAACTCGAAGAGCGATTCGGTTTTAATACGACAACCGTTAAGACGTGGGTCCTTGATCGGATCAAAGGATTTCTGCTGGCACTGCTACTCGGGTATTCCTTGCTTGTGGTGGTGTTGAAACTAATCGAATGGACCGGAGCAAATTGGTGGATTTGGGCTGCGGCTGTTGTGATCATATTTCAATTGCTCGTGCTGTTCATCACGCCGGCGGTCATCATGCCGATTTTCAACAAGTTCGCACCGCTACCCGAAGGAACGTTGCGCGAGCGGCTGTTTGCACTGGCGCAGCGCACCCATTTTCCCACGCGCAGCATCGAACTGATGGATGGCAGCAAACGCTCGCGACACTCCAACGCCTTCTTCACCGGATTCGGGCGTTTTCGAAAAATCGTTCTGTTCGACACGCTCATCGCACAGCTCAGCGAGCCGGAATTGGAATCCGTTCTTGCGCATGAAATTGGCCATTATAAAAAGCGCCATGTAATTCGGATGCTCAGCGTTTCCATCGCCGGCATTATCATGGGCTTCGCCGCGATCGCCTGGTTGGCGGACCAGCAATGGTTTTATCGCGCGTTCGGTTTCGAACGTCAGGCAGGATTTGTCCCTGCAAATGTCGTTCCTGCAATGCTGCTGTTTGCGCTGCTGGCGGGCACGATAACTTTCTGGGTTTCGCCGTTGATTCACATCTGGTCGCGCCATTTTGAATACGACGCGGACGCATTCGCAAGTGCAACAATGGGAGAGACGCAGTCCTTGATTCAAGCGCTGCGTAAATTGAGCGAAAAAAACCTGAGCAATCTCACTCCCCATCCGCTTTACAGCGGCTTTTATTACTCTCATCCAACCTTGCTCGAACGGGAGCGTGCACTGCGAGCAGCGACTCACCAAACGTCAAGAAATCGGCGCTCGCCGCAGCGAAGGCCTCCACAATGTATGCTGTTCTAAGATGTCCAGAGTCATCGTTGTTGGGGCGGGAATTAATGGTGTTACCGCTGCGATCGAGTTAAAGAAACGCGGCCACGGAGTGATTCTGGTCGATCCGGGACCGTTGCCGCATCCGCTCGCGGCATCTACCGACATCAGCAAGGCCGTTCGCGCGGCTTATGGAGCTGATGAAGACTACACCGAGCTCGCAGAACGCTCGATCAAACTCTGGCGTAAATGGAACGAAGAATTCGTAATTAAGTTGTATCACGAGGTTGGCGTGATGTTCGTGCGCCGCCAGGAGATGAAGCCGGGCGATTTCGAGTACGAGAGTTTCGACACACTGCAACAGCGCGGACACAAGGTTGAGCGCATGAATTCAGCGCAGCTCTGGCGACGATTTCCAGCCTGGAATCCGAAATTGTTTCGAGATGGTGTTCTTGAGGTTGAAGCGGGCTATGCAGAAAGCGGCCGCACAGTCGCAACGCTAGTTCAACGCGCAGGATCCATCGGCGTCGAACTGCGCAGCAGCAGTCGTTTCGCCCATTTGGATGAACGCGATCATCGCGTCGAGGGAATTGTCCTCGATAATGGAGAACACATTTTGGGTGATCGCGTTGTGGTGGCGGTCGGCGCGTGGACGCCGTATCTGCTGCCATTCACGAAAAAGTACTTTCGCGCCACGGCTCAGCCGGTGTTCCACTTGAAGCCTCCGCGACCAGATCTGTTCGCACCTGAGCGTTTTCCTGTCTTTGGCGCGGACATTACGACGACGGGTTACTACGGATTTCCGCTCAATCGTGACGGTATTGTGAAGATTGCAAATCACGGACCGGGACGCGAGATGTCCCCCGATTCTCCCAGACGCACGGTTACTTCCGAGGACGAAGGAAACCTGCGCAAGTTTCTGTCATGGGCATTTCCCGTGCTCGCCGAGGCGCCGATTGTTTACACGCGCGTGTGCATGTATTGCGAAACGCATGATGGAAATTTTTGGATCGCGCCCGATCCAGAACGTGAAGGTCTGGTGATCGCCGCCGGCGATTGCGGACACGGATTTAAATTTGCGCCCGTGCTCGGCGAAATTATTGCGGATGCCGTCGAGCAGAGATCCAATCCGATTCTGAAAAAATTTCGCTGGCGACCAGAAGTTCGTCCGGGAAGTGCAACAGATGTTGCACGCGCCCGCTGGGACCATGATCAAACAACGCAATAATGGGTCTCACAGTCGCTGACTCGCCACACAACTTTGAATCATTTCCTTCGAAAACAAGCCTTCTCAAACTTAATCGGAGTAAATGTTCTGACCAAATGCGAGTCGTATATGAAAACGTTTTATCGCGTCAGGTCGGTAACCGCGCGGGTTGCCATAACGCTGTAGTCTCGGGTAGACCAAGAGCGATATTCATCGCTTGCACGGCTTGTCCTGCCATTCCTTTCCCGAGATTGTCGATGGCAACCATGATTGCGGAGGTATTTTCGTTTGCTGCGACACCGACATCGGCAAAGTTAGTTCCTGCTACTGCCACAACCCTCGGGCTTCCTTCCACAATTCGGACGAACGGGCAATCATGGAACGCCGAGGCAGCACGAGCCTGCAATGCAGGCGTATGAAGTCTGTGCACATTCTCGAACTGTAGGGTGACGAAGATTCCCCGGACGAATGGCCCGCTATGCGGGACAAATCCAAGCTTACCTTCTACATTGCATGCTGCCATCGCCATCTCCACTTCGGCCGCGTGATGATGTGTCAGAACCTTGTAGGCACGGAAATCATTTGCGCGTGACGGATGATGTGTCGCAAAGTTTGGGTTGGTACCGCTACCGCTGGAACCCGTCACCGCGCTGGCTGCCAAGAAATCAATTCGCAATCCTCGAAGCGGCAGAAGCGCCAGTTGCAAAGCAGTCGCGAAACAACCGGGACTGGCGATTCTTTTCGCGCCCTTAATAGCGGCGCCATTCCATTCTGGAAGACCGTACACAAACTGTGATAACAACTCCGGACATGGATGTTCAAATCTATTTAGCTGCTGGAATGCGCGCGGATCAGGGATTCGAAAGTCCGCAGATAGGTCGACAAGCACCATACGCCCGGCGATGCCCGCCTTCGACCATGTCGATTCAAGTTCGCGCAATCGGCCCGCTAGTTCTCCATGCGGCAATGCGGAGAAAATCACGGGCTGTTCACTATCAGCGAGGTTCCGCCAGTCGATCTCCGATTCGAACCGACCGTCAACGACACTGCGCAAATTTGGATGCGCGGTGGAAAACGGCTTTTCATCAAAGGTTCGCGATGTTCCGCGAAGACTGCGTACTTCGGGGTGACGCGAGAGCCAGTAGAGCAGCTCGCCGCCGCCATAGCCCGACGCGCCGAAAATAACCGCGTCAATTTTCATGCGGCTTTCCGAGATGCGGTTGAATTTTATCAAGCACCAGGTCGCCAAACTGTTTTGGACTCGTGCGCGCGTTGCATGCGGGCAGCCCTAGCGATTCCACGAAGCGAGCACCGACGCGGTTATCCGTCGCGGGACCGGCCACGACATCCACGTCCAAGCCAAACGCGGTGCGAAAATGCGCCACGCCACCCGCAACGCCGACCGGATCATTCGCGCACAAAACAAAAGCCGCGCCCCAAGCTTTCAGTTCCGAATCGGCGAGTATCGTTTGGACGCCGTATTCTCCCATGATTCCATCGCCCGTCTCCGCAACAATCACATCAACGCTACGTGCCGCCAACTCATTGAAGATGACTCGCGCGATCGGTGCCGAATTTTCGGGTCCGGTGCAGACGATCCCCGCATCGGTGAAATCGAAAATCGCATCGGCGCCGTAGTCGCGCATTGAAAGAATATCACGCAACAAACTAACGCCGGTGAGTTTGGCGCCACCTACGCTGAATCCTTCCTGTGAAAACCGGCGTACCAACGCGCACGCGGCATGCGTTTTGCCAGATTGCATGCAAGTACCTGCAACAAAAACAACAGGTACCCGCCGCCCATTCCCACGTCCATCGATTGCGCCGTCGGAGATCGATGCTGGCGCGCCGATGCGGGTGCCAAATTCCGGGAAGAACAGGACTTGCCCGAGTATTTCCACTTCAAATGGTGCACCCACGTCGGGGCTGCCGGAAATGGCTTTGCCGATAACGCCGCCCATGTTTAACAAGTGGAGAAAGTCACCGACTTTCACTTCACTCGGCATCACGCCCTCGTAGCCTTGCAGCGCATTGCGGTGGCCGAGCGTCCCGGCGATCACATCGCCCGCATGCAGGACACTCAAGCGCCCGTGAACGTCTTCTAATTGGTTGTAAACGCTTTTCTCGCCATGAATTCGACCGACCACAACCGCACCTGGCTTCGCCTCGATTTCCTGCCGAAGCGTAACCCGACGTGCTAGGTGCAGATTGCGGGTAACCGAACCGATTTTATCAAGGTGAATGCGCATGAAAAAGGGGCCTTCACTCGCTGCGCGAACGCATCGCCAGCATCTGGGGGACGCCAAAGATTTTCGCGAACGACGCCGCCTCCGGCCCAGACCAGAGCGATGTCCCTTCGCCATAGCTTGCCAGCTCCGAGCGCATGAGACTGTTCGCGGAACGGACGCCTTCGACTATGAAACTGCCAGGAGAAATTCGTACACGCACCTCACCCGTCACGACTTGCTGACCGGATTCCAGAAATGCTTCCAAGTCGCGCGCGAGCGGATCGAAAAACTGACCCTCATGCAGCAATGTGCCGTAGAGATTTCCGAGGTGTTCCTTCCAAAAGAGTTGTTTGCCAGTGAGCACAAGTTTTTCCAATTCGCGATGTGCGGTGATGAGAAGATGTGCTGCAGGAGCCTCGAAGCCAACGCGACCTTTGATTCCCAAAATCGTGTCACCGAGATGAATGCCGCGGCCAATCCCATATTTCCGACCAATCGCGTTCAAGGCGTCAATCACCGCGACCGGGCTCTTCTTGGCTTCTCCATCGATTTGAGACGGCACACCCTTATTAAAGGTGATCGTTACCGCTCGTGCTGGAAGCGCTGGATCAACTTCCCCTCCAGGATAAACCTCGTCGGGCAGGTGCTGCCAGGAATCATGTGTCTCTTTTCCGCCAATACTAGAGCCCCACATTCCTTCATTGACGCTATATTCCTCGAGCTTCTCGGGAAATGTGAAGCCGCGCGCGGAGAGGAACGCGCGTTCTTCGGTGCGGCTCAAAGCAAGATCTCGGATTGGCGTGAGAACCTCAAGTTCTGGCGCAAGCGCGCGAAACGCCACATCAAAGCGGACTTGATCGTTTCCTGCTCCGGTGGACCCGTGCGCCAGTGCGACTGCATTGATCTGGCGCGCGTGACTCACGACCCGGCGCGCCTGGCAAACTCGCTCGGCGCTGACGGAGAGTGGATACAGGCCGCCGCGCAGAACGTTACCCGCCAAAAGGAAGCGTAAATAGTCACTAAACAACTCGTCGCGCGCGTTGATCGTGGTGTGCGACTCCGCGCCAAGTTCGCGCGCAAGCTTCTCGATCCGCTCCAACTCCGCATCACCGAACCCGCCGGTATCGACAGTGACCGTATGGATCTCGCGCCCTTGTTCGCGCAGCCAGAGAACGCAAAACGAAGTATCCAGTCCGCCGGAAAAGGCGAGTAGAGTGCGGGAGGCTGTATTCACGGCCAATCGAAGAGATGTTGGGTGGTACTCGCGAGGAAACGCCGGCGATCACCGATCCACTTTTTGCTATCCGCCAATGCGGTGGAAATCTCCGTCAAGGCGAGTTGCTCAGCTTCCGGGACTGTGCTGCTTGCAGTTATAGCAACTGGTTCGAAGCTTCCGTGCTGCAATTGGCGCGCGACTCGTCCGTAAGCAGCGCGGAAGGGCATGCCTTCTGCCGCCAGCCGGCACGCCTCACTCGCTGCGTGAACTTCCTTGCTACATGCTATGGCGCATGCCTGCTTATTGATTTCCAGGCCCGGTAGCAGCCGCGTCACCACATCGAAAAGCTGTTCGCCTTTGGCCACAATTTCGAAAAAGGGAGCTTTCAACAATTGTTGATCGCGGTGATAACTCGAAGGTAACCCGCCACTGAGATCCGAGAGCAACGTCGCCAATCCACGCAATTCGCGGCAACGGCCCCGCGCCAGTTCCAGCACATCGGGATTCTGCTTTTGCGGCATCAAGCTGGAGCCAGTGGTGAAGGTGTCGGGCAGTCGCACAAAATTGAATTCCTCCGTGCTCCAAATCAACAGATCCCAGAGCGCCTTCTCCAAAGTGGCCGCCGACGACACAATCCATGCCGCGATCGCTTGCTCGTGACGCCCACGGCTGTTCATCACATCGATCGGGCTGCGTTGCACACGAGAAAATCCCAACAGTTTGGCGGCGCGCTCCCTGTCGAGTTTCAACGGTACACCGAAGCCGGCTGCCGCGCCGAGCGGGCACCGGTCGATCCGCGACCAAAGCGGAGGAAGTTGTTCGACGTCCTCGATTAACCCCTCCGCAAACGCCACTCCCCACATTCCCCAGCTCGACGGCATGGCGCGCCGCATGTGGGTGTAACCGGGAAGCAGCGTCGATGAATGAGTCCGCGCGAAATCCACGAAAGCGGACGCGCAGTTTACTAATGCTTCGCCCAAATCGAGAAGGCGCACGCGCATCAAGAGCCGCAACGCGGTTTGCACCTGGTCATTACGCGACCGAGCGAGATGGATGCCGCCGCCAGTCGGGCCGAGCTCTTTTGTCAAGGCAACCTCGAGCGCGGTGTGGCCGTCTTCTTGCTCGCGCGTAATCGCCAATTCACCGCGTTCGCTCTTGTCCTTCAAGCGACGAAGAGCCGCAACTAGTGCTTTTGCCTCGTTTTCGGGCAGCAATCCGCATCCACCCAGCATCCGCGCGTGCGCGGCACTGCCTTCCGCGTCGAATGGCAGCAATTGCAAATCGATGATTGGATCGTTACCGACTGTGAATGCGTGCAGCTGCTCATCCAGCGGCAAACCCTTGGCCCAGAGCATCTCAGACATGTACAACCTCCTCCGCGGCCGCCATCCGAAAATAGGTACGCACGAACTCAGTGTAGAATGCCGCGCCTGCTTCCAATTCTGATAAAAGTAAATACTCGTTGGGCCGATGACTCCGGTTCGTATTACCCGGGCCGACTTTGACCGCAGGAATGCCTTTGAGAAACGCCCAATCCGAAGTGGTCGCCGATCCGACGCCCTCGGAAGCGTCACCTACTTCGAGCGCGGCGCGCACGACGAGTTCAGAAGCATTCGTCGCGACGGGTTCGTAGCGATGCGAATGCACGGTGACTTCGCTTTCAAGCCTGGCACCGATTTCAGCGATGACGGCAGCATGGTCGAGATTCGGTGTAGTGCGCAGATCGACAAAAAAGTCGCAACGGTCCGGAAGCTGATTACGCGCGAGACCGCCACTGATCTGGGTGACCTGTGCGCGCGTTGCACCCAGACCTTCATGCGCCTCGAATTCTACTGCGGCCAGTCGCGAGATATCGCGCGCCGCCTTGTGGATCGCGTTTTCGCCCAGATGCGCATGGGCCGCGTGTGCTGCTTTGCCATAAGCGGTACATCGCAGAATCAGGAGGCCCCGCTGGGACGTGCAAACCTGGAGAGCGGTAGGTTCACCGACGAGAGCGGCATCAATCTGACCAAGCCTTGGTTTGATCGCGCGGATCCCTTCACCGCCCCGTTCTTCATCCGCGACACATGCAAAACTGATCGAGCCCTCAAAGTCTTCGGGCTGGATCTCGCAGGCTGCCATGATCATCGCGGCGACGGAGCCTTTGGCGTCATTCGCGCCGAGGCCAATTAGCTTGCCATCCTCGAGCTGAGGCTCGAAGGGAGAGCTGTTCCAACCCGCGCACGGTGGCACGGTATCGAGATGGCTGAGGAGGACCATGTGGGGTCGTTCATTTTTTCCCAGTGTCCACCAAATGCTGTTGCCTTCGCGCTGAATCCTGAATCCTTTCTTCGACAAGATTGCGCTGAGGTCGTCCGCGATTTTGGCTTCATCGCCCGAGACGCTTGGTGTCGAAACGAGAAACTTGAGGAGCTGCAAAGCGTTCATGAGCTTGGCTCGGACGGGCACTGCGCGACCAACATCGTGCCGCTGCCCTCATTGGTGAAAACCTCCGTGAGGATCGAATCGGGAAGATAACCTGAGACGAAGTGCACGCTCGCCACACCTGCATCGAGCGCTGAGATCGCCGCGGCGATTTTCGGCCGCATGCCGGTTCGAATCGCACCGGAGGCTTCCAGTTCGCTTACCTTTGCCAGATCGACCAAAGGAAGCAGGCTGTTCGGATTTTCAGGATTGGAAAGCAAGCCAGCCGTCTTTAGGATGAAGAACAATTTCTCGACTCTGAGCGCCGCCGCGATGGCTGCAGCGACGGAGTCCGCGTTCGTATTGAGAATCTGCTGCGCTGCGTCCACGGTCAGAGGCGCGATGACCGGGACATAGCCGCCGTCGATCAGCACGCGCAACACGCGCGGTTCAACGGATTCAACATCGCCGACACACCCAAAATCCACCTCCTGACCATCGACAATCACGGGCGGACGGCGTGCGCTACGAAGCAAACCCGCATCCTGCCCAGATACACCCACGGCAGATAAACCAGCCGCCTGAAGATCGCCGATTAGCTCCATCTGCACGCCACCTTTCAAAGCCATTTTTGCTGCTTCCAACACTTCTGGAGCCGTGACGCGGCGACCAGCTACCTTCTGCGTGGCGAGGCCAAGATGGTGGCACAGCTTATCCACGGACGGACCGCCCCCATGCACGACGACGAGCGGAATTCCAAAACTCGAAAGTACCGCCAATTGTCCGCAAATGCTCTTGCGTGAGGTGCTGTCCGCGAGAATGTCGCCGCCGATCTTAATCACGAACGGTTTGTTGCGAAACGCACGCACATATTTCGCGGCGTCTTTCAGTGAATCGAATGGAGATCTTCTTGTCATGATTAGTTGAGCAGCCAATCCAGCAAAGCGCGCTGCACATGAAAACGGTTCTCCGCCTCGCCAACAACGCGACTCCAGGGTCCGTCCAGAACAGAGTCTGCAATCTCCACGTTTCTTCGAACCGGGAGGCAGTGAAGAAAAATCGCGTCGTGCGCGGCTCTTTCCATATGCTGCGGCGAAATCATCCAGTCGGGGTGTTGCCTAACGACAGCCGACTCCAACCTGTTCTGAGTCGCCGGTCCCCAGGCCTTCGCATAAACGGCAAGCGAACCTTTCAGAGATGGATACTGCTCGTGAAAGAACGACACGCTGCCGCCGCTCGCTGCCGCGTAAACCTCCGCTTCGTGAACGACGTCCGGATGCAACTCGAAGCCTCGTGGGTGCGCTACCCGCAGCTCACATCCACGGGCCGCCGCAGTTAAGAGAAACGAGTTCGGCACGGCTTTCGGCAGCGATTTGATATGTGGAGCCCATGTGAGGGTGACGGGCAGTCCTTTCGCGAAGCCGAACTGCTCTTCAATCGTCAGCAGATCTGCAATGCCCTGGCATGGATGCTCTCGTGCGCTTTCCATACTCACGACTGGCACCGTTGCGTATTGTCGAAATGCTTTCATTACCGCGTCGTCGTGGTCCGCGTCGTCATCTACGCCGCCGGCGAATGTCCGAACCGCCAGCGCATCGACGTAACGACACAAGACGGGCACGGCTTCTTTCAAGTGCTCTGCGCGATCGCCGTCCATCACGGCGCCGATTCGATGCTCGAATTTCCACGTTGAGCTGCCGGCCTCCATCACCATTGCGCTGCCGCCGCCGCGCGCCATGACGGCTTCAAACGAAGCACGTGTGCGCAGCGAGGGATTGAAGAAGAGCATCCCGAGGAGCTTGTCCCGCAAATGCTTCGGATGCGGTTTTCCCTTCCAGGCTTTGGCGGTCGCCAAAATCCGGTTAAGGATTTCGAGGCCGAGATCTGATAAGCGCGTCGCGTGTTTCATTTTCGAGTTCAGCTAAAATTCGTGGACTGCATCTGCCAGCGCAGCGATCGCTTCATCAGTTAAATTCAATGGCGGCATCAGCCGTAGGACTTCAGGGTCGGCGCTACTGCCGACTAGGATTCCCCTCCGTTCAAGGTGCTGCTTTAACGCGGACGCACGGCTCGGCACTCGCAATCCCAGGAGGAGACCGGCGCCGGAAACGTTCGCTACACAACTGCCCGCCAGCGATCGGCGGATTTGGGCTTCGGCGATCACTGCACGAGCCATCAGTTTTTCATCCTGGATTACGTCGAGCGTTGCCAGCAACGCAGCGCATGCCAGCGGTGACCCGCCGAAAGTAGTGCCGAGATCGCCTGGTTTGAGGCTATCAGCAATTTCCTCTGTCATCAGAACTGCCCCCATCGGAACGCCGGACGCGAGGCCTTTTGCAGTAGTCAGCAGGTCTGGCCGCACCCGATACTTCCCGGCGGCATACGGTTGACCGAGTCTTCCCATACCGGTCTGTACCTCATCGAAGATTAGCAGCGCGCCTGCTGCTGCCGTCACGTCCCTCAGCCTTGCAAGGAAGCTCGGCGTTGCGACGCGAACCCCAGCCATACTCTGAATTGGCTCTACAATAACCGCAGCCACCTCACGGAAATCGAATGCATCGAGTTGGGCCTCGTCGTTCCACTTCAGGCGCGCGCAAGGAACGAGAAACTGCGCGTATGCTTCTGATAATTTTGGATCGTCGGTGACAGAGAGCGGCAGCATTCCACGCCCGTGCCAACCCCCTTCGAATGCAGCAAAGCGGAATCGGCCAGTGAGTTTCGCGGCCAGTTTCAGCGCGTTCTCGTTGGCCTCACTGCCGGTGTTGCAGAAGAACACGGAGGCAAGGCATAGCTCTTCATGAGAGTTGGCGAAACGAATGAGAGCCTCAGCTGCTTCCTGACGCACTGAAATGTCAGCGGCGGTGCTGTAAAACAACAACTTCTTAGCTTGCCGCGCGATCGCCGCCACTACATGGGGGTGCGTATGACCGGTGCTGCAAACGCAATGGCCACCATAAAAATCAAAGTACTGATGGCCCGCGTTATCGAAGACCCGATCGCTTTCTCCCCGCACGAGCGGGAACGGAAAAGCGACGTAAGTCGAGAGCAGAGGTCGAGCCATGGGCGTGAAGGCAAATTACAAAAGGAGGCGCAGTCTTTTAGCCGAATACCTCCCAGATTTTTCGCGTTGCAGTCCTCTGCAGATTCGGCTTAACCAACGCAACAAAGATTGTGTCATCCCCAGCAATCGTGCCGGCGATTTCGGAAATTTGGGCGCGATCAATTTCTACCGCGATCCCAGAGGCGAGCCCGGGTTCACATCTCGCGACCAACATGCAATCACCAGCTGGCACGAGTCTCAATAGACCGCGCGCCGAGGCGCCGTCGGGAGCTTGTGGCAATCTGTAAAAACCGCGGTGCTTTACGATCCCTAACTCCTCTAGATCGCGGGAAACGCTCGATTGTGTTGCAGGAACTCCAGCGCGTTCCAGTAAGTGCAGAAGCTTTTGCTGCGTCGTGATCCGGCGCGCTTGAACCAGCGCTAATGTTTTCTCCTGACGCTTTCGGCGGCTTATTAATGCAGGCATGATGCATGATCACTGCATAATTAGTGATTGCAAGCGATTTAATGCAAAACCATTTTCCCAGATTCCGCCTTTTGAAATTTCTTCCGCGCGCCCTGCTGTTCCCAGCCGGCGACTGCGTGTTTTGGGCAGTCGTTTTACTCACCACCGGCATCGGGCAGAGCATGCATAGCCCTGCCTGCTTGTGCCGAAGCTGATATCGACGCGCCCGCGATATGTGCGCGCCATTTGAAATCGCGTTCTTCTAACAGTGTGCAGTGCTGCATCGTCTAATCGCGAGTCGGCTCAGACGGTTTGCCGAGACTCGCTCCCTGTTGCTTAGTGGCCGCTGAGCAGGATGGGTGAATGGACGGGGACTGACGCCGTGCGATATCACACCGGTTCGCCTGACACGCGCGTAAGCAACCGCGGAAACGATGGAAGCAGGTATGCTCGGAGTCTTATCCGCAACCTGTCTGAGCCAATGATGAATCGCCTTTCACAATTTTGTATGCTCGGCGCAATCCTCATGGCTTTGAGCAGCTGTAGCACTATGACCGACCTGGTCACGTCGAATCTACCAGAGAGTCATACTGGCCGGCCGACGATCGTCGTGAGCTTGCGGAAGCAGGAGGCCTATATTTACCGCGCGGGGTATGTAACCGCGTCGTCCCGCATATCCAGTGGTCGAGAAGGATACCGCACGCCGATTGGTCGCTTCCAAGTCATTCGTAAGGACGAAGATCATCGCTCCAGTGTCTATGGTGACTACGTTGATGACTCGGGCCGAATCGTGAAAGCGAACGTCGACAGCAGGCGTGACCGTAAACCACCGCATGCCCACTTCGTGGGCGCCCCGATGCCCTACTTTCTCGAATTCTCACTAGGATACGGATTGCACCAAGGTTACCTGCCGGGGGAGCCTGCATCGCATGGATGCATTCGAATGCCTTATTGGAAAGCGCGCCAGTTTTACAACGCCGCTCACCTTGGGACACCGGTTGTCGTAAAACTCTAGGTAAAACGAGCGCTGCAAAGCGCCAGTCGGTAAACAATCTTCGTCGCGGTTGCGGCTATTGGCCGGCAACTATGCGGCGATATAGTGCTTCGTACCGAGGGACAACGTGATCTGCTGAGAACCTTTCGAGCACGCGAGCGCGACTCTGTTCACCGCGTTCACGAGCCAAATTCGGAGATTCGATCAACGCGTCTAGCGCATCGGCAGCCGCGGCCACATCACCGAAAGGATATAAGGGAGAAGCGTCGCCTATAACTTCGGGAATACCGCCCACACGAAAGGCGACAACAGGCTTACCGTAAAACGCTGTCTCGAGAATGCTCAGGCCGAAGCTTTCGTATTCTGACGTGTAGAGTCCGGCGTCTGCGGCCTCTAAATACTCTTCCACCGCAGTTGTGTTCTGGCGAACAATGACGGTGTCGCGGAGTTCCAATTCATCAAGCAGCGGCTCGTAAGGATCAAAAGCGCCGCCTGCCAAAATGAGCAATCGAAGCCGCGCACGGTTCTTCGACATGGCAATGGTGCGCAACAGCAGATCGATGCGCTTGACGGGTCGCAAATTCGACATGTGTAGCACAAGAAATTTTTCGGTTGCCCCCAAACTGCGTCGAACTTCTTCGCGACTTCTCTTCGGTTTATTCGGAGCGAAGAAATTTGGGATCACTTCAATCTGTCGTTTCAAACGAAAAATTTCCTGCGTTTGATTCCGAAGGCTCTCTGAAACCGCAGTCACCGCATCGGAATGCACGAGAGCATGCTCGATAGCGGTGCGGTAGTCGGGATCCTGCCCCAGCAAAGTGGTATCGCTTCCATGCAAAGTTGTGACAATGCTCGGAGCTGATTGTCCCACGATTTGTGAGGCTAAACACGCGGCCAGTGCGTGTGGCACCGCGTAATGAACATGAAAAAGATCCAGCTCTTGGGAACGCGCCACCCCCGCCATTTTCACTGCGAGCGGCAGAGTGTAGTCGGGACACGGAAACAAAGCGTTGTCCGCAAATTCAACTCGATGGAAATGAAGGCCCTCCTGCGGCAGGTCTAGCCGAACGGGTTGAGCATAACTGAAAAAGTAAACTTCATGACCGCGGCGGGCCAGTTCTGACCCGAGGGCCGTCGCCAAAATCCCACTCCCGCCAATCAACGGAAAACATGCAATCCCAATTTTGAGCGGTCCCGATTCCATCACACCTCCGTATAAGCTTTGTCGAAGTCAGAAATTTCGTCGCGCTTAACGAATTTCACGTTGGGAGCATCCGTCTTGTTAACGTAATGCTGCTCGCTCGCGCCGGCGACATAATGAGTGCATTGAATCACTGATTGCATCCAACGGAAACGCGTATCGCGCGTTGGACTGATTTGCTGCGGACCGAATTCTCCTCCGGAGATTTCTAAAAACCGATCGCCTCCTTTGTGTAGCAAAAATTTCCCGTCGCGGTAACGCGCGCGGACGATCTCTCCTTCGTAAGGTTGATCGACAAAATAATCTGATACCGCCACAGCACGCGCTCTAAACTCGGGCGCACTGGATCGCTCAACCCTTACACCTTCGAGCAAACCCATTCGCTTGTACATCTCGAGACAAAACTCGGATACATTCGAACATTTGGTCTCCTTAAATTGTGTGACCAGAGGCTGCCCAACATAATTTGGAAGTTGCCGCGCAGTTTTCTCCTGCCACTCCGGAAGAACGCGTTTAGCGTACAGCGGCGAAAACAGCTTTTGGATGCGATTCTCGAATTGAAAGTTTAGCGCTACTTCCTGGTCGCTGTTTTGGTCTCGCAGAATGGTAATCGTCTCGCGTGGGTCATGATCGCTGTCGTGGAAGAAAAAGACGATTTCTCCGCCAATTTCCTTTTGGAGCCGCCGGGCCGCCGTAATCTTGGCGAACAAAAATCGCTTCGGAAAAAATCCGCACGGTTGCTGGCCGAAACAAATGATCGGATGATCCATCGCCCCCAAATGAGTTTCATACCCCCGCGGGAGCTTCCGCGCCGCGAAAGACAGTTTGCTGTAGAACCGGCGACAGGATCAGCACGGCTGCGCATCCGATAAAATTGTACCAGAGATACCCGATATTCGTCGTAGCGAACAGGACGAACACCAACGTTTGTGCAAGAAGCGCCGCGAAAAACACAGCCGATCCAGTAACTCGACGAATGAAGAAAGCCGCCAGAAAAAGACCGAGAATGCTGCCATAGAACACGGAGCCCAGAATGTTGCCCGCTTCGATCAGATTTTCGACCAAACTGGCAAACGAAGCGACGCCAATGGCGATCAAGCCCCACGCCGCGGTGAGCGCTTTCGCCGCGACCACGTAATGATGGTCGCTGGCGTTTGGGCGAATCAACGGCCGGTAAAAATCGATCGCGGTGGTGGAACCGAGAGCATTCAGAGTTGCTGCCGTCGCCGACATGGTCGCGCACAAGATCACTGCGATCAATAATCCGACAAGTCCATGCGGCATTTGTTGAAGAATAAAAGTAATGAATACGTAATCCGATTCTTTGCTTTTTGGACTCGCGCCCGCTTGCTCGAGAATTTCCTTGGTTCGATTGCGCAACTCATGCGCCTGCGCGTCGATTTCGCGCAGCCTGGTTATGGCCACATCACGCTCGTTTACGGATGCAGTGGAAACAGCGCGAATGAGATCACGTTTTTGCGCGAAGACGTCATCGAATTGCGTTTGCAACGCCGCTAATTGCTGCGCATAGCCGTTCTCCGCCGCCCGTTGGTACGCCGGCTGATTGAAATACAGGGGCGGCTTTTCGAATTGGTAAAACATGAAAACAATCGCGCCAAGCAGGAGAATGAAAAATTGCATCGGCACCTTCACCGCGGCGTTGAAGAGCAATCCGAGACGACTCTCTTTGAGCGAGCCTCCTGCGAGGTATCGTTGTACCTGCGATTGATCCGCTCCGAAATAGGAAAGCGCGAGAAAAAAACCGCCAATCAGGCCCGACCAAAACGTGTAGCGCTTGTGTGGGTCGACCGAGAAATTGACCGCTTCGAGTTTACCCATTTTGCCCGCGACGGACAGCGTGCTTTCAAATGACAGATCGGGCGACAGCCGGTAAACCGCGACCGCAAATGCAATCGCCATGCCGACCAGGATCACGATCATCTGGTACCGTTGGGTGATGCTTACAATCTTCGTCCCACCTATTACCGTGTAGATAACGACCAGTCCGCCTGCGAGCCAGATGGTCAGGTTCAAGCGCCATCCGATCAAGGCGGAGAGAACAATGGCCGGCGCGTAGATGGTAATTCCGGCAGCGATGCCTCGTTGCACGAGAAACAGGAATGCGCCGAGTAACTGCGTTTTTCGATCGAATCGCTCACCAAGGTACTGATAGGCCGTGTAAACGTTCAGTCGCTGAAATATTGGGACGAACACTGCGCACACAACGATCAGCGCAAGTGGTTGCCCGAAGTAATTCTGAATAAACCCTATGCCGCTCTCGTAGGCCAGGCCTGGCATGGAGAGAAATGTGATCGGTCCGGCCTGCGTCGCGAGCACCGAGAGTCCAATGGTGGCCCACCGGATACTTGCGTCGCCCTTGAGATATTGACCTAACGAGGGGCTGCCACGCGTTCGCCACAGGCCGTAAAGCGGAATCGCCAGAATCGTGGCGATGAGAACAAAATAGTCCAGCCGGTTCACGAGAACCGGAGGGTGAAGAGGTACATGAGCACTACCTCCGCTGCGAAAAGGGACAGCACCAGCGTATACGCCTTCGGCCAGGTGCGCGCATCCGACTTGTGATCGTCTGCCTTCATTTTCCCATTGACAAAATGTTTGCGAACAATCGGTAAGCTCCTGGAACGCCCGCGGGCAACTGCCGAAACCAAGAATAAGTCGTGTAAACAAAAAATCCTTTGCCGAACTTCGCAACCAGCAGCCCGCCATCGAGTGGCTTTTCCTTCGGATCGTTGCAGGACAGGACCGGTATCCAGGCAGGATCCCACTGTTTGGGAAAATAAAGTCCACGTTCCTGAACCCATCCCTCGAAATCTTTCGACGTGATTTTGTTTGGGGCGGTCATCAGCGGATGATTCGGCGCGAGAATGCGCACCTCTGCGTTTTCGTCCGTGACGCGGTCGCGCGAGATTTCCAGTGGATACGGCCCCAGTTGCTCAGTCTTAAGATCAGCCAGCGTGTTGTACTGGGCGATCGCAACTCCGCCAGCCTTTACATACGCAAATAGCTCCGCCAACCAGTTGGAAATGCGGTCCTGCGTGTTGTAGGCTCGGATCCCGAGCACGATGGCTGAGAACTGCGCGAGGTTTTTCGCCGTGATATCGGATTCGCTCAAAATCTTCACTGAGTAACCGATCTGTCGGAGACTTTCCGGAATATCATCGCCGGCACCAGGGATGTAACCAATGCGATCGCCTTTCTTGCGAATATCAGCGCGAACCAGTCTTACTTCCGACTGTGGCATCAGCGTTTGCACGCCGATGTGCGGATAAGAAATGCGCACGCGCTCGAACGAATAGTCGCGACCGTCGGCTGAAACGATGGCGCGCAACGTCCCTTCGCTACTCTGATCTGGTGGTTTGACGGTGAACGTGGCGGCCGTTTCGGCATTGGCTCCACTCAAATCGATCGGCACAGACGCCGGATCGACTCCCCATCCTTGTGGCACAGCTAGTTTAAGTTCTCCCTTCACCGGACCGGTGGCCGCAGTGACGTGTACAGAAACGGATTTTGGTCTATTGGTTGCAAATACCAATACATTGTCGGCGACTTTCACGAAAACGGGCGGCGCAATGACCAACCGTCGTCGTAGTTCACCGGCCACTGGGTCAACTGTCCGGTACTTCGTATCCAAGGTGTAGCGAAGTTCCTGTCCATTAACTTGCAGCACTATTTCTACGGGAAGCTCGGGCGGATTTTCAGGGAAGCCGACCAGTGTTTGATCGTCAACAGCGAACGCGCCGAGCGTTCCAGGTTTACGGAGCCAGTAGGGTTGAGAGTAGGAAGCATTCTCCGGGACCTTGCACGAGAGATCTTTCGTAACGAGTTCGTTGGATGGAAGCGGCGCATCGATTTTCATCGACTCGCCGGAGTTTCGAAATCGTACCTCCTGCAGTGCGACTGGAACGTTGCAACGGTTGATCGCCTCCAGCTTTATTGTCGCAGTTTGTCCTGGTGTGACAGCCTCGTTGGTTGTGGATGCTTCGACATGCAAGCCGAGACATGCCGCGATGATTTCGTCCAGCTCCTTCTTTTTCTCCGGAACCCACGTGTCATCCTTCAGTCCACTCATCGCTTGCCGAAGCTTCAACAGCGCAGGCACTGACGCTGCCGGATCCGCTGGATGGAATTGCGAAATGATCTGATGAATTTCTGAAGCAACCGATTCCGAATTCGGGACGCGCGACCAGCTCGTATCGATGCCTTCGAAAAGCGAGGTCGTCATGGGCTGTCCTTCCAATGGTTTGAAATATTCTTTTCGAGCTCCGCGTCGCGGCGGACTGCCCACGCCCTGGCTTTTGTGCATGCTTAAACTGGCGGCGGCGATTTCTGTGTACGCTTTGCCGAGAAGCGGATTGTAACCGCCCGCTTCCAAAACGGTCAGGCCCGTCGGATCGAAAGGAAGGTTCCGGTTCGAAAAGAAAAATGGAGACGTGTTCCAAACCAGCCGCGTGGGGCGCCATGGTTTTACGAAAGCCAGTTGCTCTGGAAAACGATTTGGGTCACTGGCGGCCGAGAATGCCTCCTGCGCTAGAATCGCTGACGCCGTGTGATGGCCATGCGTCAATTGGTCCTCCGGACTGAAGCGCGTCACGATCACATCCGGTCGAAACTTGCGGATCACCCAAACCACATCAGAGAGAATTTTGTCGTGATCCCAGATCCGCAGCGTCTCTTCAGCCGTTTTGGAAAACCCGAAATCGATCGCTCGTGAGAAAAACTGTTTGGCATGATCGGTGCGCCGCGCTGCCAGCAATTCTTCCGTTCGAATAACTCCGAGGCGCTCGCGCAGTTCCGGTCCGATCAAATTCTGACCGCCGTCTCCGCGCGTAATCGAAAGATAGGCGGTCTCATAAAGAGAACCGTTCGACCACAACGCCATGAGGTTTGTGTTTTCGTCATCGGGATGAGCTGCAATGTAAAGAACTCGACCAAGCACGTTGAGCTTTTGTAGGGCGAGCTCAATCTCGCCACCATTCATCTGCTCGGGAGATAACAGCGGCGGCGCATCAGTCGAATTGGCCGTGCCCCGGAGGGCGATGATGACAACCCAGACGGCTACTCGCAAACAGCGCAAGATGCTCTGGTCCGTCAAACGCAACGCTGGACTCCCGGTTGTGAACGTCCCATCGGGCGCTATCGCCTCTCGTCCGAGGATAGCATGCGCTACGCGCTACTTATTGATGTCCTGTTTTGCTTCGAGACGCGTGATCAATGCTTGGATGCTCTGTTTCTGCGCATCCGTGGGAGCAGCAGCTTGTGCCTTCTTGGCATCGCTGGCCGCGCTGGCGAAATCACCTGCTGCAGACTTGATGCGGGCGCGCGCCAGATCTCCGTAAACTCCCTGCGGAAACCGTTTGTCGACCTCTTTGAAGATCTCCATCGCGTCAGCGCCCTGCTTCTGATTCTGTAATCGTCGGCCGTAGGAATAGAGTTGCGGCGCCGTGGCAACTTCGACGGCATGGTTCCAGGTGGTTTTCGCCTCATCTGGGCGATTCAGAGCTTTGAGAACATCCGCTTTGGTGCTGAGATTATCGAACCTTTCCTCATTCTGAATTGAGGCATCGGCCCAACGCAACGCCTCATCGAGATTAATTTTTCTGGTTAAACAAAACTGCGCTCCTTCGTCCAAAGCCTGCCAGGTAAATTGACCGCGACCCTTTAGCTGCGCTCGGATGTTCTCCAGCGTCTGCTCCGCATCTTTAATCGAGACAGTGAAGGGAACACCCAACTTTTCCCATTTCAGTGTCACGGCCGTCGAATCTGGTTTCAGATCTTCGAACTCAAATTCAAGCGCCTCTTCCGACTGAGCGAGCGGCTTCGGTTTCACATTCACGCGCAAAGCGTCCTCGTCCTGTTTGTAGCTGTAACTTCCCCATCCCGTGTTGGTTTTTGAAAAGATGACCGTCCACGAGTCTGGGTTCGGGATCATGTGCAAACCATAAGTTCCTTTAGCTAATGGTTTCCCCTCTACCCACACCGGATCACTGAATTCAATCGTCGTGTTTTCATTAGCACCCGCGCGCCAAACTTTGCCGTACGGCACGAGGCCTCCCCAAATCTTTCGTCCGTTCACCAATGGACGATGGTACTTAACCGTAATATCCGTCAGGGCGATGCGCTGTTTGACCTCGCCAGCCTGGCTGACGTCAGGCAGGTTCAAATCGTTTTGTGCGGAAACGGTCCCGCCCAGTCCGAGAATGGTGAGACAAACAGCAAATGGCTTAAGTGTGAGTGTTTTCATATTTTAAGCCGTTACCCTTCTCAAATTCTCGGCACTCCGCTACCAGATAATTACAAGATTCCTCTTTCGCGCCTTCGAGTTGAATTGACTCCGGATATGCTGCGATGGGGCTGTTTTTGGCATGCGAAGCGGGCTTATTTACGCGAGCTAACGAGCGTGATTAAAGTAAGCTACGACTGAGAGAAAGATGGTGCGCTTCGCTCAGGACGAGATCTGCGCTTTTGGCGCTGCTTCTTTTTTTGGCTGTCGCTTCACTAGCGTGATTTGCTTAATGCGCGCTGAATCGGAAGGGCTCCACGTCGCTACGTCGGGATCGTCTTTGAAAGCGTTGTGGACGAGACGTCGTTCGTAGGAATTCATCGGCTCGAGCTGAAGTGAACGGCCGGTAATGCGCACACGTTCGGCCAATTCACGAACGCGTTGCACGATGCGGTCTTCGCGCATGGAGCGGTAATGCTCGCAGTCAACAATGACTTTTTCGGCATCCTTGTCCCTGGCTTGCAGCAGCCGGTTAAGCAGAAACTGGATGGCTTCGAGCGTCTCGCCGTTGCGCCCAATCAGGCGACCACTTTCCTCGGTATAAATTTGCAGTACCGGGTTGCCGCCCTCGTTCTTCATTTCCTCGATTTGCACAACGAAACCGAGATAACCCAGCATGGTGTCCAGTAGATCTTTTGGCGTCATCATCGTTTCCGTTTTGCTGGTGGCGCAACTTTTTCGAGCGTCGGCATGGGTTGTCGTTTATTCTGATAAAATTGCAAGATACTGAAAAGATTCTGTGCGGTGTAATACAATGCCAGAGCTGCGGCAAAATTGTAGCAGATAAATAAAAAGATCAGCGGCATGAACATCATTACCCGGCGCTGCGTGGGATCGCCCGTCTTTGGCGTCATTGCCATGAGCCAAATCTGCGTCGCAGCCATGCAGAGCGGGATGATATTGATCGGCCAGCCGAGCACCGGCAGGTGCGCTACCGTGTCCGGCTGGGAAAGATCTTTTACCCAGAGAAATTTTGCGTTTCGCAATTCCACCGCCTGTCCCAGCATTTTGAAAAGCCCGAAAAAGATCGGGATTTGAATCATCATAGGCAAACAGCCGCCGACCGGATTGATGCCGTATTGTTTGTAAAGCTTCATCAACTCCTGGTTCATCCGCGTCGGATCGTCCTTGTACTTGTCCCTCAACTCCTGCATTTTGGGGGAGAGCGCGGCCATCTGGCGCATGGACCGGTTTGCTCTGTTTTGAATTGGCCAGAGCACGAGCTTGATAATCGTGGTGAGAGCAAGAATGGCGAGGCCATAGTCGTGCAGCCAGCTGTTGAGCAGGTTCATGAAGTTGAGCAAAAACTGGCAGACGATCTTGAACATTCCGAAGTCCATCACCTCGGCTTCATTATGCGGAAGTTGCGCGAGACGATGGTAAAGTTTTGGCCCGGCATAGATTTCAAAACGCGCGGTGTATATTTGCCCGGGTTGCAATTGAAACCCCGGCATACCAAGCGCTCCCTCGATACCGAGTAGCTTTTGGTCCGGCGATCGTTCGATATCGAAACTCCGACCCCACACGCCGGTGGCCTTGGCAGTAAGCGGCGCCATAAGCGTCGTGAAAAATTGATTGCTCACGGCAACCCATTCCGCACCCGCAATGCTCTCCTGGTAATACGGTCGCGCGGCGCGCTGGCCCAGGCCAAGAAATCCGCTGCTGCTGCCAAACCACCCAACATCGATTCCTTTTGGCCTTCCATCGATGCACCAGACGAGCCGCGTATAGGAAGGATAATCCTTGGGATGAATAGGCGCTGCCGACCCAAGCGCCACAAAATAACCACCATTTTGATATGGCTTAGTCCCACGGTTCTCGAGATCGACATCCATCTCGATCACGTAGTTGTCTTTGTTCTCCGAGGATTTTTCGAAGAAGAATTTTTTTTGAATGGCGACTTGCTCCTCCGTCGTGCGCTCAAACTGCACAACCGAATTTGATTCAGTCGATACGGTAAACTCAGGGAGCGTTGGGGGTGAGGGCTGCTCAATGATTGCGCCGATTGGAGCGTTTTGCGCCGAATTCAACACAACGCGTTGTCCTTTCTCGGCGATCTGCCTCAGAAGAACGGCTTCCTTAATGCCGCCTCCGCGATTCGTTAGGCGAAGCTCGACATCCGAATTTCGCAGCGTTTCTATCTTCTCAGCAAAGCTCGGAACTGGCTCAGCACTCTTCGGCGTGGCTTCCGGGACAGCCGGCGGAGGAGAAGCTTCAAAAACTTTCGCGGTAGCCGTGGGCGATGCTTGCGCCGACGGAACGCTCACTGGCGCGGGCCGCGGCGGCATCTGTTTCGCCACGTAAATTTGCCACAGGACGAGCCCGATTACGCAAAGGCTAACGACAATCCACGCAGTTCGATCCATAAACGGTAAGTCGCCTTGAGCGGCTACTCAGCAGAGCCAGGCCCAATGGTCAAACTGGATTCGAGATCTTCAAAGCCCACCGCGGCAGGTAAGCCGGACGCTAAATTTTTGCCACTCGGTACCGGGTCATATCCGCATCCTCCCCAGGGGTGGCATCGCGCAAGGCGTTTTAATCCCAGCCAGCTTCCGCGCCAGACGCCGTGTATCTCCACTGCTTCCAGAAAATATACCGAGCAAGTTGGGGTAAATCGGCAGCCGGAATCAGGGCCGCACACAAAACAGAGGAGCGGCGACAGCGTACATTGGTAGACGCGAATTATAGAACGAAGCAGCCTGAGCATCAGAGCAGGATAGAAGCGCGTCTCGCGAGGCGCAACCATTCATCTTCCAAGGCGCGATAGGTTGCATTCGCGGCGTCGCGCCTTGCAATAACCACGATCCAAAAGCCTTGTCGTAAATCATGCTGACGCCGTCGCACAATCTCCCGCAAACGGCGCCGGACTCGATTGCGAACTACCGCGGTTCCGACGCGACGAGAGGCAATGAAGCCGACGCGACAAAGGCCGCAATTCTCGACTGCCGTGGCACTGAGAGTTAGAAGTTTGCCGCGCCGTATCAGTCCGTCTCGTTTTACGCGCTCGTATTCGGATGAGCGCGTTAAGCGGCGACCTTTTGAAAAGGAAAACGAACGCCCCGTGGGGATCATTGTTTATCAACCAATGTGCGCATGTGTACAGCAAAAGTCTTCTCCCGGAGGTTGTCGGGAGAAGACTTCGCGAAGAGGAAAGCCGACGAATTTACGGAGTAGGTGAGGCCTCAGCAGGGGATTCGGTTGTTCCACTGGTAGAGGTTGACGTCCCAGTGGAAGATTCCGTGGTCGAAGCCGGACTGGTTGTTTCAGTTGTTGTTGGCGGACTCGTAGCCGCTGGGCTCGCCGCAGGTTCGGTTGTCTCGGTCTTTTGCTCGCACGCCGCGAGGAGCGCGGCACCAGCCAGAATGCAGATGTATTTTTTCATAGTGATAATTGGAAGAGCCATATTGCTTTAAGTGATTAATCAGAGCAAGGGGGTTTTTGGCCGCATTGGATTCCTCTTTTTAAGAGCAAATGCTTGATAAACGTCGATTAGAGCGGGGCTTCGTACTTGAGGCCGTGTGCCTCCGCTACTGCCTTACACGTGAGCCGTCCATCGCGCGTGTTGATGCCACCAATCAACGCCGGTTGTTTTTTACATGCGCCATCGAGACCGAAGTCCGCGAGCAATTCCACGTACCGATACGTGACATTTGTAAGCGCCTGCGTGGCCGTGCGTGCGTAGGCCGCCGGCATGTTCGCTACGCAATAATGCGTAACACCTTCCTCGACGTAAACTGGATCAAGGTGCGTGGTGGGTCGCGATGTCTCCGCGCAACCGCCTTGATCAATCGAGATATCCACCAGTACGCTGCCCGGCTTCATTTTCCGGAGCATTTGGCGCGTAATTAACTTCGGTGCCTTCGCTCCCGGCACGAGCACGGCGCCAATCAGCAAATCGCAATCCGCCATCAAGTCCTGCAAGTTTGCCTCGCTTGAATAAAGTGTGTTCGTGTTTCCCATTGCTAGATCGAGATAACGCAGACGTTCCAGATCAACATCGAGTATCGTAACCTCTGCGCCCAGGCCTGTTGCCATGCGCGCTGCGTTCACACCCGACGTTCCGCCGCCCACAACGACGACGCGTCCCGGCAAAACCCCAGGAACACCGCCCAACAAGACTCCGCTGCCGCCATTGTATTTGGCGAGAAAATTCGCGCCCATCACCACTGACATGCGACCCGCGATCTCGCTCATTGGCTCCAGCAGTGGCAAATGATGATTGACCTGGATCGTCTCGTACGCCACTGCGGTCACGCCCGATTTCAGCAATGCTTCAGTGAGAGATTTACTCGCTGCCAGATGCAGATACGTGAAGAGGATTTGACCCCTGCGCAGCAATGGAAACTCCGCCTCAAGCGGCTCTTTCACTTTCACGACCATGTCAGCCCGCGTGAAAACTTCGTTAGCTTGATCGACAATCTCGGCGCCAGCTTTGACGTACTCTTCGTCCGGATAACCCGAACCAATACCGGCGTTCTTTTGTACAACGACCGAATGACCGCGCCGGGTGAGCTGACCCGCAGCGGATGGCAGCAGGGCGACGCGTTGCTCCTGCTCTTTAACTTCTTTCGGTACACCAATGACCATGTGGAAAGTGAAGTGATTAGTGAGAAGTGAGAGTCAGAATCAAGCTAAATCACTTTTCACGTCTCACCTTCGCTTCTCACATCAATTTAGCGACGGATCATCTGGCGCCGCAGCCAGCATTTTATACCACGGTCCCAGGGTGCGCATGATGTCGAACCAAAGGTTCGGAAGGCGATCAAGCTTGAACACCGAAGGCTTGGCTTTTTGCAGAAGCCAGGCTTTCTGCTTCATCTCGCTCTCAAGCTGTCCCGCGCCCCAGCCCGCATAGCCTACGAACGCGCAAACTGAGATGATTTTTTTTTGATCAGCCACATCGCTTGTTTCCTGTAGGCCAACATTGTGATTGAGTTTGAGTCCTCCGCTTTGGTGCCACTCAAACGCAGCAAACATCAGTTGATTTTTCCCAACAGGTCCGCCGAGAAAAACAGGCACCTCAGCAAGGCCTGCCGGTGGTGTTTCGGTCACCAGGTCCGCTACCTGCCGGTCGAGCGGACGATTGATGATGACGCCCAGAGCACCCTCGCCTGGATCGTGCTCTGAAATGAAAAGCACGGTGCGCCGAAAATTCGGATCAAGCATATTGGGATGAGCGATCAGTAATGAACCAGCAAGGCTGCGCGAGGATGGCCCATCATCCAAATTACGCATGCGAAACTAGAGACTGCGACACGCCCTTCCGCAAGCTCGACTCAACAACAATGTTGCCCTGCCTGTGATGCAAGGGCGCGTCCTTGAGAACGATGAGAGCTACGCTTCGTCATTGATTTCAATTATCATTTTGCCGTCACGTCGTACACGCTAATTTTTCAGATAAAATTTGTTGCGATCTGCTAGAAGCTCGTTTAGTAGCCTCCAAGTTTTTCACAATTGTTCTGGGGGGAACAGCCGCCCTTCACGCCTATCGGGTGTGGGGGGCGGTAATTTTTTGGGGACGAAATTCTGCCTCTTTCTTCTTACTCTTGCTCGTTGTGATGCTCGTGCTCGATTAGAACCTGAGCAAAACAAACGCCTAACGCTGAATGTCGAAATCCGTGAACTCGCGCCGAATTTCATGGCCGATTGCTTTTACGCTGGTGGCGTTGCTGATGGCGATAGTGGTCGTAATCATTTTTTGGCGTGTCGAAACATGGCCGTCCCGCACAATGCAACAAAGCACCGCCGAGCTTGAGAAGCTGGGCAAGGATTTGGGCGCTGCTTTTATCGACATCGCGCATTTGCAGCCGCGCATCACGATCAACAACCGTGTCTATATGGAACAGACGACGCCAGTGAGCGAGCTGGTCGTCTTGTCACGGCGCATCGAAGTTGAACACGAACTACTCCATACCTGGGTAGGCAGTTCGAAACGGGTAAAGCTGCATGGCACGTTCATCGTCAAAGCCGGCTTCGATCTACAGCAGAACCTGTGGATCGACATTCGCCCCAATGGAATCATCGTTCAGCTGCCGCACGCCCGGATCCTTGGAATCGAGCAGGACCAAGTGGACGTCCTCGCGTTTGAAAACGGATTGTGGAACCGGATTTCAGGACAGGATTTGCAAGGCGAATTATCGATCCTGCCTCAGCTTGCCCGGGAAAAAGCAAAAGAGGGCGGGTTACCAGGCGAAGCCGAACGCGCGTTGCAGCAGCAAATCAAGGAACGCGTGCACGCACCACAACCACTGCATTTGATTTTCGAAGGTGTCGCTGCAAATGAAGCCAAATGAATGACGAATAAATGCCGAAGCTCGAACGACAAAAGGGAGACGGTGGCCGCCTGTTTTTGTGCTTCGTGATCGCAATCTAAATGCTCCTAAAGAATCGATTTCTTCTCGTTAGTCTCTTTCTCCTGCTCGCGGCGTTGCTGGCAGTTTGGTTTACGCCATTTGCCGTTTCCCATGGCGTTCGCTGGTGGATTTGGTGGAGAGCGCGGCAGGAGGGCTTCACGGTCAACATCGACAAGATAGAGGCACCATTCCTGCGGGCGGTCGTGATTCGGCAGCTTCGCCTGAGAAACACGCATGATGACACGCTCCGCGTTGATCTCACGGTCACGGATGCAATGTTCGATTTGAATTTCAAACATATCCTCCTGCACAGACGTGGCCGCGCCATTCACAATCTTTCGGTCCGGGAATTGCACGGGGAGTTGCGCAGAAGCAATCCAACCGTGCGAGCGATAACCCGGCGTGGCTGGGCGACATTGCATCGAATGCTTCCAGAGAATCTGACCATTGCCAACGCGGAGATGCGGATCGAAAACAGGACCACGCTTGTTTTGCTGCGAAATGGATTTCTATCCGCGAATCAGATCGAAGCGGGTCGTTTTAGCGCTGCCGAGATCACGATTGCCTCACCGTTATTTCACCAGACGTTTTCGCAATTGCGCGGCGCAACTCACTGGGAAACTGATCGCCTGACCCTCGCCGGGCTCACTTTAACGCATGGTCTTGACCTTCAGTCCGCTACGGCAGACTTGTCGCGCCTGGGGAACCAGCGCATGGGATTGCAGTTCGACGTCGACGCGTTTGGGGGGAAAATTCGTGGAAACATTTCACATGAATGGCGCTCTCAACACTCCAACTGGAAGATCGCCGGCGGGGCTACGGATATTTCTCTCGAGCAAACGTCGGAGGCATTCGGATTCGCCGACCGCGTTAGCGGTCTGCTTCACGCTGGTAACTTCACTTTTCGCGGAAATCTTGGCGAGCCAGAGCGGGTGACCGCGTCGCTCTGGAGCGAACTGACCGGACTGACCTGGCGCAATCGCACGGCTGAAGCGATCATGCTCGGCGCAGCGCTCTACAATCGACAGATTCAACTGCAGCAGCTCTATATAAAACAACAAGCAAACCAGTTCACTTTGAGCGGTGAAGCTGCATTTCCGTCAAGCGCAACCGGCTGGCTCAGTCCCGATTTTCGCGGCAACATCTCTGCATCGATCAATCAGCTTGGCGATTTCGCGGCCCTGTTTGGTGCGAACTCTGGCGATTTTGCAGGCAAAATCACTATCGAAGGAGCGATGGACACCCGCGATCGCAAATTTGGTGGCCATCTTAGGGTCGAGGGTGCTTCGCTCACATTTTTCAAGACTGCCATCGAGAACTTGAGCGCAAAACTGAATTTGAAAGCGACCGACTTGGAGATCGAACAATTGGCGATGACGCGAAAGAACGATTCCCTCAGCGGACGGGGCAAAATCGATCTGTCGCATGAGCATAACTATTCAGGGACGGTCGAAGCCAGATTGACCAACCTAGTCGATTACCTGTCGATTCCGCGCGGAGCAGCTGAAAAAGCAAACCCAATTCCGGCTGATATTCAGGCAACCATCGATTCCACCAAGTGGGATGTACGCGGCGTAATCCATATACCGAATTCAAGCCCGATGAGCTTCACGGCCAATTTTCCTTTGCGGATCGGAACGGATTGGAACGTTTTCCGAATCTCTCCTGTGAATATTACGCTTAACTTTCCATCGATCTTTCTCGCAAATGCGCCTGAGCTTTTTCATCCACAAATTTTCAACGACGGCATTCTGAGCGGAAACATTTCGCTTTCCGAAACGTTGCAACATCCGCACGTCGAAGGCGAGATCCAGTTGGTGAACGGAAAGCTCTCCACCGACACAGGAACTCCTTTCAATCTCACTGAAGCAAGCGGCCGTATTGTTTTTGGAGGAAATCGCGCGTCGATAGAGTTTCTCAATGTTGCGACCAAGGATACGGATCTTTCACTTCGTGGGGAGATCGATTTTGAGGATACAAGCAATGTGACGGTCAGGGTAAATGGAGCAATGCCCATCTTCGATCTAACGCCGCACCCGATCGGCTGCATGAGCAAAATTGAATTTGCGTCGGTGCCGTTCACTCTCGCGCCCGCAGTAGCAGAGTTGCAGTTCTGCGGAGGGCTCCTCCAACCCAACTGGACTGTCGGTTTGAAAGAGCTTACGATCGCCCAATCATCTGACGTTCCAGACCCCGAGGGCGTCACCCGGGACTTTCCACTCTGTTTCTCGGGTACTGGGCCGGAACCAGCGGGATTAGTGCTGGGAACACTTTCCCGACCGGAAGCACATCCCGCGGGAACGCCTCGCCCAAGAAAACGAACAAAGGGACGCCAGTAAGGTTGGCGTCAGAGTTGGAAAGCGCAGAAACGCCGCTATGATTGCTTCGTCACCAGCCAGCGCGAAAGTTTCTCCTCGAGGTCGCGTGTGAGATTCACACTAAACTCTGCGCCCGCATCCAGACGCAGCGAGTTGCCGTTCGCGCGATCAAACAGCAATTGAACCGGTCGCCGGCCCGGCGAGCTGGTGAGAATCCTGCGCACCTCTCGTAATTCATCGCCCGTCGCAGCCGGAGAGAATTGCAAGAGCACTGCGGATTCCTGGCTTGAGTCTGTCGATCCTGAAGTCGCGCCATTGGGCTTTCCAGGCGAAAGCGTCTTGATTTCCTGCGCTACGGCACGAGGAATCTCATCCCGTTTATCCAGCGTTCCTTTAATCTCGATAACGCGTCCCGCCACCAGGGCGCCTGAAACTTTCAGGTAAACTTCGTTCCAGACCACCACTTCGAGCATCTCCGTTCGATCTTCGATCCAAACTACCGCGAATGGTTTGCCCTCTTTTCTCGTAAACTTTTTCTCAACCTCCACAATCGCACCGGCAATCTTGAACGGTGCGCGATCATCCAGTCCGCCTAACGACGCAATCGATCGATATTTTTTAGCCGCGAAAACATCCGCATATGCGTCGAGCGGATGGCCGCTGACATAAAAACCGAGTAGCTCCTTCTCATAGGAAAGCTTTTGATGTTCGCTCCAAGGCGTGGCCTGCCTTTTTCTCGAGGTCGTGGAAGCAGTTGCTTCATCAAACAGGGAAACCTGACCTGCCATCCGATCGCGCTGCGCCGCAGCGGACGCGCCGACTGCGTCATCAATGCAGCTAAAAAGTTCGGAACGATCGCCGCCCAGAAAATCAAATGCGCCGGCCTTGATGAGGCTCTCGAGCATCTTGCGGTTGGCGACGCGCGAGTGCAGCCTGGTACAGAAATCCTCCAGTGACGCGAATGCTCCTCGCTGTTCGCGTTCGTGAATTGCCGCTTCCATGGCCGTTTCACCTACGTGCTTGATAGCGGCGAGGCCGTAACGAATGGCGTTGTAGCCGCTGCAGTTGGCTGCAGCGGTTTTTGTGCTTTCTGCACTGCCGCGGTCAGCGCCCGCGGCTACAGTTTCTGGAATAAACTTCAAGCCGCTTTTGTTGATATCCGGTGGCAGAATGGAAATGCCCATTCTTCTGCATTCGCCGACGAAAACAGAAATTTTTTCTGTGTTGTTGATTTCATTGCTCAGCAAACCCGCCATGAATTCCACCGGGTAATGCGCCTTGAGGTACCCGGTCTGATAGCTAATTATGCCGTACGCCGCGCTGTGGCTCTTGTTGAATCCGTATCCGGCGAATTTTTCCAGCAAATCGAAAATGGCATTCGCTTTTTTCTCCGGAATCTTGTTTGTGCGTGCACACCCTTCGATGAAATTTTTTCTCTCTTTCGCCATCTTCTCCTTGTCTTTCTTGCCCATGGCGCGCCGGAGAAGATCGGCTTGCGCGAGTGAGTAACCGGCAAGTTTGCTTGCCGCAGCCATCACCTGTTCCTGATAAATCATCACGCCATATGTATCGGCGCAGATATCTTCGAGCAGCGGATGCAGATATTTGATCGGCGTAATCCCTTTTTTCGCTTTTACGTACTCGGGGATGAGTTCCATCGGGCCGGGTCGGTAAAGCGCGATCAAAGCGATGATGTCGTCGAGCTTCTTTACATCGAACTGCTTCGACAGATTGGTCATTCCGCCGGACTCCATCTGGAAAAGACCGATCGTTTCACCGCGGTTATAAAGGGCAAATGCCGCGGCATCATCCAACGGAATCTCCTTCAGCGAAAAGCTTGGCTCCCGCTGGTGAATCAGGGCCAATGTATCCTCGATAACTGTCAGTGTTTTCAATCCGAGGAAATCCATTTTCAGGAGGCCCAGTTCATTGAGCGGTCCCATGGCGTACTGGCTGATCACGTCGTTGCCTTTCACGTCGCGACAGAGCGGGATGTAATCAGACAAGTCCCGATCGGCGATCACCACACCCGCGGCGTGCACGCCTGCATTGCGGGACAAGCCTTCGAGAACTTTTGCGTATTCAAAAAGCTGTCGCGTCGCCGACTCGGTTGCGACGGCTCGTTTTAGTTCCGGATTCTTTTCCACGGCTGAATCGAGCGTGATATTCAGCTCATTTGGGATCATTTTTGCGATACGATCCGCATCGCGATAGCTCCACCCCATCACCCGTCCGACATCGCGCACGACGCTTTTCGCCTTGAGTTTGCCAAACGTGATGATCTGCGCGACGCGGCGTTCACCGTATTTTTGCCGAACGTATTCGAGCACCTCACCGCGACGCGCTTCGCAAAAATCAATATCGATATCCGGAGGCGAAACACGGTCTGGATTCAAAAACCGCTCGAAAAGCAATCCGTACTGAAGCGGATCGATATCGGTGATTCCGAGAACGTAAGTAACCATCGAACCAGCGGCAGAGCCACGTCCGGGTCCTACGGGAATGCCTTTCCCTTTGGCAAAATGAATGAAATCCCAAACAATGAGCAAATAGCTGACGAACCCCGTCTTTTCGAATACGCCCAACTCGTAATCGAGTCGCCGGATCAACTCTGGATCGCTCGCTGCGCGTTCACCGTAGCGCTCCCGCAAGCCCCAATAACAAAGCTCGCGCAAATACTCTTCGCGCGTTTTCCCAGGCGGCGCCGGATACTCGGGATACTTGGAGCGCCCAAACTCGAGATCGAGATGGCAGCGCTCGCCAATTTCAAGCGTGTTCGCGATCGCCTCGGGAAAATCGCGGAACACCTCGCGCATCTCAGTTGGCGACTTAAAATACAGCTCCGGGACGTAACGCATCCGGTTTTCGTCCTGCACCATTTTGCCCGTGCCGATGCAAAGCATGACGTCATGCGCCTGGTGATCGCTCCGGCGCAGGAAGTGAACATCGTTCGCCGCGACCAATCCGACCCCAAGATCCCGCGCAATTTGCAGCAGCGCCGTTATGCACTTGAGTTGTTCTTCAATCCCGTGATTGTGCAATTCGATAAAGAAGTTTTCCGCGCCGAGAATGTCCCGATATTCCGCTGCGCTTTGTATTGCCTTCTCGATGTTGTTTGCCTGAATTGCAGTGTTTATTTCCCCTGCGAGACAGCCACTCAGTCCGATTAATCCCTCCGAACGCGCCGCAAGCAATTCCTTATCGATCCTGGGTGCATAATGAAAACCGTCCAGGTGTGCGGTCGTGATCAGCTTTACGAGATTTCGGTAACCGGTCTCGTTTTCCGCTAACAAAGTAAAGTGATAAGCTGCATCGCGCCGCGACGCAGGCCGGTCTCTATGTGACCCGGGGGCAATATAAGCTTCGCAACCGATGATCGGTTTTACTCCGGCGCACTGTGCTTCCTGGTAAAATTCGATCGCCCCGAACAAATTGCCGTGATCAGTTATCGCGACGGCGGGCATTTTGAATTCAGCCGCTTTTTTCATCAGCTCTTTCATCCGGATGGCGCCATCCAGCAGCGAATATTCAGTGTGCAGATGCAGATGAACGAAAGAGTCACGAGCCATCAGTTTTCACTATAAGCGTCAAAAAAAAACTTTGGCAAATTTGCCCGGCATATCATCGCGAACGAAGTGAGGAAAGATGGGAAAATTTGTGCTTCGCCCTACAGTCTTCTCGCCTCTCCCCTCGCGCAGGGGAGACGACTAAGGTGAGGGGTTGGTGCCCATTACACGCAGTCGCTCTGAATGAACCCTCACCCGCCCCTCTCCCTTACGAAGAGAGAGGCGATACCACGGTCAGACGGCTCCGTTCCGGGTGAGCGCACTCGAGAATTAGCTGGTCTTATCGCATTTCATCAGGCAAAATTCTTGATTGCAATCGCATCGCGGCGTTGCTAAGAGAGCGCGTGCTGCGTTTACCTTTCGATTGCAAGAGATCGCGCGATGCTGAGTGTACTTTGACATGAAAAAACTGGAAGCCATCATTAAACCGTTCAAGCTCGAGGAGGTCAAAGAAGCGCTGGCCGAGCTCGGGATCGAAGGGATGACCGTCACGGAAGTCAAAGGGTTCGGGCGGCAAAAAGGGCACACCGAGATTTATCGTGGGAGCGAATACACTGTCGATTTTCTGCCCAAAGTGAAAGTGGAAGTGGTAATGGCCGACGACATGGTCGAGAAGGCCGTGAGCGTAGTCGTGGCCGCGGCCAAGACGGGCAAGATCGGTGACGGAAAAGTGTTCGTGCTCCCGGTAGAGCACGCCGTCCGCATCCGCACGGAAGAGATCGGCGAGAAAGCTGTTTGAATGTAATGACGAAAATCGAATGATGAAGTCCGAAACAATGACGAACCTCGAATGACGAAATCCAGCTACGCGCGGACTTCGTCATTTAGTCATATCTTCGGAAGTCATCATTCGGATTTCGTCATTTCGCTTTTCCATCAATCCTCAACTATCAACTAACAACCCCTCAATATGGCCAAAGACAAAACTCCATCTGACGTCAACAAAATGATCAAAGATCACGGGTTGAAACTCGTGGATTTCAAATTCACCGATCTGCCGGGCACATGGCAGCATTTCACCACAACCCTCAGTGAGTACAGTGATGATATTTTCACAGAGGGGCTCGGATTCGACGGCTCCAGCATTCGCGGTTGGAAAGTCATTAACGCCTCGGACATGCTCGTTATTCCCGATCCTGCGACGGCATGGATCGACATCTTCAACGCCGAGCCGACTCTGAGCCTGATTTGCACGATCGTCGATCCGATCACGCGCGAACCGTACGATCGCGACCCCCGTGGAGTGGCCGAAAAGGCCGAAGCGTACTTAAAGGGCACAGGTATCGCCGATACTGCATTCTTCGGGCCGGAAGCCGAGTTTTTCATTTTCGATGATGTGCGATTCGCGAATAGCGGGAACGCGTCGTCGTACATCGTCGATAGCAGCGAAGGACATTGGAACAGCCCGCGCGAAGAATTTCCAAATCTGGGTTACAAGATCCGGCCCAAGGAAGGTTATTTTCCTGTCCCGCCAATGGACACTTTGCAAGATATCCGCAACGAAATGGCGTTGGAGCTGGAGAAGGCGGGTGTACCCGTGGACAAACAGCATCACGAAGTAGCCACCGCTGGGCAGGCTGAGATCGATATCCGTTTCGCGCCGCTCAAGCAGATGGGCGACTCGATGCAATACTACAAGTACATCGTTCGCAACGTCGCCAGGAAGCACAACAAGACCGTCACCTTCATGCCCAAACCGCTCTTTGCTGATAACGGGTCCGGTATGCACACTCACATCTCCTTGTGGAAGGATGGGAAGCCGCTGTTCGCCGGGAACGGTTATGCTGGGTTGAGTGAAATGGCACTGTTCTTTATCGGGGGAATTTTGAAACACGCGTCTGCGCTCACCTGTTTTACCAACCCAACCACCAACAGCTTCAAGCGGCTCGTCCCTGGATTCGAAGCACCGGTTAATCTCGCCTACTCCGCGCGCAATCGTTCCGCGGCGATTCGTATTCCCACCTATTCTGCCAGTCCCAAGGCAAAGCGGCTCGAATTCCGCACGCCTGACGCTGCGGCAAATCCTTACATTGCTTTCTCCGCAATGCTGCTCGCCGGCCTCGACGGAATCCAAAACCGCATGGATCCCGGCGATCCGCTGGATAAAAATCTCTACGAACTGCCGCCGGAAGAACTCGCACAGGTCGCCAGCGTTCCCGACTCACTTCGCGGTGCAATCGAAGCGCTCCAGGCCGATCATTCCTTCCTGTTACGCGGCGACGTCTTCAACGAAGACTTCATCGCCAACTGGATCGACATGAAACAAAAAGAATACGACGCGCTGCGTCTCCGCCCACATCCTTACGAGTTCGCGATGTATTACGACGTGTGACGGTAGGGCGCGACCACAGCCTGCTCGCCGTGGCGAGGGCGCGCCGATGGCGAAGCTTCAGTGGGGTCCAATTACACGAGAAAACGTTCGCCTTTAATTACGAAGTTCCGTCTAATTCTCGTTAGAGCCGCTTCTGATCAAAAGGTCACCGCTGGCGGATGGGACTTTCGAATTGAACAAACAAGTCAGGCGCTTCATAAAATGCCAGCATGAAAAGGACACAACTCGCATGCTTCATCATCGTCGCCTTGCTTGGCGCAAACCAGCTTGGCCGGGCTGCTGATCCACACCATCCGGAACAGCCGGCGGTAGCTCCTGCGGAGGCAATCTCGAAGCTCAAGGAAGGTAATGGACGTTATATGAGCGGCAATCTTCAACATCCCGGTCAGACAACAGACCGGCGCACGGAACTTGCAAAGAGTCAGCATCCGTTTGCCGCCATTGTCAGTTGCTCCGATTCACGCGTACCGCCCGAAATTGTCTTCGATCAGGGGCTTGGTGACTTATTCATCGTTCGGGTCGCGGGAAACGTGATCAATGATGAAGGATTGGGCAGCATCGAATACACGGTCGATCATTTGGGTACGCGCCTGATTTTGGTACTTGGCCACCAGAGTTGCGGCGCCGTGGACGCGGCAAGAGAAACAATTGCTGCCAAAGGCAAAGCACCTGGGCACATCCAATCGTTAGTCACTGCCATTAAGCCGGCAGTCGAAGCCACAGCGAAGGAAGATCTCGACGCGACAATAAAAGCAAACGTTAGAAACGTCGTGCAAGCGCTGCGTTCATCTACACCGATTCTGAAGGCCAAAGTGGATTCCGGGGAGATAAAGGTAATCGGCGGTTATTACAGCCTTGATACAGGCGCTGTCACCTTTCTCGACGAGAAATAAGGCATTTTCGCTCAGCGAGAGGGCTGGCTCAGGAAAATCCGAGCGGGTCCTGGTTTCTCTTGTGGACGCTCGTATCTTGTCGTCGCGTATAATCGAGGGAGGAAATCATGGCAAAACCAGGACAAACAAACGCAAACACAAACCCAGCTCCTGCCCCAGAAACCCTGGGCCAGCTTTGGGAAGACCATGTGCGCTACGAGTTCTCGACACGCAACACCGAAGACACTCTTGCGACGATGGTCGAGGACGCTTACGTAAATCATATTCCAGTGCTCACTGGCGGTGTGGGTAAGGACGAATTGCGCGAGTTCTACTCCAAAAGGTTCATTCCACAGATGCCGCCGGACACCGAAATGACACCTGTTTCGCGAACCATTGGAGAGAATCAATTGGTGGATGAAATGGTTTTTAAATTCACTCACACGATCCCGATGGATTGGATGTTGCCGGGCGTACCGCCCACGGGAAAGCGCGTGGAAGTTCCGCTAGTCGCCATCGTTCGATTTAAAGAAGGCAAGCTGGCTCATGAGCATATTTACTGGGACCAGGCATCGGTGCTGGTTCAAATCGGATTGCTCGATTCCGCCAAGCTGCCGGTAGCTGGTGTTGAAAGCGCGCGAAAAGTCCTTGATCCTACTTTGCCAGCTAACGAGTTAATGAAACGCACTGAACAAAACAAGTAGCCATCGAGTCGCACAAGAAATTCAAGAACATGAGCGTCATTGGAAAGGTAGACAGCCTTTGGCGTTATCCCGTTAAAAGCATGCGCGGTGAAGAATTGGACGAGGCGTTTGCAGGTTATTCCGGAATCTATGGCGATCGCGTCTTTGCCTTCAAGAGTTCGGAGAGTCACAAGGGATTTCCCTATTTGACAGCTCGTATACAGCGCAGGCTTCTGCAATATCGTCCGCGTTTCCGATTTCCCGATAAAGCAGCGCGCCCCATTAACTTGATCGAAGCAGAGAGTAAAGGCGCGAATCCTCTTCTGGCCGATCTCGCCGAGTTAATGGTCGATGTTGAGACTCCAGAGGGACAAACGCTTGCAATTGATGATCCAGCCTTAATCGAGATGCTTCGAGCGGACATTGACCAAAAGCATCAGCTCACATTGATGCGATCCGAACGCGCCATGACCGATTGCCGGCCAGTGTCGATCTTTAGTTTGCAATCAGCGAAACAGCTTGCCGAAGAGACGGGGACACCGGTCGATAAACGGCGCTTCCGCGCAAACGTCTACGTAGACTTAACGGCCTCTAATGGCTTCGCTGAAAACGAACTTGTCGGCCGATCGGTACGGATCGGACCGAAGGTAGTCATGACGGTTCTGGAACGCGACGCGCGCTGTATGATGATCACGCTCGATCCGGATACCGGAGAACAAACCCCGGCGATATTGAAAAAAGTGGCGCGAGCCCACGATGGCATGGCGGGCGTTTACGGTGCTGTCCTGATGGAAGGCCTACTTCACAAAGGCGATTCGGTGGAAGTACTGGACTAGGCGATTTCACAAATATTGTACCCACCGGCCTGTGGCCGGCCGACCTCGGCGCCGTTTTTTCACACCAACACGGCCCACAGGACCAGGGCTACAACCATTCGTTAGGCCATAATCTGGTTTTTGCGCCATACCCTTCTTTGCGCGAAAGACTCACAAGATGGCAAACGGCGAAACGATCGAATCCTACGTACCTGCGCGTTTGGATGCCTTGCCATGGAGTTCGTGGCATTGGCTGATTGTCGTTTCGCTCGGCGCCACCTGGATTCTCGATGGTCTTGAAGTCACCCTAGCCGGAGCGCTAGGAGGAGTTTTGACGCTCCCCGAAACGCTCGGGTTAACGCCTGCCCGAATCGGTGCAAGCGCGACCTGCTACCTCGCGGGTGCCGTGCTCGGCGCGCTGCTTTTCGGTTACGGCACCGATCGCTTTGGCCGCAAGAAATTGTTCTTCATTACGGTCGCGGTTTATCTCATCGGCACAGCGCTATCGGCGTTTTCCTGGAACTTCTGGAGCTACGCACTCTTCCGCGCGCTGACAGGCGCAGGCATCGGTGGCGAATATGCAGCGATCAATTCTGCAATCGACGAACTGATTCCGGCGCGTGTGCGCGGGCGCGTTGATTTGATCATCAATGGCTCATACTGGGTCGGCGCTGCACTTGGTGCAGCCGCCACGCTTGTTCTGCTTAATCCGCGCCGGATACCAATTTGGCTGGGATGGCGTTGCGCTTTTGGAATCGGCGCGACGCTCGGTCTTATTGTGATTTTCTTTCGGCGTTGGATTCCGGAGAGTCCGCGTTGGTTAATGATCCACGGTCGCAACCACGAGGCAGAGCGCATCGTCGGGGAGGTGGAACGAAAGATTGGGGTCACAAGAAATTCGGCGGTCGCAGACCGCCGCTACAGTGATTTGTTCACCACGAGGATCCGAACACGCACGCATACGCCGTGGCACGAAATTTGGGACGCGATCGTACACGAACATCGCCGGCGTTCATTTCTCGGCTTTGTCCTGATGCTGACTCAGGCTTTTTTCTACAACGCGATCTTTTTCACATACGCGCTGGTTCTGATGCGGCTTTACAGCGTACCCGAGAAAGATGTAGGCAGCTATTTGTTGCCGTTTGCATTGGGAAATGTGCTCGGTCCGTTGTTGCTCGGACATCTCTTTGACACCATCGGGCGCAAACAAATGATCACTATTACATATGGGCTTGCCGGCATTTTGCTCGCCGTGACCGGCTGGCTGTTCCACGCGGGTGTTCTCACGGCGCAAACGCAGACTCTTGCCTGGACAATAATCTTCTTTATTGCGTCGGCGGCAGCGAGCTCGGCGTACTTGACCGTGAGCGAAATTTTTCCGTTAGAAATCCGCGCACTCGCGATAGCAATTTTCTATGCGATCGGAACGCTGGCGGGCGGAGTCGGCGCGCCGCTGCTCTTCGGATGGATTATCGGCACCGGATCGATCACCGCATTGTTCGTCGGATATCTCTTGGCAGCGGGGTTGATGATTTTCGGTGCAATGATCGAAGCATGGATTGGCGTTCCAGCGGAACGACGATCATTAGAGCACGTGGCTGCGCCGCTCTCGAGCAAAGGATTGTGACTGCAGCCGTCGCCCTCTGGGCGATGCAGACGCGCGTATTAAACAGCTCGGCCGAGCGCTTCGCGGAGCGAAGCGGCTACAGAATTATTCGCGGCAATGCACTGTTAGTTCACGCGTATGAATTGCGCCCGCAGATGTGAGCTTGCTCGAATAAAGATGGAAATCCTCGACCCGGATCATTCCCGCATCGAACTCGGAATGCGCTTGCAAGAGCTTCCGGAGCGATTGCGCAGAAACATCCTTGCAACGCGCAATCGTAATGTGTGGATGCCAGGGACGAAGCTCCGGCTCGAGGCCAGCAGCGAGAGCGGCCTCTTGCACACGCTTGTGAATTTGAAATAGATGTGGATGCGCCTTGCCGACGCCGATCCAGATGATTTTCGGCGCGCCTTTGGCCGAAAACGTTCCCACGCCAACAATCGGTAAAAAAAATGCGCTAAACTCGATCGCGCTGAGTTTTTCTCGCAGCGCGAGATCGGTTTCATCCGGCACATCGCCGAAGAAACCAAGCGTCAGATGCATCTGCGCGGGCTCGATCCAGCGCGCGCCGTGAACGTGCGGATCAAGCGCTGCAAGCAATTGGCGCGTTAACTCGGGCAGATCGATCGCGACAAAGAGACGCTTGGCCATTAAAAACCAAACGTCCGACGCTGGCACGTCGCGAGCAAGGGCTCAATTCGCCGCCACAGACGACGGCGCGACAGCCGCCCAACGTCCAATTCTCAATTGAATCAGATAAGCGATCTCGCCGACAACGATTATCTTTTGTTTTCGTTATTCCGCGCTGTCGCTGCGTCAGCGAAATGCGTGAGCCATTTCGGTGTTAACCGGTGGAGTTGCGAACCGTCCCGTGACTGATTGCCTTCGTCACTTGCAGTTCCAGGAAGAAGCCGATTCACAAACTTCATCATATAGCCGGTAAGATTTGGAAAGAGCGCGTTTCCAAGGATGGCCCCGCGCGCTGCGAACGTGAGTGTGAGCGATGGCTGACCGCGACGGCAGGCAGCCAGAATTTTTCTCGCAGCGCGATCGGCGTTTATTGAAATCACTGGCGCTCCAGCTGAAGCAGCGAACCACGCAAACTCGATGTCGTGCTTTCCTTTAAATCTTGCATTCACATGCGAGCCGGTGCGCATCATTCCCGGCGCGACCGTTGTCACATGGATGTTGTCACGCGCAAGCTCGGCGCGAATTGCATCCGAGAAGCCAGTCAGCGCAAACTTGCTGACACTGTATGGCGCAAGATGCGGCACGGCGACCTTGCCGCCAATCGAAGAAATATTAATGATGCGTCCTCCACCCCAGATGCGCATTTCAGGGACGATTCGCGAAATCAATTCAAAGGGCGCCCAAAAATGCAGCTGCATGGCGCGTTCGAAATCCTCCCGCGTCATGTGTTCAAGAGGACCGACTTCGATAGTGCCGGCGTTGTTGATCAAAATGTCGATCTTGCCAAATCGATCGATGATTTGACGAACAGCGGCTCCAATTTGTGCGGCGTCGAGCAAATCAGATTCAATGGTCAGAACTGCGCCGCCGCGCGGAGCCAGATCGGCCTTTGCGCGCGTCAGTTCATCGGGGTCGCGCGCAATGAGCGCGACGCTCCCGCCTTGGGCGCAAATACGTCGCGCAAGAACGAGCCCAAGTCCGCGCGACCCCCCGGTGATGACAGCCACCTTGTCGCGCAACGTATAACGCGCGGTGCGAATGACGCGAGCGGTTATCCAAGCGCCGAGTAACAGCGCGCCTGCAGGAACCAAAACGCGAATATTCATTTCGACAGTTTAGAGTGCGGCACTGTACGCTTTGCAGCAAGCCAACACCAGGGATGCGCGGTTTCCAATCCGCCCAATTTCGAGGGACTAGGAGCCGCCGCTCCTTGGAAGGCGAATGCCTATGTTACCCGTGTTTACGATTAAAACGCGCAACTTCGCGCGCCGTCTCCCGATCAATGGCGCGTTTTTTTAGATCCGCCCTCTTATCACGTCCTTCCTTACCTTGCCCTACACCCAGCTCAACCTTTAGTTTTCCATTTTTCCAATACAGCTTGAGAACAACCAGCGCGCGGCCTTTGACCTGCGTCTCGCCATAGAGCTTGTCGATCTCCTGCCGATGCAACAATAACTTGCGGATGCGTTTTGCGTCCGGAACTTCGTGACTGGCACGTTCGTAGGGTTGAATATCGGCATTGTAAAGGAAGGCTTCGCCGTTCTCGATTCGCGCGAAAGCATCGCTAATATTTGCCTTGCCAGCCCGAATCGACTTTACCTCGCTGCCTTTTAGCTCAATGCCTGCTTCGTAACGCTCGAGAATATGATAATCGCGAAGGGCTTTGCGATTGCTGATCGACTCAGCTGCCATGATACCAACAGGCCTCCCTCTCGTTAACTCTGTTGCCGTTCATGCTGTAGCGTCCGCTGTCCTCAGCGGACAATCTAGTCCGCAATCACCTTGACTCGCACCAAGTGCGCTGAGGACAGCGCATGCTACAGCGTCGTCTGCGAGATAAGCGTCAGTGAAAAAACAAACAGTGTCGCCTGCGGTATTTGAAAACGTCAGGCTACGCGCCGTCGGACGATTCGTGGAGCTCCTCGTAGGTCAACTTGCCTGCGATTATTTCCTTGAGTGCAATATCGGTGAGCGACATCCGCGGCGTTGTCTCCACCATGGGTCGATGTCCTAAGCCAAGTTGGCGAACGCGTTTGGAAACAACGTTGATCAGAAGTTGCTGATTCGGGATCACCTGTGCTGCTTCTTGCAAAAGTTGAGTCGTCATATGGCGCAAGGAACGGACGGGGCGGAT
>JBKOYG010000101.1:0-3043 GCA_046725285.1 Verrucomicrobiota bacterium
GAAGCGGAAAATCGTTTGCCCTCTTTTACCAGCCAAATTTCCGATCGAAAACTCCGTACGCATTTGACGAATTGCGCAGCTGGCCGCGCGTGCAATCCGAGTTTATTGGTGATGCGCACCTCACGTTGCGCCGAGGTAGGCGCTCTCTTTTGTCCGAATCTCATGCCTGGCTTGTGCCCCAACGGCGATGAAGAAATTTTTCGATCGGTGAAAAGAAAATTTTGTCGGCTAGCAAACCGATCACGACGATGACAATCATGATCCCAATCACCTGCTCCATGGCACTTAGTTCGCGGCCATAATGAAGAAGCTGGCCAAGCCCAAAACCGGTCAGGATTGTCACGAAAATCTCAGCAGCCATCAGGGAGCGCCAGGCAAACGCCCAGCCTTGCTTCATTCCGCTGACGATAAAGGGAAGCGCCGCAGGCAAGATCACTTTGAACCAGATGTGCAATCGCTTGGAACCCATGGTCAATGCCGCGCGGACATAAATCGGCGGAACATTGCGTACGCCGGTCTCGGTGGCGATGATCACCGACCACAGCGTGCCCATCACCACGACGAAGAGCATCGCCGCCTCTGTTTGGCCGAACCACAACAGCGCGAGCGGTACCCAGCAGACACTGGGCAACGTTTGCAGGCCAAGTGCCATTGTCCCAATCGTGTCGCGAAACAGTTTCCAGCGCGCAGTCAAAAGCCCGAGGGGGAGTCCCGCGACAAGTCCAATGAAGTAACCTATGAGCAAGCGCCGCATTGTTATCACGGTAGCTTTCGCGAGGGTTCCGTCGGTAGCAGCGCCCTCTAAATACCTTACGACCTGCCTCGGGGATGGCAGCAGGACAGGCGACCAGATTCTTGCCCGATAGGCTGCTTCCCAAAGCAATAGGAGAACAGCGAAAAATGCAGCCGCCAACAGAAATCGTTTCATCCCGTGACTGTAGTCTCGGTTTGACCCAGACTTTTCAGGGCTTTCGTAATTTGTGTGGCGTACGCCGCGAGATCGACACTGTTGATGTCGCGCGGTCGCGGCAGATTCACGGCAAATTCTTCGTGAATGCGACCGGGGTGCGGCGCAAAAAGTAGAACACGATCGCCGAGGCATGCCGCTTCGCGAACATTGTGAGTAACAAAAACGATAGTTTTGCGACGTGCCTTCCAGATTCGCTGAATGTCACCATAAAGTTGCTCGCGTGTGAGCGCATCGAGAGCAGCGAACGGCTCGTCCATGAGTAGCACTCGGGGATTCGGCGCCAGCGCGCGAGCGAGCGAGACGCGCTGCTTCATTCCGCCGGAAAGTTCGTGGATGTTTGCGCACTCGAACCGACTGAGACCGACCAGTTCCAGATAGTAGCTGGCGACATCACGCCGATCTTTCCTTGTGAGATTCGGCTTGAGCTTGAGCCCAAAGAGGACATTACCTAAGACATTGAGCCAGGGAAAAAGGGCAGGTTCTTGGAACATGACGAGCCGTTCGCGACCAGGTGCGGTGACCGGTTTGCCATCGGCGAGGACTGTGCCGCTGTCCGGTTTTTCCAAGCCGGCAATAATATTCAGCAACGTCGTTTTGCCGCAGCCGCTCGCCCCGACCAGACAAACGAATTCAGCTTCGGCAACGTTGAGGCTCACACGGTCGAGCGCGAGCACCGGCCCAGAGGCACCTCTAAAGCTCTTCGACACGTTCTCAATCGCGAGCTTCGAGGGCGCGATGACTTGGAGTTCCTCAGTAGCTGAGGAATGATGGCGGCCAGCTAGGTGCATTACGGAGTTTCGATGAGCTTCGACGTGTCTGTCGAGCCTTTCAAGAAACCCGCGTCTTTTCCGTCCTGCACCGATTTGGCAATCAGATCGCGCGATACATCGCTTGTAAATTGAATCCGTCTCCAAGCCTGCGCGACTGCGTCCGGTTGAAAGTCGGCCCGCGTTTCCGCTTTCAATTCGTCAATCAACAATTTCTGTGCTTCCGCTTCGTTCTGCTGAATCCATTTTGTTAATTCCACGTTTGCGTCTGCGATTTTCTTCGCCAAATCGCGCCGGTCACGCAGGAACTTCACACTGGAAACAAGCCATGTGGTGATGGTGTCCTTATCTTCGAGAAAAACGCGAGCCTTCGCATCGCGCTCGAGACGAGTTACCCATGGTTCGACTGTCCAAACAGCATCAACTCCGCCGCTTTGAAAGAGTCCGAGTTGATCTGGGTTCGCCGTTGGGATCACGGTCACATCGCCGCCGGTTTGCGTGACGTTGAAGCCTTGTGCTTTTAACCATGCCCGGCAGGAAATGTCCTGCGTATTGCCGAGCTGCGGCGTAGCAATTTTTTTTCCGCGAAAATCCGTCGGCGCTTTGATAGGGGAATCAGCTTTTACTACCAAGGCAGCGCCCGCGTTCGCCGCGCCGGATATAACACGAATTTCTTCGCCGTTCGATTTGAAGTACGCGTTGAGCGCAGGGTTCGGGCCCACGTAGGTGACATCAAGCGATTTTGCAAAAATCGCCTCCATGGCCGATGGCCCCGCATTGTAAGTGAACCATTGGATTTCGACATTCGGCCCCAGACGTTTCTCAAACCACCCTTTGCCTTGCCGCGAGAGCGCGTGTGCGATTACACCCTGTGCATGAGTGATGTTTGGAAAATGCCCGAATCGAATCGTGGCCTTCTCTTGCGCAGCCAAAAACGATGCACAAAGCAGGAGCATTCCAATAATTGCTGTTATTTTTATTTTCATACTTGGTTTCGATAGCCAGAGCGCGCTCACAAACTGGCAAAACAGTCCGCGTCCTGACCGAGACGCTCAATTATGCAATGTAATTCATGGCGAGACACGAGCGCGTAGCGCTTGTACATACTGGAGATACGCAGAGATTTTTCCATAACCAAACGAGACACTAATAGCTGGTCTGACTCAGAATTTAAAATTTAGATTCGCTTGAAATAGTTGATACTGGTCGATCGGATTGATGGTTAGGTCGCCGAGTCCGCCTGTGCCGTAGGAGCCGTTGATACGCCAGGCATACGAGTAGGTGATGTTGAAAAGTATTGCATCAG
>JBKOYG010000069.1:0-2250 GCA_046725285.1 Verrucomicrobiota bacterium
ACGTTCGGCATTTCGCACAATTTGGTTCAATTCCCGCAGCAACTTAATCTGCTCGTTGACCAGCAACTTTGAATAACCGACCACGTCGATTAACAGCAGATGTGCAATCTCCAGCTGGAGATCGGGCGTCGGCTCCGCGGATGTGTCGTGCGCGTTCACCCTTTGTAAAGCCTAACAATACTGTTCCAAGTATCGGCAGCAAACAAGGCTCATGCCTCATACTAAGCTAAGAGAACTCGCGCTAAGCGTTGAGATTTCGGCGATTGATGAGGGGTTTTCCTAGCGCCGCGGGCCGACTCTCTCCGGCCAATCAGCGCAACACTCGTTTCGTTGAGCGCTGCGGGAACTTATCCTCATCGTCGAGCAGACCAGGGCCGGTTCTCCAGAACGCAAGCAACGCCACCGTGGCGATTCGTTTAATTCGTGTCTTCACGATTGCTTATCCTTGCAAAGTTCTTGAAATCGCGGATCGCCGCGTAGCGGGTCGAACATCGGATCCAGCCGAAGCAGCGCAGGAGTGAGCGGTACGTTTTCAGGCAGTGGGCCCGCGCACGGTATCGAGAGCAGTTTCTGTAAAGCGGCGATGGCACGGTCGGGTTCGCCCGTTTGCGCCGCTACTCGAGCAAGGATTTGGATCGGAACGGCACCGACTAACGCGTCTATCTCAATCCGGAGCGTGGCCATGGCACGTTCTGACAGAGCCAACGCGGCAGCCTTATCACCGAGGCCTGCATTGGTTAGCGCGAGAATTCCGATGAGGCTATAATTTTCCGGCTGTTCTTTGAGAAAAGATTCAAGTTCGCGGCGTGCTTGTCGCCAACTTCCCTGGGCGGCGGCATGGTCGCCGGCAACTTCTTGCGCCCAGCCTAACCAAAAGCGCAGTCGGCCATTGATGTAACCCAACGCTGGATTAGGCTTGGCCAATATCTCCTTTAGTCGAGCGATCATCTGTGCGGGGCGACGCTCCAGAATGCCTTGGTAAACTTGCGCCTCCAAGGCCTGGGTGTCGGCGGCGGCTGGGCGGAGCGGAGCGAGGAGTGCCGAAGCCCCCGGCAGGTCGCCACTAGCTTGTGCGATAGCCGCCTTCGTTGCGAGCGTATCCACGTCATCCGGTGTGATTTTAAGAACCTGATCCAGCTTTCGCAGCGCTTCGGGGAAACGACGAAGAGAGATATATGAAATCGCGTGCTGGGTCAGCAGGGAAACGTTGCGCGGGTCGAGCCGCTCGGCTTCATTGAAATACGATTCGCTCCTGTCCCATTGACCTTGCCTCCGCGCGACGTAGGCTAGCAATTGCGGAATCCGGCTGCTATTGGGCAGGAACTGACGTGCTTGCTCAAAGTAACGCACGGCGGTGTCGTAATCCTTCAGACAAGCGTAATGGTAATGGCCTTTGGCCAAGATGGCCTCGCCGAGATTGGGCTGAAGAGTGAGCGCGGTTTCGGCTGCCTGCCGCGCCTCTTCACCCAGGGCGACCGTTGGTTGAAGACTTTCTGTCAGGTAGCCGCGTGCATCAATATATGAGAGCAGCGCCCAACTAAGCGCGAACTTCGAGTCCAGGCGCACCGCTTCTCTGAGATATTTCTGTGCGCCAAGGGCGTTGGCGGCTGTGTTTTCGGTTTTCAATGCATAAGCCAGACCACGCAGGTAGGCATCGTAGGCCTCAAGATTCTCCGTCGGTCTGGCGGCGATGACTTGCTCTTCCCGACCGCTGATACGCGCTTGCAACTGGTCTGCGATGGTTTTAGCCACTTCACTCTCGACCGAAAAGATGTCAGTCAGTTTGCGATCAAATGTCTCCGCCCAAAGCTGGGAATCATTGGCCGCCCTGATTAGCTGCACGTTCACGCGTACGGCGTCGCCGCTCTTCTGGATCCTTCCTTCAAGGATGTGGGCTACTCCCAGTTGTTTTGCGATCTCAGGCAGGTTTTCCGGCGCGTTTTTGTAATGTTGTGTCGATGTGCGCGAGATGACCTTCAAATCGGCAATCTTGGATAAGCGCATCAGAATCTCGTTTTCGATGCCGTCGGCGAAGTAGGCATTGGCTTTCTCGCCGCTCAAATTCTCGAAGGGAAGAATGGCGATGCTCTTCTCGGGAATCAAAACAGCGCCCTTGCTGGTTGTCTCCTCGGGAGGAGTCGATGGGGTCATCCTCAGTGATACTCGCTGGAAAAAGGTCAAAGCACTAATCACCAGAGCGAGGGCAGCGACTACTAAAGCAAGTACCAGCAGGGACCTTGGCCGCCGGGG
>JBKOYG010000061.1:0-31090 GCA_046725285.1 Verrucomicrobiota bacterium
ACGTTCGGCATTTCGCACAATTTGGTTCAATTCCCGCAGCAACTTAATCTGCTCGTTGACCAGCAACTTTGAATAACCGACCACGTCGATTAACAGCAGATGTGCAATCTCCAGCTGGAGATCGGGCGTCGGCTCCGCGGACCTGTCTTCCTCAGTTTGCGCCGGCTCTGTCTCGACCGATTCCGAGGCGGAAATGACCGGAGTGAGTGGCGTACGAAGTTCATGCGAAGGCATGGCCAGGAAATGGTCTTTGGTCCCGTTGGCAGTCTCCACAACTACCTTTTGTTGCTGAAGCTCTTCCTCAACGCGCCGGCGTTCGGCCATACCGGCGGAAAGCGCCATCGCCGTAATTGACAGCACGGCTGTCCACCATTGCAGAGCGAGAAGCGACTGATTTTCCGTTTCCCTGACGAATGGGCCGAAGCCATGCAGCGTGCCCCACACCGCGATTGCGGATAGGATGAAAATTCCCGTGGCGGTTTCGCGTTGCGTCAAGCGGAAGGCAGTCCAAATCACAACCAGCCCGAAAATTAAAGCGATTGGATAATTTCGCGCGGAAACGGCAGGCCATCCGCCAAAGACCACCCCGCTCAACAGCACCAGCAACAGGAGGAGCGCGCCGACTTCGGCGGCTTGCTTTTTATTCCAACGTCGTTTTGAGGCAACACTCCAGAGCAGAACCAGCGGAGTGAAAACAAGATTACCCGTTACATCGCCGAGCCACCATGTCAGCCAAATCGCGCCGTAGTTTGCCCAATCGGCAAAGCCGGCGATTCCAAGACTCGTCACGCCGAAAGCAGGGCTGATGCTGGTGCCAATCGCTGCTGCAACCGCAAATTTGAAAACGCCTTGTGGACGATCAAAGACATTTGTGCCGCCGGCGAATCGATTCACCAGCCAGGCACCCACGAGCGCCTCAAGCGTGTTGCCGATGGCGATGGCAAATGACGTAGCGACATTTCCCGCAGTGGTAATGTTCACCAGAAATGCACCGACAAAGATGGCCGGCCACGCGCGATAGCCGAGCAAGAGTAGTGCGGCAAGTGCGATTCCCGCCGGCGGCCATACCGGCGATGCACTCGCGTGCAACGACGCCAGCATCAAACCGAGTTTGCCGGCGATGAAATAGATGACGGCCAAGATGCCGATGAGCGGCAGTCCAGAGAAACGTCGCGATTGCATTGCCCAACTGCCTTTACGCGTCGTCTATTGCTTCCGCCGCCCGAAAAGAGTGCACGATATGATTTAACTCTTGCAGCAATTCAATCTCCTCGTTGATGAGCAATTTCGAACAACCCACCACGTCGATTAACGGCAGACGTGCAATCTCGAGCTGGAGATCGGGCGTCGGTTCCGCGGGCGGGTCTTGCGCGTTCACCCTTTTTCCCTACCTCCTTCTTCGGAAACGGCAGGGCGAAGTTCTCGAAAAAAGGTTAAGATAATTCCGGAGCATAGTAACCCAGCGTCAAAAACGCTGGGCTATTGCCGAGGTGGCGTCCAGCGCTCTGATTTATGAGATAACTTCATGGGGTCGGAGGCTGATTCGCGCATGTTCTATGCGGATAAGACCAGGTCCGAATGCCGCCACGTTGAGGACGATCATGATGAACGCGAAGAGATACATTCCCATCGCAAGACCGATCCCGGCGTGCATTGCACAAATACTGATCAACCAAATCTTTCGCGTCTTGCGGTTCCAAATAAGAAATGGATAACCGATCTCCAACAGACTAATAAAGATTCCCACGACTGGGAACAGGTATCTCCATCTTACGAGGATCTCAGGATTAATGATGTTGAAAGGCGGACGGATGAGAGCGCGCCATACGTTGGAACCATCCCACCATCCGCTGCCGAGATACTTCGCGAGGCCACTGAAGAAGTAGATGGCACACAAATGAAGTTGAAGCACCCGCCGCCAGAATCCGAGAAACTGCGGATCTTTCGGTCGCAGTTCTCGCAGTTGCCAGTCGAAAGAATATCGATCCGGGAGCGGCGATAACATCAGGTAGAAGAGGCCGATGGTCATAAAGTTATCCACGCCATATGAGACGAACCCTCCGCTCTTGGCCGCGCACAGGTGAAGAAACCAAGCCAGAATCGCCGAGAATCGAGAGGCAAGTCCGATAAGAAGACTGCAGCCCGCGACAAGCAAACAAATCCACACAATGGAGAGTACTATCTCTTCACGCAGGCCCACGTGCGCCCCGAGAACGACGACCCATCCCAGTCTCGGGACGAAATGGCTTTCCAGGGAGAGAATTGCTTCTCCGAGATTTCGGCTAATCAACCCATGGCCTGTTCCTGCAAGGAGATAATTCCAATCGTCCCGCAGTGACAGCGCATAAACGATGACCTCAAGACCAAGGCCGATTCTTAAGACTGCAAGCCACGTATCAGACTCAGCAGGAAAACAGAAATCGACTAGTCGTTCCCGCCATGCCGACAATCTCTTCATGGCGGCCTTTGCTCAGTCGCTCCGTCGGTAACGCTGAAGTCGTAGGCATATAGGAACTCGTATGATTCCCTTTTTCCATGCTCGAATTCTGTCGCGCTCGGTAAAACTACCGATCCGAAGATCGCGCGAATCATTGTCGCGTCCGCGTGCTCCCTCCACATCGACTCAGCCAGCATCTTGACCATCGTTTGACGGAGCGCCTCGGAACGAGTGCGCCCAATCGTATCCAACAAACCAGCAACACGCAGGACGGATGCTGCATTGGACACGCGCGGCAGTTCGTATTCAATGCGCCCGTCTGGAAACCGAAGTTCGAATACCAGTTTGTAACTATTTGCAACATTCGGCGCGAAGAAACCGTATCCGACCTCGATTCCAGAAAGATCCAGATACCCAGTCAAAATTTGGCGGACTGGGTTCGAACGCGGCAGGCGTTGCCCTAACGCCATCGAGGCGATTTGCTCGGCTTGTTGCGAAAATTTTTTGCACGAGTCCGGGAAAATGGTCCTGCTCTTTGACATGAGCCAGAACGTGTCACGCGACGAAACGGTGATTATGAGAAACAATTGCAGGGCAAGGCCTGCCAAGTAAACGCGCTTCTTGCCTAAGGTCATCCACTTCCACCATCTGATCAGCGGTTCACACCCGGCCGTGCGAAAGACAAACGCTTACTGCGGGGTTTGGGCCGGGGTCGGAGTCGGGGTCGGATTTATTGTAGAGAGGAACTCTTGTTCCTCATCAAGATCGGCAAAAGCTACCTTCATCACAAGATTGCTTGGATCTGCGGGTGCCGGATTGCCAGCAGCCGTGGAGCGAATTGCATGCCTCGTGGTCAGCCCGCGGTTGCCTTTGTGCCAAAGCTTCTTGTTGTCCTTGTAATAATCTACGTTACACACCCCCTCCCCGTGCTTTTTGATTAGGTCATCGAATGCTTTTTCAACATCCGCTGAAGGGGCTCTGGTTTTCACGCCATCTGCGTCGAAGATGATAAGAATCGGATCTCCGCCGGTTAGGAAGGAAGCCTTCCAACACGCAGAAATTAGGACAATCGAAGCGGTGACGCTTGCTGCCAGAATTACGAGTTTTAGTGCAAATGTTCCAGATGGGGTTTTCATAGCACCTGCTGGTTTGACTCCGCGCGCCTTAATTGGCAAGCCTAAAGTTAAGGGGCAGCCAGCACTCATCGAGCATAGGGAAGTTGGAAGCGGATCCGATGTGTCCGCGCGACCCCGCGGCGTTCCTACCTTGACGTAGTGACGCGCGCGATGAGGTTGAATGCGCGATGAAAACGGTCTGGCGCGTTTTTGCTTATTTGAAGCGATATCCGTGGATGGCGGCGGGGACGTTGACCTGCGCGATCCTGAGCACGCTGATGGTGATTGTTTTCCCTGCGGCAACGAAATGGATCATCAACGACGTTGTGCGCGCGAACCGGCCTGACAAATTGCTGCCGCTACTCGCGCTTGCGGCGATCGCATTTCTTTTTCAGCACGGGTTCAACGCTCTGCGCATCGTGTTGAACAACACGTTTGAGCAAAAAGTGATTTTCGATTTGCGCAGCGATTTCTATTCGCACATTCAACTGTTGCCTTTGCGGTGGTTCGATAACCGTGCCACCGGCGATCTGATGACCCGCGTGATCGAGGACGTCAACTCGGTCGAGCGAGTATTGATCGACGGAATCGAGCAGGGCGTGGTCGCCATTCTGCAGGTGCTCATTGTCGTGGGCATGATGTTTTATCTGAATGCGAAGCTGGCGTTGCTCGCGCTCGTGCCGTTCCCGCTACTTATCGCGGGCGCGCTCACCTACACGTTGACCGCGCATCGGCGATATCGTTTGCAACGCCGGGCCTCGTCAGACATGAATGCGCTATTACACGACAATCTGGCCGGCGTGCGGCAAATCAAAAGTTTCGTGCGCGAAGACGAAGAGCACGCTCGGTTTAACCGGGTTAGCGACCAATTGCGACGAGCCACACTCGTCGTGATGCGCGTTTGGGCGATTTACAGCCCGTCGATGTCGATGTTTGAAGCAATTGGCGCGCTGCTTGTGCTCGGGTTTGGCAGTCACGCGGTGCTTACCGGTTCGATGCAGATCGGCGACTTGGTCGCGTTTTTAATGCTGACTGCGTTTCTCTACGATCCCCTGAGCCGATTGCATCAGCTCAATCAACTTGTGCAAGCCGGACGCGCGGCGGGCGAGCGCGTATTTGAGATTCTCGACGAACGGGCGGAGCCGGGATTTTGGGTCGACCAGCGGGAATCGCTCAGAATTGCGTCCGCCTCTCCCCGTCGCGAAGAGGAGAGGATTGAGGTGAGGGGATTCTCACGCGACGGCGCCGATTTGCGCGACGCACAACAACCCTCACCCTACCCTCTCCCTTTGAAACGGAGAGGCGAGATGCGCTCGCAACGCGAGCGCGAGCGGATCGTCGGCGACATTCGCTACGAAAACGTGAGCTTCAGCTACGTGGAGGGATTGCCCGCTCTAAGGAATGTTTCCTTCCATGCACCGCCAGGTGCGACCATCGCGTTGGTGGGCGCAACCGGAGCCGGTAAGTCGACACTGGTGAATCTGCTCGTGCGTTTCTATGAATTCACCAGTGGGCAAATTTACATCGACGGGAAACCGACTCGCGAATATGGCGTGCGTGCGTTGCGCGAGGCGATCGGGGTGGTGACCCAGGAAAGTTTTTTGTTTAACGGATCGATTCGCGAAAACCTGCTCATGGGAAAACCGCAAGCGACTGATGCGGAGTTATGGCGCGCGGTGGCTGCGGCGAACGCGCAGCAATTCATCCAACGTTTACCGGACGGCTTGGAAAGCGTCGTGGGCGAGCGCGGAGTGAAATTGAGCGTAGGCGAGAAGCAACGACTCTCTATTGCCCGCGCGCTGTTGAAAGATCCGCCGATTTTGATTCTCGATGAAGCAACCGCCAGTGTGGACACCGCGACCGAGCGTTTGATCCAGGAAGCGCTGGAGCGTCTGATGGCGAACCGCACATCGATTGTCATCGCCCATCGGCTTTCCACGATTGTGCATGCAGACCAAATTCTGGTCCTCGATCATGGCCGGATCATCGAGCGGGGCACACACGACAAATTGCTGGCGCTCGGTGGAAAATATACGCGGCTATGCCGGCAAAGTTTGCTCGAAACTTCCCCGCTCCGGGAAACAGAACCGTCCGCAGAAATTGCCGTTTCACAGACACCCGAGACAGAGGAACAATTGCCGGTCTGCTGATAGAGAGGCTGTAGCGTCCGCTGTCCTCAGCGGATCACGTGCGAGGAGTTTGCACGGCCATATCGAGTGCGCTGAGGACAGCGCACGCTACAGCATTAGCGGCCGGGAAAGTCCCTTCGCTGAGCTTGTCATCTTCCGACACGCTGGATGACTGCGTCGTACTTTTCTTTCAGCTCAACGTATCGTCGCTCGGCCTCCATCAGAGCGCGACGCTCTTCCTGCAAGCGTTGTTCTAGATCGCGAATCTGCTCTCGAAGACGAATCGACATTCCCGCCACCGCTGGTCCAACGGGATCGCCCAGTTGAATTTCGGTTTGGGCATCCGCGGCGTCTGCCCGTCCCGTTGCCCACAACTGGGGCATCTCCTGAATTTTGCAACGAGCGCCGTTGCGAGCGTTGATGACGAGAGTTTGGCCATCGATTTCGCCAAGCCGAATAAATTCCTGGAGGGCGCCCAGCGTTGTCGGGCCGTAATAATGCTCGCTCGTGAGCTCGACTAACCAGTCCATACTGAGCTGAGCCAGCATTGGCGCTTTCACCCAGGTCTGCCGGTCGTTAGAAAGCGTATCATGTGGTGCGATTTGCGCCGCAGCTGCCCAGCGCGCGATTTGATCAAAACGCACCGGACCAAAAGTGCTTCCATCTTCGTGCTTGCGCAGAAACCAACTTTGATTCACGAGCCTACTCTGTTGGCGATGGCGAACCGGAAGCCGCCGGCGACGCACCTGGGATAATGATGGTCTGTCCGGCCTGCAGCTTACGGCCATCTTCGATATGATTAGCGTTTTGCAGTTCTTCTACACCAACCTTGTACATTTTGGCGATAGATGTGAGCGTCTCACCGCGCGCGACGATGTGCGTATTTGCGCCAGCCGGATGTGGCGGAGACCCGCCTGCAGCCGCGGGGCTGGTTGCCGAGGGCGTACTTTCTCCAATCATTACGCCAGGGCGAATGTGTGCGATTTGCTGTTCCAGCTTGAGGATCTCCTGAGAAAGGGCGTCAATCTTCGCGTTCTGTTCGTCTATCTTTTTTGCCAGCGCTTCAAGTTGAGTCGCATCATCTGATTTCCGAGACTTCGGCGCGGGCGTTTGAGCCGAAGCAGCGCAAAGCAAGCCGAAAAGGAACGTCGCACAAAAAATCACTGCGAGCTTCATCGGGGCAAAACTTTGCCATCAGCAGATTTGTCTGGCAAGCGTCATCAAAAATCGAAATCCGAATCTTTCGCTTCGCTCCGACGCGGCAGCTTGCCTTTCCAATATTTGCTCTTAGATTTTTTTATGCCTGAGCGCATTCAAAAGCCGGAGGAACCGGCTCCCTGGGGTCCAAAACAAGGCGATGGTGGAGGTCCACGTTCACCGGACATTTCGCGGCCGGACACGAAGGATCTTTTAAAAAAAATGCGCAAGGTGGATCCCAATCAATCCAAGCGCTATCGCCAGCGCACGGGTGAATAATGGAGCGCTCCCCGGTGGCGTTTGACCAGAATTTTTCTGGCGCAGCCGACGATTTCCCTGAGCTGTTGCGTCGCAAAGGCCTGCTTGCTCCAGTGGCTGCGGCGGTACCACAGGCGGAGACCTCTCACAAGATGTGGCAACCAACTGAGGCAACCACAATTCTCGCTTTCAAATTTTCAGGCGGCGTGTTGGTGGCCGGCGATCGTCGCGCGACTGCTGGCAACACGGTTGTGTACGATCGCGCAGACAAAGTTCTAGAAATCGATCGCCACTCGATCATGGCGATTGCCGGCGTGCCAGCGACGGCGTGGGAAATGGCGCGCGTGCTCGAACACTCATTCCAATACTTTCGGCGAACGCAACTGCAGGAAATGAGTGTGGATGGTAAAGTGCGCGCTCTATCCAAATTGTTGCGCGATAATTTCGGGTTTGTCATGCAGGGCGTGGGAGTCGTGGTGCCGATCTTCGCGACCTACGATTCTCATCCGAAGCCGGAGGCGCGTCTTTATTTTTACGATGCGATGGGGGCACAATTTGAAGTGACGGACTATGCGGCAACCGGGTCGGGATCTCCCGCCGTGCGCGGCATTCTTTATTACGAAAACAATTGGGGCGCGAAGTCACTGCGGGAATTAAGCGAAGACGAAGCGGTATCGATTGCGTTGCGTGCATTGGATACCGCTGCGGAATCCGACACATCGACGGGCGGTGTAGATCGCAGTGGGAAGATTTATCCGCTTATCAAGATTGTATCGCGCGAAGGCATCACCACTTTGCCGGAGAGCAAAATTGCTGCGGTGTTTAAGGAAACGGTCGCATGATTGAAGAACCGTATCGTTGGGTTGAAGCAATTGCCAACCGCCGCGAGTACATCGAGACGCAACTGGCACCGGGGAGACCGATCGCGGCGCTCGGTTATCGCGACGGCATTTTGTTTCTCACTGTCGGTCAGACGCGTCAGAAGCTTTTTGAGATCTACGACCGGATTGCAATGGGGGCGATTGGTCATCCCGGAGACATCGAGCGATTGCGAATGGCGGCCATCGAATTGGCCAGCACGGAAGGCTTCACCCGGTCTGCTACAGATGTTTCATTGCGGCGGCTCGTACATTACTCGCTCAGTCCGGTAATGAAGAGCGCGTTTGAGCAAGTTTATGGACCGCCGTATCTGGCGCGGATGCTCTTCGCCGAAGTCGGAGAACGACCCGAGGAGGATTTGTTTTTACGAGTCGAGTACGATGGCGAGATTGCGGCCAACGGCGCAACGTATGCGCAAGCGCGGCGGGACTTCGCCGCGCTCAGTGGCACGCAACAATCGAGGGAGCTGATGGAAGCATTTCTAACAACTCAGCACGCGCCGGATGCCAACCTTGAAACGACGCTCAACTCCGCGCTCGACGCATGGAGCATCGGGCATATGACTTTACAAACCAGCGATACAAAGGAACCACCAGAGCACGCTGCTGTTAGGAAACATCGACAGGAACAGCTCGCTAACGCTGGAATCGAGGCGGGATTGCTCGAGCGTGACGCCAGCAGGGCAATTCGTTATCGTTCGTTGTCAGACAAAGAATTACGCCCTTTGATCCGAGATTAATATATGGGAAAAAATCCTCGTCCGGAGGTAACAAGTGAAATCGCTTCGGAATATCCTCGCTCTCTCGGGCTTGTTGCTGATGATGGCGTCTTTCGTCTGGATGCAGTTGCGCCAGACGGAAAGAGCTAAGTCCGCCGCAGAGCCAAGAGCGGCGCAACCTTCAGCTGCATCCGGTCCGTTCGCAGTAGTCATTCTTGATCCCGGTCATGGGGGACAAGATTCCGGAGCAATGTGCGGCGGGTTACTCGAAAAGGATCTGACTCTGGACGTGGCGCGACGAATCGATCGTTTGCTCGACTCGGAAGGAATCGCGACACTGATGACTCGCCTCGGAGACACGTATGTCTCGCTGGCGGATCGCGCAGCATTCGCTAATCGAGTCAGAAATTGCATTTTCGTCAGCATTCATTTCAATGAGGATAACAAGCCAGTCGTCAGCGGTGTGGAAACTTACTACGCCTCGCATCAAATCACCGCGGGCTCCTCTCTGGCGTCGTGGCTGCCTTTTTTATGGCGACCTCTTTCCGAGTTGCCGAATCCTGAAAGTCAAAGGCTCGCTGGATTCATTCAGGAAGCGCTGGTCGCCCGGACACGAGCCATTGATCGGGGCACACAACCCGGACAATTTTTTGTGATCGCAAACGTGACGTCTCCTGCTGTCTTGATCGAAGGAGGATTTCTTACCAACAAAGAGGACATCTCCAAACTGGCGAGCGAAGACTACCGCGATCAGATTGCGGCCGCCGTGGCTGACGGCATTCTGCATTATCGTGACGCAGCCAGTCAGCGTAAGCCAACGTTGGCGGTAACAGAGCCGGGAAAGCGCTGAATAGGGAGGAGAACGAGGGCGTCAAAATAGCATCAAAATGAAGGCCAAAATCGCTGCGCTGATCTTCATCGGATCGCTCATGCTGGCGCGAGCAGACCAGATGATTGAAAGGGTGCAGCAAGCCTTGAAAGACCAGGGCTTCTACTACGGTGAGGTGAGCGGTGAGATGAATGCAAATTTAACTGCGGCCATTCGCCGCTATCAAATTCGTAATGGACTGCAGGTGAACGGCGAGCTTAACAATGAGACGCTTCAATCGCTTGGAGTTAACTCTTCGGCCTCGACGCAACCTACCGCAAGGTCTGCATCGCCCGGCCCAGCTGCACCCAAGCCTGGTGAACAATCTCCCGTCCAGGGAGAGAACATGACACCAGCACCGGTTCAGCCTTTCCCGAATGCGCCGCAAGATCAGCGAGTGTATCCCTCCAATCCGGTCGCGCCAGATACTTCGGCCGCGGGAATACTTGCTCAGACGCCTTTTGAGGCTGCCCCGCCCGACGTGCAACGCAATGTGATAGTCTCTGCTCAAATCGCGCTGGCGCGACGCGGCCTCTATCACGAGGAGGTCAATGGCATCTATGGCCCAGCAATGGAGTTTTCGCTGCGAGCATATCAAGCACGGACCAAGCTTCCGGTAACAGGGCGCCTTGATCTGCAAACGCTCGCCGCGCTCCGCCTGTTACCGCCGCCACGCGAACCATTTTACGATCCCTCGCGCGGACATTGGCGCCGCCCGCCCGGCCCGCCGATTCGCGGCGAATGGGTCCCTCAGTGACGTGGCGCGAGCCTTTCGCTCTGCGGCGGGCGAGACGCATGCGCTATTTAGGATTGTCGAAGCGCACCGATTGCAGCTCGGCAAAAACTGTGCCGACGAAGACCTGCGCTTCAATGCGAAGCAGCAGTCGTTCGGCATCATCCGATACCCAGATCGTGGCATGACGGAATTTTCGGTGCGGTTCTAATTGGAGATGCTTGCCAATCCGTTTAAGCTGCAGATCGAGTTTGATTGCATTGTAACTCCCAGCGTGCACGGAGACTTTCTCCCGACCAGTTACGGTGAGCGTAGCAAGGTAAGCGTTGGTCGCGGGATAGGCCACGACACGGTAAACGCTGCGATCTTTGAGCGGCTGACTGCGCAAATAAAGCATGGCCGAGAATAGATCGAAGAGGGTGGAGAAATTGAATTGGCGAGTCTTCGCTACGGCTGCACCCTTACCCTCCGTTCTCGCACGAGTTACTCCATTATTTGTGAAAGTGAGATGCGTGGCAATTTTCTTTGATCGATAACTCTCGGTTTGCCGGGTTTCGATCGGCCGCAATGTCTGGGCGCTGGCGACCGCCTGATAGTTCACATCCAGTTTCCACAGCGCCCGAACAAGGCCAATGGTCCGGCCCGTCCCCTCCAGTTGAAATTTGTTTTCGGATGGTTTTGTAAAATGGACATCCCCGGTAGCGGCTGTAAGACCAGACCATCCGAAGCGATACGACGCGCGCAACGGACGCAGCTCCGGAAAATTTCCGGCCGGGTCCTTACTGAGCGTCGCCTGCCAATTTTCCGCGAACGAGCTGGAGCAGAACGCGAGAAACGCAAAGATCGCGTGCAGGATTCGAGGTCGGATTAGAATCGATATTTTCGCAGGCCGCAACCGCTCACCAATCGTTTCCCTTTCACATGGGTCGCCGCTTTTCATTCGTACGAAAAAAAATACACGCGAGTTTAGCTCGCGTGTATTTTCGAATTGTCGATTTTAAATATTAAGGCTTCGCAGCTTTTGCCGGAGTAGCGGATGGATTCGCTTTCGCAGTCGAGCTCGCAGCGCGTCCTGGCTTGTTGAGCACGGCGATAATGTCGTTGGTAAAATCAATATTATCGTGTGAGTACATCAGGACGGGGACACCGTTAATGCTCATGCCCGATTTGTCGAATACCAGATCCAGATTGTTGGCTTTGACTTTCTCCATCACCACATCGGTGATTTCCTTTACGATTCCCTCTCGCACGCGCATCAACTGTTCCTGCAACTGCCGTTCGCGAGTTTGACGGAAATCACTGATCTCCCGCTCCATGTTTTTGATGTTGGCAATCTTGTCATCCCGTTCTTTTGCCGTCTGGGTCTTCTTATCCGCGCTCAAGGCCGGCGACTCGAGCTGCTTGTTCAGATTATTGATTTCGTCCAGCGCCTTTTTGTAAGCCTCCGCCCGATCATCGTATTCTTTTTTGGCGGCATTTTTGGCGTCATTGATTTTTACTTCGGCTTCCTTGGTCTTGTTGTATTCCTTAAACGCGCGCTGCATATCAACCGTTCCGATTTTCAGCGCGCCTTGCGCGAAAGCCCCAATGGGAAACGCCAGCGTCAGCGCAGAGATTATGGACAGAGAGTTTTTCATAAAATGGAGGATACAGTGCTTGGAATCGCGTTAGACTGCAACCACATATATTCGTTCAAAATTGATAACCCACGCTGAAATTGAAGTGACCACCGCCGTTATATCCGTCACGCTGTAGCGGATACCCATAATCGAGGCGTAGCGGGCCGATCGGCAAATCAAGCCGGAGCCCGATACCGATGTCGGAGGCGATATGATTGAAGCCAAAGGACCACGCGCTGCTGTTGACGAAACCGGTGTCGTAAAAAAGTGCGCCCCTGGCTTTTTCGACGATCGGGAAAGTCCATTCAATCGTCGTGCGCCACATGGACTGTCCACCTGTTGGTTCGCCATTCTCATCCTTTGGGCCAACTTCGCGAAACGGAAATCCGCGGAGGTTATTTGAGCCCCCGAGAAAGAGCCGCTCGAAGATCGGCACTTCGTTCCCATTACCCCATTGACTTACGGTGGCAATTTCGCCGTTGATCAGCAGGATGGTATCCCAGGGGAGATGAAAATATTGCGATCCCTCCAGGTCTATCCCGTATATCTGAACATCACCTCCAAGAAAGCCGCCGGCGATGTAAGGTGAAAGGGTAATGCGTTGTCCACGACGCGACAGCAAAGGATTGTCGCGCGAGTCGAACACCACGCTGTGGAAAACCTTGCTCTCCACAGACGAGCCCTTTTGTGACTGGATAAAATCAGACGCATCGGGAGCCACATTGAAAATGTCGACGTCCTGCAGCATGTACCCGAGGCTTGCGTACGTGTAGGTATTGATCGGCTTGCGCAATTCAAACGAGAACCCGTAATTGCGCTGGTCATATACGGCGCTCAAGTAATTTGCCTCCGTATAGAAAGCCTGAAAGCTCAACGACAATCGTCGATCCAGGAAGTACGGCTCGGTCAATTGAAGGATGAAATCCTTCCGCTCCGTGCCGTACTGAATGCGCAATCTGAATTTTTGACCTCCACCGGTGAAAGAAGGCCAGTTGAACAGATCGAAATTCCCTTGCGTTAGCTCCGCGAATCCAACCAACTTATCGACGGTGCTGAATCCGCCGCCGAAGCTCAGCGAACCAGTCCGTTTTTCTTGCACCAGGATGGTGAGGTCCTTGCGTCCGGGAATGTCGGTTTCTTCCGGATAAGTCTCGACTTTTGCAAAATAACCCAGGTTCTCCAGACGTTTCTTGGTAATGTCCACTCGTACGGTATTAAACACGTCTCCTGGGGCGACGAGCACTTCGCGCCGGATTACCTTGTCCTTGGTGCGTGTGTTCCCCTCGATGTTGACCCGGTTTACAAACGAGCGAACGCCTTCCTCGATGTTATAATGTACATCGATCAAAGCAGGACCGGCCGGCGCCCCTTCCGGTTGGACCACCAGATCGACATAACCGCCGCTGCCGTAAGCATCGGCAATCGCCTTCGCGTCATCTCGTAACTGCTTTGGCGAATAAACACTGCCTTCCTTCATTTTTAACAGGGCACGAATCCTCTCCTCCTTCGCAACCTGGTAACCTGTGATGGTCAGCTTGCGCACGTGATACCGCGGGCCCTCAGCAATCACTATCGTGAGAATCATTGGGCCCTTCTCCTTGCGTTCCCTGCGCACATCTTTGACTTCGACATCGATGTAGCCGTGGTCCTGGTAATATTCGCGGACTTTGTCGAGATCCTGTTGCAATTGGACCTCATCCAAGCGGCCAGACTTATCGAGGAAATAAATAAGGGTTCTGCCGCGCGTTTTCATCTGTTTGCGCAGCACCCTGGCACTGATATGCTCGTTTCCCTCGAACTGAATCCGGCTGACTGCGCCTCTGGCTCCTTCGGTGATAGTGTAAACAACGCGGGCCGTTCCGCGTTTTTCATCAATTGGATCTACTCGAAATTGAACGCTGACGTCGTTAAAGCCGCGTCCCTGATAGACCTCGATGATTTTCTGGCGCCCTTCTTCCAGTTGCTGTTCGTCAACCGGCTGGTTGAGTTTCAATTTGATTTCTTTGCGCAGCCTCTGCGGTTTCACTCGCTCAGCCCCATCGATTACGATCTCGCGCAGGATCGAACGAGTCTGCACAGCGACGATCACCCTTACCCCATCGCCCTGTGGTTGAGCAAAAATACGGACGTTTTGAATCGAGCCGGTCTTGTAGAGGGCCGCAATGTCGTCCTCGACCACCTCATTCGAGTATGGCTGGCCCACTCTCGTCTTCATTTGCGCGAGAATCCGTTCCTTGCTGACGGTACCGGGGCCCGTGTATTCCACGTCGATCGAGCGGATGATGGGAGGTGCCGGCGGCGCCTGAGGCGCCTGCGCCCGTGCCACGGCGGCACCAAACAGGGCGCAAATAGAAGCGGCCCAAATTGCAAATGGCGGGGGGCGCATCCATCTAGAAAAATATTTCATAGGTTAAGAAGCGCGGCCCCGCGCAAGCGAGCCCACGCAGGACAGGCGGCTATATCGGAAAGAAGGGGTCAGTCGTCAAGGCGAGATTTAGACAGGCGATTTGGCCATAGGCGGCTCGCTCCTTCAATTCAAAAGTTCATACCAGTTATTTCGCCGGCGCGGTTCGTAGCCTGCACCGCGAATGAGCGATTCAATTTGCCCGGCATCTAATCGAAATGTTGTTCCCGCGCTGCTGACAACATTCTCTTCCATCATCACCGATCCGAAATCGTTCGCGCCGTATCTGAGCGCGATCTGGCCGATCTCTGGCCCCTGCGTTACCCAGGAGCTTTGCACATTGTCGATGTTGTCCAAAAAAATCCTGGCAAGTGCCTGTGTTCGTAAATACTCCGCTACGCCTGTTGGGTGTTCGACCTTCAAGACTGTGTGCTGAGGTTGAAAGGTCCAGCAGATGAACGCCGTAAATCCGCCGCTGCGGTCCTGCTGATCACGAATGCGGCGTAAGTGTTCGATTCGCTCTTCGATGCTTTCAACGTGTCCAAACATCATCGTCGCGCTCGAATTCAATCCGAGCTCGTGCGCTGCTTGCATCACCTCCAACCATTGATCGCTGTTGATCTTCAATGGCGAAATTTTCGTGCGCACCCGATCGACCAGAATTTCTCCGCCCCCGCCTGGAATCGATCCAAGTCCGGCTCTCTTGAATTCCGAAATCACTTCGCGCAGCGGCATTCGGAAGGTTTCCGCAAAATGCTGAAACTCCGGCGGACTGAATCCGTGAATATTGATGTGCGGATATTTTTCGCGGATGTGACGCAGTAGATCGATGTACCATTGGAACGGCAATTTCGGATGATGCCCGCCTTGCATCAGGATTTGAACACCGCCGACAGCAGAAAGTTCGTCGAGCTTCTGATCGATCTGCTCAAACGAAAGCACGTAATGATCCTCATCCTTCTCCGTTCGATAAAACGCGCAGAACTTACAGTAAACATTGCAAACGTTCGTGTAGTTGATGTTTCGATCGACAATGTAGGTGACGATCTCTCCTCCGCGTCCGCCGTAGCTTTTCGTCTTTGCCAAATCGCGTCTTGCGTTTGCCAGCGCTCCCAGCTCTTCCAACGGCCAGCGATACAATTCGAGCGCCTCGTCCATGGAAATTCGATCGCCCGAGAGCACCTTCTCAGTTAGTCCATCTCGATTTAAAGAGACCATCGCTCGCCATTTTATATGACCCGGCAGATCATTGCACGTAGATCATTCCAATGAAGCATCAGGCAGGAATCGTCGGTGCCGGCATTTCAGGCCTTACCTGCGGTGTCGTTTTCGTCGAGCGTGGACATCGAACCACAATCTTCGCCAAAGAAATCGGCCAGCAAACAACGTCCGGGGCCGCTGCGGCGCTCTGGTTTCCCTACGATGTAGAGCCGGCGAACAAAGTCATCCCCTGGGCGCTCGAGACGTACCGGACACTTATCGATCTTTCTCTCAATTCCGGCAGCGGCGTTTCCATGATCGAGCTCCACCAATTTTCGCGTAATGAAGAAATTCAAATCCCGGATTGGGCAATTCCGCTTGGGGCGCGTCCGCTTCCTTTTTCTGTCATGTCGAGCCCTTCGACTTCGTTCAGAACATGCTCCGTCGAAGGACTTCTAAAGGTATTCAAGAGTGGTTTCTCGCTGCACGTTCCGCTGATGGACACAACAATCTATCTGGATTACCTCGTGAATCGTTTTATCGCTGCTGGCGGATTGGTCACCACGGATACGCATTTCGAAAAGCTCGAAGAAGTCGACCCAAAATTCGATCTTGTGACTAACTGTGCCGGAATCGGCGCCCGCGAACTCGTGCACGATACCGATCTTGAGCCGCATCGCGGCCAGGTCGCGATTGTCCCGAGAATCAAAGACCTTCCATACGCTGTAGTTTGTGATGACGCCCCGTTGATGTACGCCATCCCGCGTACGGACGATTGTGTTTTCGGAGGGACAAACCAGATCAGCAACGATCTTGCCGTTGATTCCGCTACAACCGCGCGAATCGTCGCTGAGTGCAGCCGTGCATTGAAGATCGAGAAGCCGAACGTTCTCGCCGAGCGCGTTGGGTTGCGCCCATTTCGCAAATCGGGCGTTCGCCTCGAGCGCGCTTCTCTGAGCGACGGTCGCACGGTGATCCACAATTACGGCCACGGCGGCTCAGGATTTACGCTCTCCTGGGGCTGCGCTCAAGAGGTCTTCGAGCTTGGAACCGACAGTGCTGGCTAGCGCGCGCGTCTCGCGTGCTGGCGAAGCCGTCTCGGGTTCGTGGACTTCCCTAAAATTCTCGTTTGGTCGTAGCGCGCTTGCGCCAACCCAAGCTCTGCTCGCAGGAAAAGGTGGTTTCGGCGCGACGCCGAACTCAACACGCGAGCCGCGTGCGCTACCCTACGTCAGGGCAATACATTGGAACGAGCTGACAACGTCGTCGGGACCTTTTTCAGCAAAGAAACTTTCGTAGTAGCCCGGCCCGAGATCCCAGTAGGGTCCCTTGTAATAGTCGTCGCGATAAAATCGCCACACCCCGCTCACCACGATGACGCAGCTCATCCGATCATTCCAGTAATCGCCGACGTAGTGGAAACTCAAGTTGGTGCGGGCGTAGGAACCTTTAAACCCGACATGATCGTAAAGCACCAGTTCAGGCAGTCGAACAACTTCCTTAGTTGGTTCAACTGCGACCTTGCCGGCACCAGAAGCATGATAGCTCAACGGGCCGAGTTTCCATTTCATGTCGATGACGCACCCGTTGTCGGGCGACAATTCAATTTTTGATATTCGTGGCATAGGCGTGGACGGCAGTGGTTTTTTGCAATTTGATCAAATGAAAAGTGCCCTGTCGAGCAAAGAGATTCAACAAAGATTCCCGCTATCGCGTGGATTAACCGGTTTGGATGAACAACCTCTTCGATTTGAGGTCACTGATTTTTTGCCCGACCGATCACGCCGCAGGCAACACGTGCGCCGGAGTCACCAGCCGGCTGGGATTTGAGATCGTCCGGCTTTGCGTGAACTACAACGGAGCGCCCTATGACCGATCGTTCGTCGTTCGTGAGCGAGATTTGATGGTCCACATATTCCAGCGTCGCCTTGCCCGAAGCGTCGGCTTGCACATTTCCCATGTCGCCCACATGTCGTTCGGCTGAGTCAGGTCCTGCATGCGGTTTGTGGGTTGGATTAAAATGCGCACCAGCCGAACTCGCATCGGCTGCGCTGCAATCGCCGAACTCATGGACGTGAAAGCCATGGCTGCCGGGAGTGAGGCCGGTGATTTCCGCCCGGACCTGCACGCCGTCGGCCACTTCAGTGAAGGTAACAGTACCGCTGACTTTGTTGCCTGCAGTGGGATGAAGGACCGCAACGGCTTTCAAGGGCGCCGACGGTTTTTCCGCCGGCGTTTGGGACTGCGCGGCAAAGCCCCCGATCAGTAACAAAATCAGCGCAATGGATGAAGCTTGGAAGGAATTCATGTTAGCATCTCTATTTCGCAGGGGCCGATAAGTCCAGCCGCATCAAATACGGGAAAACTTCGAAGAAGCACTCTAGCCGTGCCCTTCTGAAAGAGAAACCGCGACCGGTGGCACGCGCTACGTTTGCATTGTCCGCAAATAGATCTCTTCCAACCTCCGCGCTTGCGCGCGCAGGTCGAAATTTTTTCGAACAATCTCAGCGCCATTCAACGCGATCCGCGAAAGGAATCCGGGATCTTTCGCTGCATCGAGAAGCGCGGTCGCCAATTTTTCATGATGACGCTCAGCCACGAGTACGCCAGAAACGCAGTTCTCGATTGCTTCGGGAATGCCTCCATGCGCGGTAGCAAAAACCGGCAGGCCGCTGGCCATTGCTTCCAACATCGAATTTGGAATGCCTTCCTGATTTCCGTCATGACCAGTCTGGCTCGGATGCAAAAAAATGTGCGACGCATAATATAGGTCGCGCAGTTGCTGCTGCGAAATGAACCCGGCAAACGAAACGCGGCCGTCGATATTTAGCTCACGCGCCAAATTCTGAAGTTCGCCGAGCAATGGCCCTTCTCCTGCGATCGTCAGCTTCGCATCCGGATATTGACGCAGAAAAAGCTCAAAAGCGTGCAGCGTGACTGGCAGACCTTTCTTTTCGATCAAGCGACCAGCTTGCATGAATCGCCATTCAGTCGCCGCGGCGACGAAGTTTCGTTCACGAAAAGGAAATTCATCGAGCGGAATCCCCGTTCGCTGGATCTCGATTTTTCTTTCGTCGCAGCCCAGATGAATGACTGCGCGCCGCAGCGATTCGGAGCGAACCAGGACCAGTTTTACTGCGTCGAGCATTTGCCGCGTGATTTCCCGATAAGCCGGCTTGTTCATATCAACGGTCACATCGGCGCCATGAAAAGAAACGATTGACGGTTTTTCCCACGCGCGAATCAGCGGCAGGAGATGGACGGCGATCTGGCCAAAGTAAATGTGCAAAAGGCGAGCGTTGGCCTTGCTTAATATGCCCTGCAACGCGCGCAGCTCCCCATCGGAAATCTCCCATGGTGCGTCCCGCAGTTGCCTGAACCAAAAACGTCGCAGGAAATGCGTCGCCGGCTTGGGGACGATGTGGATTGGCTCAAACGGGTAGTACCCGGCTTGTTCGCGCTTCTGCGCAATCACCACCGGAATGCATCGCTGCAGAGCTGTGATTTGCCGATAGATATGCAACATTTCTGGCTTCAGAAATGTCGCGCAATAACAAGCGATTACCGGGCGTGAATCAGGAGATGGAACTTCCAACGCCCAACGCTCAACGCTCAACGCTCAATGATCAACTCCATCAATTCAGGTTGAGAACTGTGCACGCACGTCCGCCGATACGCGGACCGGCCGGCTTGTTTGCGTATTTATCGGACACCAAAGCGTCCGAGCTTTTGACAATAGTCGGCCGTCGCGATTGCGACGGATTTCTGTGAATCGTTCGAACGTGAGCCGAGTGGCTTGGCCGACCCAGGTGCGCAGCACGATTTCATCATCCAGGGTGGCAGGCGATTTGTAGTCGATCTCGTGTCGCAATACGACCCAGCCGGTGGTCTCCTGTGCCTCTGGGCTGGCGATGGCTTGCCAATGAGCTGTGGCAACATCCTGGATCCATCGGAGGTAAACGGTGTTGTTCACGTGATTTTGCTCGTCGATATCACCTGGCATAACTGAAACGATCATTTCGAAATGGACGGAGGACATCGGCGAATTCGGGAGAAGGTAGAAGTAAGAGCGTGCAAACAGAGTGATCGGGGGGTCAGCTTATATGAAATCGCCGCATTAATTCCTGCCGGGCCTCCATCGCGAGCTCTGGGTTCATGCGGCTGAGGACTTTTTCCCGCTGTTCCGGATCCATGGCCGCCAGGTCGCGCACGAGTTTGTTGCGCGTTTTCCATTTTGCATATTTGCTCAAGCCGATTCCGGCCGCGAGCAGGGCGGAGATGATCCAAACGGCGATGTCTGTCCCAGTGACGGCTAGATTCACAACAGGAATAAAGAGCGAAAGACGCTGACGACAACCCAAGGCCTCCTGTGCAACGGCTGCTACTACTGGGACCTTTCACGTGCGTCACGTCTTGCACAAACGGACGGAGCGAGAAATTTACCGATAGGGATAGACTTGCGGCAGAGACCGCATCGTGTGATCACGAAGAGTGTATTCAGCTGAGATCGATCGGTCGAAACGTCTCGTGGTGATCAGTGCCGTGCAGTATGTCACCGCGGAAGAAGCGAAGCTGACTGCCCAACAGCTACGCGAGCTTTTGCATGACGTTGCACCCGGTTTCCGCGTTCTTGCGGATTTCCGGTGGCTGGAATCAATGGATTCAGGTGCGGCGCGTCACGTTGCAGCGATCATGGATACGCTTGCTGAAAAAGGGGTCGCCTCCGTGACGCGAGTGATATCCGACCCACACAAGGACATTGGTCTCAATATTCTATCGCAATTCCATTATGGTCCCGAAATCCAAATCTCCACTTTCGAGACGTTGGCTGATGCGCTGCAAAGCCTGACGGAGCAATGACTGCCGAAAGAAACCGGACGTATCCCGCATGTTCAACACCCCGTGTCGAACATCCAGCGTGTAATATTGAAGCGGAAGACGCAGCTAGGGCGCGCGGCCAGAATGCCGGATTGACCCCGCCCGGCCGATTCTCTTCGATCTATTGGCTCTTACCCGGAGCTTTTGCGGCCTTGTTCCCCTCTTTGATCGCTTCGGCTTCGGTCATGTACTTGCCCTTCTTGGTCGTGCCGTAAAAGCGCGAGCCTTCTCTGTGGTACACGTGCGTTTCCGTGTTGACCCACACCAGACCGTGGCCACCGCCCGGTGCAGGAGGATTCGTTGCTGCCTCGGCAGTCCGGCTCGTTGCGGGTCGGGTCGCGGCGACCGGACTGGCTGCCGCGGAACTTTTCGGCTTGAACAGGTCGCCAAGCGAGAATTTGGCAGGCGACGGTGAAGGACTCGTCGCTGCCTGCGCTTTTTTGCGAGTACCTTTTGCTTTGGGCGCACCTGCCGGTGACGTGGCAGGCGAAGGCGACGCAACTGGACTCGCTGTTGTGCCAGCTTCCGCTTTTTTGCGACCGGGCTTGGCTTTTGGTGAAGTCGCGGGCGACGCGGCAGGCGAAGGCGATGCAGCGGTCTCCGCTGATGATTGAGTAGGCGATTCGCCCGGGGTGGGCGACTGAGCTTGCACAGCGCAAGCGCTGGCAAGTCCTATTGCGAAGAAGAGAGTAAGGAATCTTTTAGTCATGGAGGCGAGCGTAAACAAACCGCTGGATTACAGTCAACGCATTTCCAGCGAGCAACCCATTTTCCGCGTAGAACAACAGCAAACGACTGCAACTTCGCACTGGGCAGCGCCCGGAATAGCGGTGCTTTGGCCGAGCCGAAGATTTAAAGACTGTTGAGCGCGGCGGTGGCCTGCGCTACAGTCGGGCCGGGATGCTTGACACCACTCTGGGATGCCTCAAATGGGCTGCTGTCGGTTTCATTGTCGCGTTTGCGCTGATGAAATTGTTCGAAGCCAGTCATATTCACGACGATATTCCCAAGCCCGCCTTCAAAATCCGGCAGACGAAGCGAGCAACGATCGTGTTATCGACATTCGCAGCGATGCTTTCGGCTTTGGTGTGGTTGCTGGTACAGAAGCTTGACTAGCGCCCTGTCTGTCGGCCGCTCGTCACCCCATATAGAAGCCGCCGTTTACGTTCAAGACGTGTCCCGTGATGTATGAAGCCATCGGCGAAGCTAGAAAGAGCGCCGCGTTTACAATTTCGCTTACATCACCAAGACGGCCGAGTGGAATCTGCTTGATAAAGTTCTGTGTCACTTCGTCGGGCATGCCCTTGCTCATGCCGATGTCGATGAAGCCGGGCGCGATGGCGTTCACCGTGATGTTCTGACGCGCAAACTCGCGTGCCGAAACTTTCGTGAACGCAATGATTGCCGCTTTGCTCGACGAATAATTTGCCTGGCCAAACAACCCAAGTTGGCCGCTCACGGACGACATGTTAATGATCCGCCCCCCGTTTCGCAGAATCGCGGCGGCCTTTTGCGTGACTGTGAATGTGCCCGTGAGATTTACACGCACCACGCTGTCAAAGTTTTCCACCGACATTTTCTTGATCGTGCGATCACTGATGATACCCGAATTGTTCACAAGAATGTCGAGTCCACCGTGTCGATCTTGTATTTGCTTCATCATCGCCTCGACCTGCATCGGTTGCGTCACGTCGCACTCAATCACCAGCGGCTTATTGAGCTCGCTAGCCACATTGGTCGCGTCAGTCTTATTTTGTCCCTGCGCATCGGCCACATAATTCACTACGCATTGCGCGCCGCATCGGCCGAATGCCTTGATCATCTCTCCGCCAATCCCGCGGGAGCTACCCGTGACGAGCGCAACTTTGCCGCTGAAATCGAGTGGATCAGGCATTTGGTGATTTAATGAGTCAGTGATTTAGCGATTGCAATGGCTAAATCAATGAATCACTAAATCTGTGCAAATGGCTTCACCCATTCGGATTCTAACCGCGGTCCCGATTTGCGACGGGCACGACAGCGCAATCAACACGATCAACCTCGAATTCATCCGGCGCGGCATAGAAGTTGTGTACCTTGGGTATCATCGTTCGGTTGGCGATATCGTGCGCGCCGCCATTCAAGAAGACGTGCGTGCCATTGGGATCTCGAGTTACAACGGCGGGCATATCGAATTCTTCGCGGAAGTCATTGCTCTTTTGCGGAAACGCGGCGCGAACCACATCAAAGTCTTTGGCGGAGGAGGAGGAACGATCACGCATGAGGACGCTGCAGCAATGACGTGCAAAGGCGTGGACAAGATTTTCTTTGCGGGAACTTCGCTCGCAGAAATGACCGGTTATGTGCGCGAGCACTACGGAAAACAGCGCGGGAAGAGGTCTCGCCCGAAATCGCCGGACCAAGACTTAGCGCAGAAGCTCAGCGGGATTGAGGATGCGTACGCAACAGGACGAAAACGCTCAATGCTCAACGCCCGCCGTTCAACGTCCAAGCGAAAGAAGAGCCATCAATCATCAACCATCAACTATCAACCAGGCCGAGTCATCGGCTTCACCGGCCCCGGTGGCGCAGGCAAAACGACACTGATCGATGAGATCGTGCTCCGTTTTCTGAACCGAAATCCCACAGGACGGATCGCAATTCTGTCTCACGACCCGAGCGTTGTCGGCGAAGGAGCGCTGCTGGGCGATCGGGCCACCATGATCAACTCGCAAAATGATCGCGTGTTCATGCGCAGCATGGCCACACGCGGTCAGGCTGGCGGTCTTTCGCCCGCTACACACGATTGTCTGGCGCTACTCGCCCGCTTTGGGTTTGATTACGTAATCATTGAGACGGTGGGCACAGGTCAGGAGGCGATGCCGTTTCAAAAAAATGGCATTGTCGATCAGACTGTGCTGGTAATGAACCCTGATTACGGCAGCCGATTGCAGTTGCAAAAAATCGTGATGCTCGATCTTGCCGATATCGTGGTGGCGAACAAAAGCGATCTTCAGCGCGCGCGAACCGCCCACACGGAAATCGAACAACGTCTGGAACAAAACCGGCGTAATCAGCGGCTAATCGATACTGTTGCAAAACGGCATCGCGATCCTGGCGTGGATGAATTATTCGAGCTAATTTCGAGAGGATCAAAATGAGCAAGCTTGGACAAGTTGTTGAGTCGATCGAGAAGTACAACAAGTTCGTTCTCGATCAGGTTAAGCGCGCGCGTACCGATGAACAATTCGGGCGCGAAGTGTTGGGGCGCTGGAACGATATCAAGGCGAAAATTCCAGTCACGCGAACGCCAACCGGATTGCCATTGCCACGTCTGGCGCTGCCCGAGATCGATGACCCGGGCGAAATCGCGCGCTATCTCTTCGGCGAAGGGTTACCGGGTGAATTTCCATTTTTGAACGGCGCGTATCGCGAGATGTATCTGGAGCCAACTCGCGAAGTCGAAAGCTTCGAAAAAGATGAGGAACCTCCTCAACGCCCAGCGCGGCCGCCATTGCCCCAAGCCGAAGAGCCGACGCGTTTGTTTTCCGGTTTGATGCTGGCTGAGGACACAAATGAGCGTTTTCATTATTTGACTCAGCATCAGCGCACGCAGCGGCTCAGCACCGCATTCGATGGACCCACACTTTATGGCATCGATAGCGACGCCGACGGCGTGTTCGGCAAAATCGGCGAAGGCGGCGTGGCCATCGACACGGTCGAAGACATGGTGCGGCTCTACGATGGATTTGATCTCGGCTCGCCGAATTTTTCCGCATCGATGACCATCAGCGGTCCGGCACCGATCATCATGGCGATGTACATAGCGGCAGCGAAACGCAGGTTTGGTCCGAAAGTTGTCCCGAAGCTGCGCGGCACAATTCAGGCGGACATCTTCAAAGAAGTCCAGGCACAAAACGAAACAATTTTCCCGATCGAAGCCTCGTTGCGTTTTCTCACTGACATGGTTGAGTTCACTACGCGGGAAATGCCGCGCTGGTATCCGATTTCGATCAGCGGCTACCACATCGGGGAAGCTGGTTCGACACCGGTGCAACAAGCCGCTTATACGCTCTCGAATGGTTTCGCCTACGCGGAAATGTTCGCCGCGCGCGGAATTCCAGTGGACCAATTTGGGCCGCGTCTCTCATTCTTTCTCGATTGCGGCCTCGACGCCGAGTACATCGCGCTGGCTCGCGTGTCACGGCGCATTTGGGCAATCGGAATGCGGGACGTGTTTGGCGCAGGACCGCGGGCGCAGCTTTTCAAGCTGCACACCCAGACCAGCGGTCGTTCGTTAATCGCCGCCGAATTCAAAAATAATCTCACCCGCACCGCGGCCGAATTAGTGCTCGCCTACATGAACGCCACCAATTCGTGTCATTCCAACAGCGCAGACGAGCCGTTCACGACGCCGAGCGAAGAATGGATTCGTCTTGCAGCGCACGGACAGGCGATCCTGCTGGAGGAGTCTGGCATTTTCAAACACACCATGAACATGTTGAGCGGTTCGCCGGGAATGAAAGCCGTCGAGCGCTCGGTAGAAGCGGCCATTCTCGACGAGTTCCGCGAGATCGAGCGGTTGGGTGGCGTACTCGCGGCGGTGGAGGACCGTTATCAGCGCAGCCAGATCCAGAATGCCGCGCACCGGTACGAGCAGCAAATTTACGATGGCACTCGCCCGATCATCGGGCTCAATCGCTATCGTAACGGCGCCGAAGACATTCCGGAAGTGAAACTCGTGCGCACCCCGCGGAAAAAGCAGCAATTGCAGGTTGATCGGCTTGCGAAATTCAAAAAGAAAAACGCCGAGAAAGCCAAACGCGCATTGGACAAACTGGCCGATGTTGTCGAACGCGGTGAGAATTGTTTTCCGATGTTGCTCGAAGCAGCGGAAGTCTGTTCGTTAGGCCAAATCACTGGCCGTTTGCAGGAGGTCGTCGGTCGATTTCGACCGATGGTGTAGCGCGCAATTACTTCACGCGCTTGAGCCGGATATTCTGTCGGTAAAACACGACACAACGTGAATCCGCCACGCGCGTCGTTTTCATCGATACGGTAATGCCGTCGCCGGCGCGCATGATCGTGCCAGTGCCGGAGTTGTTCGCGCTGTCCTGAAAAGTAAACTCCAATATGCCTTTCGTGGTAACTTTGCCGGTGCCTGTCGCATCAGGACCGCAGCCGTGTCCGTCGTTGTAACCGGCGCTGAACCAGACCGACACAGTCTTTCCAGTTTGCTCCAAGCTCATCTGAAAAACCGCCTGCCCATTCAGGAAGCTCTTGTCCGCGTACTCGCCTGCCCAATTCGGCTCCTCTGAGAATGCGTGGGACGCCGTAGCGCCGAGAACAATCGAAACAAACAAGGCAACACCGCTCCGCCTCATGCGTCCAGAATAAAGACTCGACGAAAACGCAGCAAGCATGGGTTCCTCCCGTATTTCATGATATCAATTCGCCCGTACGAATCTTCCAGAACCGTGCAGCGACGGTGCGGTTCGAAATCTAAGAGAGGCGAACAAGAGCAGGTGAAATGCTGATTTACGATTGTGACGATGCCTGGCAAAGCATACATCGGCACCAGCGGTTGGAATTACAAAAGCTGGCGCAAGGGTTTCTACGGTGACACGCCGCGAAAACAGTGGCTCCGATTTTGCGCGGAACGTTTCACCGGCATCGAGATCAATGGAACTTTCTATAAACTGCCGGAGAAAAACACGTTCAAGAAGTGGCGCGACGCGACCCCGGAAGATTTCCCCTTCGCCATCAAGGGCCACCGCTATGTCACGCACAACAAGAAACTACTCGACGTGGAAGAATCTGTGGTTCGCTGTCGCGATGCCGCTTCATCGCTCGGGAGTCAGCTCGCTGCCGTGATTTGGCAGCTTCCCGCTTCGCTGAAAAAGGACATGAAGCGGCTAAAGCGATTTGTTAAAATCCTGGGCCGTTGGAAAAGCGCACGACATGCCATCGAGTTTCGCCACAGATCGTGGTTCGATGATGAAGTGACCAAATGCCTGAGCGATCGAGCAGTCGCTGTCTGCATGTCCGACGCGCCCGACTGGCCAATGTGGGAGGAAGTGACGACCGACTTGGTTTACATCCGGTTGCACGGTCACACTCGCAAATATGCGTCCAGCTACACCAAGCCTACGCTCAGAAAATGGGCGACACCCATTCGACGCTGGCTAAAAGAGAACCGCACCGTGCATGTCTATTTCGACAACGACGCCGAAGCCGCCGCACCCCGAAACGCGCTTACACTGCTGGAAATGTTGCGCTAGACAATTGGTCGGACTTGTCTTCGTGATGTTTGAGCAAGTGCGAGTCCTTCACCGCGTTGGGGATGATAAGTTTTTGAATTCGTCTCGCAATGTCGAGAGGAGTTCTTGGCGATTGCTCGAGTGGACCTCTAAGGTGGAAACATCAGATCTCTTCTTGATCGCATCGGTAAACGGCAATGACCGTGCGACGATTGTTGCAAGGATCGGTACGTCGTTGTCGAATGCTTCGTTCACAGCATCGCGAAAAGTCGCCGATCGGATTTCCATCGGCCCGATTTCGTCTATGACCACTAGCCGCCGCGCATGCATGGCTGCATGGATTGATTGAACGCCAGTGGCCTCCAGCGCGGACAGATCGAGTCCGTACTTTCCCAAGCGCTCGGACGTCTTGAAATTCACGTGAGCGAATACGGCCTCATTACCGTCGAGCGTCACCAATTTGAATCCCAGTCGCCGGCCGCGCTCGCGGATTTCCTCCGTGTAAAAGCCGCCGGCTGGCATCGCCAGATCGCTGACAATCCGCTTGATGAGCGTGGTTTTTCCACATCCCGGACGTCCGGTAAGCAAAATTCTTGCGGTCATCGTGAGGCGGGCAAATCTTCCTGCCACATTACTTCTCGCAGACAGGATTGTCTGCGTCACTGAAAGAACAACGCCTCGAGAGGTCCCTCACTTCGTTCGGGATGACCCACTGACGTGTACAGCTAACTTCCGAACGTTCCCCTCTGGCAATGCGGGCAGAACCACGCGGTGCGCCCGCCAATCTTCGCTGATCTTAGTCTCTGCCCGCAACGTGGGCATTTGCCGCCTTTCCCGCGATGCGGGAGAAGCCACGATTTCGGCATTTGGTTCATATCGGCCTTGGCCGCAATGGCTCTTTTCAAAATGTAGCGGGTGGCACGGAAGAGTCTTGCGAGGTCCTTGTCCACCAGGCGCGAGATTTCCGTCGCGGGATGCATGCATACGCGGAAAAGAATTTCATCCGCGTAAATGTTGCCGATGCCCGCGATGAGCTGCTGGTTCATCAAGACCGATTTCACGGCTCCACGGCGGTTCCTCAGTATTTTTTTGAATTCCTGGAGATCGATTTCAAGTGCGTCCGGGCCAAGTGCGCACTTTTCTAAATATTCATCCACATCTTCTATCAATCCGATTTGGCCAAACTGGCGCTGATCGTCGAACGCCAGACGGTGGTTGTTGGCGAAAGCAAAGAGCACTCGCGCATGTCGCGGCGCTTGTTCATCGTTTTTGAAATATTGAAGCGAGCCAGTCATGCCGAAATGGAGGCGCAACCAGACACGATCGTCGGCGCGTACAAACAGATGTTTGCCATGGCGGCGACTCGATTCGAAACGCCGTCCCTTCAATTTGCGCGCGAGCTCTCGTGCTGAAGTATCCTTTAAGATGTACGCCTTCCACACATCGACATCCTCGATGCATTGATGCAATGACGTGGCGTCAAGGTATCGCTTGAACGTTTCAACATCAGGCAGCTCTGGCATTGCGTAGTTTCTCGATGTGTTCCTTCAGCGCCACCGCGTTGTTATGCTCGATGTCCTTCGCACCAAAGAGCAACGTGACTGTCCGCTTTCTGGCTTCGCGGGCGAGTTGCTCGACCCGGTCACCCTGATTGCTCAGTTCCTTGGCGTATCGCTTTTTGAATTCCTTCCAACGCGCTGGATCGTGCCCGAACCATTTTCGTAATGCAGTGCTGGGCGCGATATCCTTCAGCCAGTTATCGATCTGCGCTTCCTTTTTCGTTAAGCCGCGCGGCCAAAGGCGATCAACAAGCACACGCCAGCCATCGGCCTTGGCTGGCTTGTCGTAAACGCGCTTGATCTGGATACCCACGCCTCGGTATCGCACCGAACGCCCCATTCGGTGGTGCCGTGGGCAGGCATCCTGCCTCACCTATAGCGCCGCGGTTTGGAGTTAGGATTTCTTTGGAATTTCGAGTTTGAAATTTGAACTTAGTAAAATATGGCCAGCGACTCAGTCGAAAAGTTCATCAAACTGTTAAAAGAATCACCCCGCGGCGCCGTCTTTAACCCGTGGTGGCAAGTCGATAAACAAAACGACGTCGGCCGCAATGCGCCTGCTATTCGAAGAAAACAGTTAGCTGCCTATCTTGGAAAACGGCTCGGTAAGGCGAAACTCGTTGTGATTGGTGAAGCGCTTGGTTATCGCGGCGGCCATTTCAGCGGAATCCCCATGACCTCAGAGCGAATCCTGCTGGGAAAAAAGAGAGATGACGGAATTGACCCGGAACACGTTTTTTCCGGCATCAAGCCGCGTCGAACAAGCAGATCTCAAAAGTGTCCGGATGGTTTTTCCGAGCCGACCGCGACTATCATCTGGGGCACGTTGCTCAGCCTTGGCCTCAAGCCCGAGCAATTCGTGCTGTGGAACGCCTTTCCCTGGCATTCATTTGATTCGCGTCGCGGCATGTTGAGTAACCGGATGCCAAACAAGAAAGAACGATCCGCGGGTCTACCAGTGCTCAATGCCTTTCTAGACTTGTTTCCATGCGACGAAATCGTCGCGCTTGGCAACGTCGCGACATCGCAACTGAAGGAACTGAATGTCGACGCCCATCGTGTTCGTCATCCCGCTTCCGGCGGCGCGAAACTTTTCCGTCAACAGATCAGAACGATCGTGAACGAAGTCGGCTAGCCAGGTTCAACAGAGCGCGCGTTGTTGGTCACAATTAATTGCTTCTTGGCCAAGCACAGCAGGATTGCTTTCACAGCGTTCGAGACCGACATCGTCGTTGAAACTTTGAGTAGATCAGGCGCGAGTTCAGACGGCGGCTGATAACCAGCATTCAACTTCTCGAAGTCTTCGAGACGAGCATCGGAAGTCTCAGTAGCCTTTTCATCGCGGGCTTTTAGCCGCTTTTTGATTTCGCCAGGGTCGACATCAAGTTCAACGAACTGAAACGGCACGTTCACGCTGTTGCATTCGTCGCGCAGAAATTTACGAAGCGCGCGAGTGGAAAACGTGGCATCGAGAATAACGCCGTTGTGAGGTTGAAGCAGCCGAGGTCCACGCCCTCGGTTACAGCCAATGGCAGCGAGGCCGTCTTTAACGAGTTTCCTGTAAGTTTGTTGCGTCATTCGCGTCGAATAGATCTTGTCGCGCAACTCTGGTGGCGTTCGTTTAGTGAGCGCAACGCCGGCAAGGGTCTTGCGAATTTCGTCCGAAGAAAAGACTGGCCAATTCAACTCGCTGGCGAATCGTTTCGCGATAGTGCTCTTGCCTGTGCCAACCCCGCCCATCACGACAAGGATCAATGGCTCGGAGCCGACGATCGCATACCGAAGCGCGAGACGAAAATAGCGAGCCGCTTGTCTTTCGTGCTCCTGCGGATTTCTCGTTTCTTTCTCTGTCGCCTGAATGGTTTCGACCTTCCCGCGAACGAAGGCGCGATAGCACTTGTAGAAATTCGCGATCTCCAGCATTCCGGCGTCGCCTAATTTGCGCGCCGCATTTCGGAGAAACAGGTTTCCAAGCTCGCTTCGGCCTTCGAAATCGAAATCCATCGCCAGAAATGCGAGATCGTTGGCAACGTCGATGAAACGAAAGCGGTCGTTAAACTCAATGCAATCGAAGATAGTGGTTGCATCCGGGGTGAGATGAATGTGGTCGAGGTGCAAATCGCCATGGCAATCGAGAATCCGGTGCTGCTGAATTCGTTCGCAGAACAGGTTTTCGTTCACAATGTAAAACCGGTTTGTGAAATGGCGGATCGCTTCAAAAGCGGCAGATGAAATTGTTTTGTCAACAAAAGGCTCGACCTGCGCGAAATTTTCGTCGGTGCTGATCTTTAGCTTTTCAGGCGTTCCCCATTGTTCGATCTCAGGCATTGGAGTTTCAGACTGGTAAAAGCGATGCAGAGTGGAGATCACCCGATTGATCTCCTTTTCGGCGACCAAATTTTTCTCGAGCAATTCGCTTAGGAACCAGCCGTGCGGCAGTTCTCGCATCTTCACGGCGTACTCGACGATTTCGCCTTCGCCGTTAAAGGAAAAACCGGAAGTAGTCTTATAGATCGGAACAACGCCGAGATAAACTTCCGGACAGAGCCGTCGGTTCAATTCGATTTCGCGCCGGCAAAAGTAGTGGCGTTTTTCCAGTGTGCTGAAATCGAGAAAGCCAAGATTAACGGGCTTCTTCACTTTGAAGACGAATGGCGACACGATGAATACCCATGAGATGTGGGTTTGAATCGCGCGCACTTCGGTTGGCCCGTGCGGATACGACTCGGGCGATTCAAGAAAAGCAATCAGTTCCTGTGATTGTCGATCTGGCGTCGTTGTCATTCCGAGCGAAGTCGAGGAATCACGTTGCACAACTTAATGGCGACTTCACGGGATGTCTCGACTCCCGCTCGAC
>JBKOYG010000036.1:0-18910 GCA_046725285.1 Verrucomicrobiota bacterium
ATGGCGGCGTGCAAAATCGCGAAATTACGAGTTGAGTGAATGGTAGCTGGCTGAGCGCCGGGCGTGCGAACGATTGCCAAAAGAGTTCTATTCCACTCGATGACGGCGTTGACGGGCTGGGCCGAATTCTGTTGTTCGTCCATCGGTGGATTCGCAAGCGAAACGACCTGCAAGAAAGAGCAAATTAACGCAAAAATGGTGACAATTCTAAACATATGTTTACCTCAAGTTGTTGATTAGTTTATTGTTTCTAAGAACGCCATTACTCCGGCGCGCATATCTCTAGACTGAAAACCGCGTGAGATATTCCTTATTGTTATCAAAAAATAACAAATCGCTGGCAAGTGAAGGTGATGACGCCACTTCTCGCGCACACGCGAGATGAGGCAGCCTAGAGTTAGTCAACCAGACATTTGAGCCGTGCTCAACCCCATGTGTGTGCAAGTTGATTACCGGGTGTTGCGCGTGTTTCGCGAGCATGGCGACTTTTAGGTCAAACGGATTCATGCGATCCTTTGTGAAACCTTGCGAAGATTTCGGACACTCAGTTGCGTGCTATCCCCTGGGTGATTCTTTACCTCTCGAATCCAGGTCGAGGATTGTTTGCCGCCCTGCGTTGATAACGATGCGCACTCGGACATAGCCGTCCCTGTCCGACCGAGCTTCGATCACGTACGATCCCACTGGCAGTGTCACGACCTCGGGAATTTCATCGCTCCGCGACATGTGATTTTCCACGGCTTTGAACAATTTTCCGTCACTTGTGTACACCGAGTACGAGCTGTGGACATTGAAGACCAGTTCGCCGTCCTCGAATGGATCAGTTGCCGTGTAGACCAATAGATAGCCTTTGGCTGAACCTAGACGATGATCCGGCGCGCCGAGATGCACAGCGCCGACGAATAATGGATCACCAGCTCCAGCTTGGGCCATCGCCAAGCTCCCAATGAACGAGCCAAGTGATACGAGCAGAAAGACTCTTTTTGGAAAGGACGAATGTAGTAGTGATTTCATATGGTGTTGTATAGTGTTAGTAGGTTGATGGAGGCGCGGAGGAAATCCGTGTTTGATCGGCAGGGTCTTGGCACACAGTCGTCGGCGAGTCGGATGTATCTAGTCCCTGTTGCTTTGCGTACTCGATTAACGACGGATCGTTTAAGGCGCTTTTGAAGGCGTTAACAACGCTACTCATAAGCTGCCAAAGGATCGACGATGCAGACATCGTGTGCCTAGTCGGCTCCGTCGCCACCCGCGCGACCTCTTTAGAGCCGGTATCGACTATCTCGATCTTGATAGTTCCAGCGAAGGCTGACGTTTTGGTTTCAGCGTCTTTACCATCGGTAGTATTCAGGAGTGCGAAACCGACGAACATTAAGAAGGCCAGCGTACGCATGTTTACGTGCTTAAGTAGCGGAGACGCTGCAGTTAGCCATGTTCCAAGCTGGTTGTGATCCCGAACAGAGGATGCTGGTGTTGTGTGATTGCTTGTATCGTTCGAGTTCATTTGTCTTCGTAAATGTGTTTCACTTATCTCTACCATTTTTCCGAACAGATATTCCCGTTGTAAGCCGCGTAGCAGAGTGCGGCAGTTCCGGGCCGGCTTCTGAAAACGTTGCCGGGGGGAGAGCTAATTCCGGCGCACCAGGCGACGGCAGGCAGACTCGTCCGGCTGGCCCGGTTAGGGCTGTGGCTGCCTCGGTGCCTTCAGAATGTTAAATAGGCGCAAAGGACGATCAGCAAGAGCTGATTAGATTAATGCAATCTACGATCAGGCGACCGACTCGTCGCTCTGTTAACGACGCGCTGTTTGTTGTTCAAACAGCTGCTTGAAATTCTGCAAGTCGCTAACGTTAACGTCGGATACCGCCCAGTAAATGAAATCGTCGTCGGTCCAATGGAGCAAGTGATAGCCCTCTCGCGTCACCACTGTCTGCGCTTTGCCAGCTCCCGGTGTTGTTGGCCAAATAAACAGATTAATGAAATGCTTACGCCTTTGGTAAACCAGAGCTGCTACCGAGTGGTTATCGAGGTAATCAAGTCGTCCTCCAATAAGAGGAAACCCCTCGCCCGAAAGATCCACCACCGGGGCTGCGAAATCGAGCTTCGCATCAAGCCACGGCTTTACCGTGTGCTGATCCGAGGAGGCGACATCCGTCAGATGGTTGGCCATAAGCGAGCGGACGTGGCTGGCTATAAGCTGGGTCGCGAGAAACTGATCGGGGCCAGGTTGCTGTAACCGAGGCAACAAACTAGAAACGATAAGGGCGGCCAAAACGATAGCTGCCGCCAGAGCTAGCCAGTTCCACGGCATCTCAAAGAGAACGCTACGCCGCGCTGCCTCGGGACGTCTGACCGGCAAATAATCCTCTCCTCCAGCGCTGCGGCTGGCGGGCGCGCCGATTGCCTCTCGTAAGGAAAGCTGAATCCGTTCACGCAGTTCGATCGGAGCTTTGTAATACGGTGCGGCTTGGCTAATAGCGTGAGCCATCGCAGTGTGTACTTCATACGCTTGTTGACACTTACCGCAGTCCCGCAAGTGCTGTTCGATCTTCTGGCTGGTCAATGCATCTAGTTCGCCATCCAGATAACCGTCCATCAGATCTGCAATTTCTTGGCAGTTCATCTCATTTCTCCTGACTCATGCGAGCAGCTAAATATTCCTTGAGTTTTCCTCGTGCGCGGGCCAGCCGCGACATGACCGTACCGATTGGAATCTTGAGGATCTCCCCTATCTCGTTGTAAGATAAACTTTCCTGGTGGCGCAGCGCCAGAATCTCCCGGAACTCTGCTGGTAGCGCGTCCATCGCATTCTTTATTAGTTCGGCGTCTTCCGCGTGCTCCAGAATCGTTGCCGGACTCACCGCCTCGTGGCCAACAGCGTGAATGTCTTCGTCAAAAGTCGTCGTAAGATCGGCTGCGCGCTTCTTTTTTAGCAGGGTATAAGCTGTATTTCGCACGATCGTGAGCAGCCACGCCCGCCCATTGGAACCATGGAACCCGCTGAACGATTTGAACGCGCGCAGATACGCTTCCTGGACGATGTCTTGCGCATCCTGTTCGTTGCGCAGCAGCCACCTGGCGAGGTTATGGGCTGCATCCATGTGCGGCAGCATCATTGCTTCAAAAGACGCTAATTCGTGTTCCTGGGCGCCCTCTCCCTGGTGCCCCTGAATTACGGCAAATTTCACAACCTTGGGTCCCGACTCGAGCTCTTCAGCGCCAAAAGCATACCCGGCTTCGAGTGTTGCGGCCATTATGTTTTTTAATCGATCGCCTCGGCTAGAAACTGCATGTAGAACCAGCGCGTTTTGGGATCGCCATGGTAACAAAGATCATTTCCACTCGCCCCAAATCATGGAAAGTTCGTTGCCACTGAGACCGGATCGCGCATGAACGCCTCCGTATCGCGCCTTTGTGCAGCACGCACCAATGACTTTGAACCCGATCGGTCATTCGGTCGGTCAACGCTTCAATGTTCCCTCGGCGATACACGGTCATGAACGGTTGCATTCATCTACGTACAACCAGGCGGGCGTATTTTTATTCCACGATTTTCGAAAAAGGACTGGCGCAGCAACGATTTTTGACTGGGGCGTATGGAATCGGCTGCTCGAACGGATTGCTTTTCGGCTAATTTTGACGCGCATCGGCACATCATCGGAACTGAACGTCACCTGCAAGTTCAAGCTTTCTCCACTTGAAACGTATCACGCTCCTCTGCTCGAGCGGATCAATTCCAAGACGGCGTTCGCTGCATTTAGCAATGGTGGCGCCGCCGCCATCATTATCACCCAAAACACTACCGCTTCGCAGGCGAAATGCTGAGGCGCTTCTCTTGTCAAATAATCCTGGCTGATCCCGTGGAACAACAGCTCGCGACTGCGAAGGCTATCGAGCTTTGATCTTTCTGTGATCATCGGTGCGCCTCCATGCTTCGTTGCGCCGTGCTCAGCCTCTGCGCCGGCACGGCCTTGCGCATAATCCGCAATCCTTGTTTGTGCTCCGCACTAGGCATTGGTGCGGGTCCGATCTTGATCGCGGGTTGTGGCGGTAAACTTAACGCAAGCTTCTCAAAAAAAGCCTGCCGCTCTGGGTATAACATCTGATTAATACTTGTGTGCATTCGTGTTTTCGTTCCCGTTGGAGGCGCAAACCTGTATCACTTACCACTCAAGGCATTTCAACGCCGGCGAGGTTGAGCTGATTGGTAGGTTTGCCTCACACCCTTTCTTACCGATTCGGCCCTATTTTATTCCGAGAACCTTAAGCGATAACCGGCCCGTAAACGCCGGTGTCGCGTTACCGCTGTTACCAGTACGATTCGTATCTCCCATTGACTAGCGCCATAGTGACGTATGATGAAAAGCTCCGTTGGGCTGCTGCGATGGGATTTCCAGTTGCGCTATTGGAAGCACTTTCGCTTCACTCCCGTCATCATTCCATTTACGCAGCAGATCACCATGTCCGCTCCTTCGCGCGCCACTGCTTCAGCAATGGCACCGCCGACGGAATTTCTCCCACCGATCACTACGACTTTCTTGCCTTTAAGATCCAGGGTCATAGGTCAGGCCCTCCGTCTTTTGAATTGACCAGTCGGAGTATCGGCAAGAATTCGAGCCTAGATTGTATCCGAATTTCTCCGCCCTGAACTCTGATCACAAAACGACTTATATCATCGCCAACAGAGTAAACGCCGAGATCGCATCCATGAGCGTGCAGCTTCTCTTGCGTAATGCACGTAACCTCAACATCGAGCGCTTCTCGCGCCATGCGCTTGATCTCACTATTCTTTTTCGAGTTCATCAATCGCAATTTGTCAGTTGTGTACTAACTGCCTTTGCGTATTCGTATCCCAGAGATCTAGGTTGAGGATCGTCTGCTGATCTTCCTTAATAACAACGAGCACCCCGACGTACCCGCCTCTCAGCGACCGAGCTACGACTCTGTAGGATCCAACTAGCAACGACACGAGCTCGGGAATTTCATCGTCTGCAGAGCGGTGGTTTTTGACGTTTTTAAAGAGCTTTCCGTCGATCGTATAAATGACGTAAGAGCTGTGTGGGAAGTAGCGCGTATCGCCGTCCCTGATTTCATCGCTAGCGGAATAGACCTTGAGATAGCCTTGCCTCGACACGGTGTGATAGTCCCAATTCCCTGGTCTTACAGCTCCGGGAAACAACGGGTCCCTTTCTCCCGCTAGCGCGGCCGTTGATCCATCCAGGCAGAGGGCCAATGGAACAATCAATAGAGCGGCTTTCGACAATTCTGTACGGCATAATGATTTCATATAGTTGGTCCGATTGATGTTTGTTTGCGTGATTGTGTTTCAGCTGATGGTGTCCTCATTAGAATGGCTTTCAGCTATTGATACCGTTTTGCTGAACTAGTATTCCCGTAGTGTAAGAAGGACTTCTGGAAGGCGAGAACTGTTGAAAGGACGCTGGATATAGCGACGCACTACATCTGAGCAGCGCGCTTGTTCAAGAAAGGATCGACGGGGCCAAGCCGCTCTTAGAGGGAGCTAGCGACTATTGTCATCATGGAAAAAACTTTCGATTAGATCGTATTTTCTCCCAGTGCTCTGGACCTTGATTAGGAAACGCGCGATTCCATCGTCGGTCCGGTGAATAACAAGATCGCAACCGTACGGCTGGAGCTTCTCTTGTGTAATGCGCACGACCTCGACATCGAACGCTTCTCCCGCCATAGGCCCGCCGGAGCGTAATCGATCTATTTCCTCTAACGCGATAGCAGCCGCTTTGCAGATTTTCGCGACACGAGCGTTGTACTTTGCCTCAAACTCATTCGTCTCCCCGGAGTTCATACATCATTCTTATTTCACGATGATTTTCCTGTCATCCAGGGATGGGTTGTTAGCTCAATCCCATGGTTGTGAGTAGTCTTTGGCCGATCCTGCCATCCTGCGGCAAGGCGTGAGCGTGCTCATACTCGCGGATTGCCCTCCGCGTCTCGCTTCCGCTCACGCCATCGATGGCACCATGATAGTAGCCTCCCCGAGCTAGACGGAGCTGGACTTGCCCAACCACAGACTCGGTATATCCGGCACTGCCTTGGTAACCAGGTTCATTATAAGACTGGTATCCGTAATCGTAAGGGTAATAGCCATAGGGATAGTATCCGTAGTATGGATAGGGATAGTAAAAGAACGGGTCCCCAAAATCGCTAAAGAAGAAGAACCGATCATCGAAATCGCGGTGGTGGAACCGATCCCCGCGGAAGCCTCCTCGAAAGCCAGCACCGCGAAAACCACCGCTACGAAATCCACCACCGGCAAAACCGCCGTGAAAACCGCCACCTCGAAAACCACCACCATTGAAGCCACCGCCGCGGAAACCTCCGCCACCGAAGCCGCCGCCACCATGACCACCACCACCACCACCGCCGCCATGCGCCATCACTGTTGAGCCTGTAAAAGCGGTAACAGTAAGAGCAATTGTCAGTGCAATGACTTGTTTGTATTTCATAACTAGTCCGTTCTGAATATCAGTTTGTGAGAGGGGGCTGCATCCGGCGCTTTAAGCGTGGCGAGGTCCGTCTCTTCCCAAAGCGCCGTAAACGCATAGGTCTGGCCGCGTCCCATGGTAATGGTGACAGGGCGGTATATTAGCCTCTGGTGTCCCAACGGACTGGTCGTTATTAACAACACATGCTGTCCTGGCCGCACGATCGCGTCGTAGCCTTGGCCCAGCCCCAGAGTCGTAACCGGAATACCGTCGATGAATAAGTTGACATAGAGGAAAGTTCCAAAGTCTGCCGCTCTCCCGACAATCAAGCGAGCATTGTCTGCAAGAGGGACATTCCTTGGTGAGACGGCCGAACTGAGCGTGCCCGTCTCAGTTATTGCGCCGGCTTCAAACTTACCGGCGATGGCGATTATGATTACTGCAATAAGTTTTTTGTAGGTCATAAAAATAGATCGGTTCTAAGTATTAATTATACGCACGACTAACACCGCTCCATGTCGTAGGGAACCTGCTTTGGACAGTTCCCGCTTCGGTAGTGTTATCGACGAGTTCCATTTTGGTCATGCATTATTCTGTTTATCTAATACAACCAGCACCGCCCCGTCTTTATTCCATTGTCGCCTACGAGAACAACCTGATCGGCAGAAATCTGCGGGGCGCACGAGCTGGCAGGTCAGTTTCTGGGAATATAAGTCTGCCAATTCGGTATGAATGGATCGAACAACTCAACGTCCTTACAAAACAAACATATCGGATAAATAATATGAAAATAAAAATCATCAGCAAAATCCTTCTTACCCTGATGCTAGCTGCCTGCTCGACTCAGCGCGAAGCGACCACCACAACAACGCGTGACACTGCCGTCACAACGGCGACGCCATCGTCACAAGGATCGGCGCCGCCGCCTAGCTTATCACTGCCATCAACCCCAATGCTAGGCGGCGCCCCGTGATAGCAGGCGGACAATCCGGTTATGGATTAATCCTCGTCCATACCCTTTCCGAAACAAAATATGCCGGAGATGTTTTTATGCCTATTACGATCGCAAGTATCATGAATTTAATGGGACCGGACATGATGGTAATCCTGCTCATCGTGTTACTCCTGTTCGGCGCGAAGAAGCTGCCCGAACTTGCTCGAGGAATGGGTCGGGCAGTCAAGGAGTTCAGCGCAGCCCGAGATGAGGTTGAGAGGGAGTTCCGTCAGTCCGGCCCCAAGGCAGTACTGCCGTCCAAGCTACTGGACACAGAAAGCGAGCTACCATCCGGGCAGTTCTAGCAGCACCTACATGCTTCTCGACGGCTTCTCAACCGGCAGCTTCGCTACAGAAAGAACTCATGATCGCTCGGGTGACACGCAGGCCGCGCAAACAACGAATCGTCATTCTCGGCGGCGGTTTCGGCGGTGTCTATGCCGCCATAAATCTTGAGAAATTGCTCGCAGCGCATCGCGTGGCGGAGATCTGTCTCGTTAGCCACGATAACTTTTTCCTGTTCACTCCGATGCTTCACGAAATCGCCGCGAGCGATCTCGAAATCACAAATATCGTAAATCCCCTCCGGAAATTACTTCGCAAGGTTGAGGTACTGGTGGGGGAGGTGCACCAGATCGATCTACCCACCAAGCGAGTTCTGATCTCGCGCGATTCTCGCAATTATCCGCAACAAATTGGCTATGATCATTTGGTCATAGCGCTGGGATCGGTCACTAACTTTTACAACTTGGCAGCTTTTACCGAGTTGGCCGTACCGATGAAATCGCTTTCGGACGCGATTCGGTTACGCGCGCAAATCCTGCGCCATTTGGAGGAGGCAAACTCCGAATGTAATCCCGCAGAACGACAGTCGTTACTTACTTTCGTCGTGGCAGGCGGCGGTTTCGCGGGTGTGGAAACGGTTGCAGCGTTAAATGACTTCGTGCGAGAAGCACTGCCATTCTATCCCAGCCTGCGTCAAGAAATGCTGCGAGTTATACTCGTGCATTCTGGTCCTGTAATCCTGCCGGAACTGGGTGAAGGTTTAGGACACTACACCCAGAAGGTACTCACACAACGCGGCGTAGAAATCCGACTGAACACCCGAGTCAAGGGCATGACGGAAGAGAACGTATTTTTAATTGATGGTGTCTCAATTCCAACTCGCAATTTGGTGTGGACCGCGGGAACCGCGCCAAGTCCCATCGTCTCCTCGCTTCCCTGTGCAAAGGAACGAGGCCGACTACTCGTAGACCAATTCTTGCGAGTTCCTGATTGGCCCGACGTTTGGTCGGTGGGTGACTGTGCCTTTGTGCCCGACGTCAGAAATCCGGGGAAATCTCATCCGCCAACCGCGCAGCATGCCATACGCGAGGGCGAAGTTGTGGCGCAGAACATCGCGGCTGCTCTCGTGGGTCGTCCTTTGAAATCATTTTCATTCAAGACTATCGGTCTGCTGGCTTCAATTGGTCGTCGGATGGGCGTGGCGCGCATTTTCGGTTTCAATTTCTCGGGCTTCTTCGCGTGGTGGCTGTGGCGGACGGTTTACCTCAGCAAGTTGCCCGGCTTAGACAAAAAGATTCGTGTGGCGTTTGACTGGACACTGGATCTTCTCTTCCCAAAGGATGTTTGCGCCGTGTATGACGTCGACCACCACGATCGCAATTTCCGCTCGCTGGGCCAACGTAAAAACGCGGACAGGAATAAAGACGATTATCCATCCGCCGCGCGCGAATTTGTGGTTTCAAGATGGCCAATGGCCTAACGAGAAACAACCCGCTGAGGTAGCCCCGCCACGGCGCGCAGATCCTCGCCGGTGAGTTCAAGATGTGAGCGCGCCGCAGCCTGGTCGTCGCACAAACTAGCACGTGCGAGTTTGGCAAATACGCCAATGTCGATGGCACCTACAAAAAAGTTTCGACGAGCAAACCGGTCTTTCGTCTCGCGCCGTAGTTTTTTTGCTTTACCAAACTATGCCCGTGAATTTCGATGCTCCGTTAGACCGATGAGTCTCATTTCCCGATTTGTTGCGGCGGCGATTGCCATGGTCATTCTAGCTTTACCAGTCGGCGTCCGGGCTCGTCCCCATTCCCGTCTGCTAGATGAAAATGCCGCCCTCGCTCTGCTCGAGCGCACGCTTAAGCACGACGGCGTTTATACCCACCGAATCTCTTTGGATTGTGTTACCTACGGCACTGAAGAGACAACCAACGCTTATTTTCAGTTTGTTCTCCGCGAAAATCACAACGCTAAATGCGGCGGAGACCCCGAAACGAGTCCGGTAGTCGATCGTTATCGGGTTTATCGGCGGTCTGGTAAGATTAAATGGCTGGAACCAACCGAAGACAACTGGCAGCCGTATAATCCGACCGAAATCAGATAGCGCCGATTCGTTGCTTAAGACTCGCAACTGCCCTTGTTTTGAAAGAGAATCACTTATGAACTTCGTCTTCCTTCTCGCACTTGGAATCGGGATCGTCGCCGGACTGCGTTCGTTGCTCGCGCCCGCGATGATCGCTTGGGCTGCGCATTTTGACTTGTTGAATCTGCACGGTTCGCCTCTTGCGTTTATGGGATCAACAGCAGCAGTCGCGATATTTTCCATCTTCGCAATCGGCGAGTTAGTCGCAGACAAGCTGCCAAAGACTCCGAAACGGACCGCTTTCGCACCGTTATTAGCGCGCATCCTCCTGGGCGGCCTTTGCGGCGCGACTCTTTGCGCAGCAGCAGGAAAATCATTACTTGCCGGGGCGCTCCTGGGTGCAACAGGCGGCGTGATCGGGGCGTTCGTTGGCTACGAAATCCGGAGAGCAATCGTGAACAATCTGCACATCAAGGATCTCTTCGTGGCGATCTGCGAAGATTTGGTCGCGATCGCTCTAGCCTGTTTCTTCGTCTCGCGCTAAATCAGACGAGACCTCTCGTCGCAAGCTCAGCCCTTAACGCCGTATCTATTTCTGATTGTAAGACGACACGCGAAGCACTCGAATCGCCACCGGTTTGCCGTCACGCTGAACGTCTCGTTTTTCAATACTGAACTCGATGATGGATGCCGTCGTCAGCGTGCCGCCTCCGTTCTCCTGAAACTCGACCTTGTATTGATTACCCTTTGACTCGAACACCCGGTAACGCATGAATCCGTTCGTATCGGGCACCGGACATTGTAGCCATTCGCCGTCTTGCTTTAGCCCATCCTGATTAAATTCGTTCCCATTTTTTTCCACCGCGTCCAGATTGATTTCTGTTACCACGGGACTTTCCGAATCCGAGATCCAGGAATTAATCATACTGAAAACTTTCGGGTGAACTTTAAGCGCGGAAGCTTGTGCTGCCGCCGGCGTGGCGGCCTTCTCGTCTCGGATTGGATGAAGCGATTGAACGATCTTCGAGAACTCCGCGAGCGTAATACCGGTCGCAGAAAATCCGTGATACCTGCCGAGGATTGGATGAGTCTCCGTGCCTTTGGCTGTTTCTGCGTTCATATTTGCGTCGCTTACCCAGTTCGCCTTGATCTCATCCTTGCGGCCGTTCTTTCCTTTCGGCCGGTAGATCAGATACATCGGCGCAAGCGGCGATTGGATTTCAGTCTCTTCCGTGTCCTGCTCCTTCATGATGTTTCGGTCGCCAATTCCTTCGCGTGCCGATTCGATCGAGAATGTCGCTCCGCTCCGCGGATCGTTATTGTAGACGATTGAGTAAAGTGGAAACGGACGTTTCGGCTCATCGGGCCCGGGTTCGTCGTACGTGATGTCGACCCGCTGCAATCGAAAACCCTTCGGTAGATACGAAGGAACAAGGCAAATGATCTCCAGCTTCTTCAAGTCATCCAACGTAAGTTCCGGCGTAGAACGTACCGTCGAGAGCGAAAAGACGAACGCGCACAGAGCAAACCACGACGTTCGTTTTATCCCATTGCTACTAGTCACGCTTCCAATTCTGACCGATTCTATCTGGACTTGTCGAGAATCGAACGCCCCGCTCACGCAAGCTTTCGAACTGCTTCACACGCATTTGTTGAGTCATGTCGCCGGCAAGAGGACTCCAAGCGTGCGGTCTGGTGGTCGAAGGGCCCATGAGGTTATTGCAAGAACAGCAAGGATGAACGGGGCGATAAATTGTCCTGTTTTATCCCCGATGAATAACCAGGATGCGACTGCGCCTGTCAGTTCAAAGATGATGCCCGCATACGCCCATTCTTTGAGCCTGGGCAAGCGCGGCACCAGCAAGACAATAGCTCCAGCCAGCTTCCAGATCCCGAGGATTGCAAGCACATAAATCGGGTAGCCAAGCTTCGTCACAACATCGACAACCAGCGGGCCGCTGAAAACATTGGTTCGCCCGTGAGCCAGGTCCACCAAACCACCTGCCAGTGTTTCAAGCGCAATGAGCGTGGTGGTCACCCAATAGATAATCCGTTTCGCTTTCATATTCGTCTCTCCTTCCTAAACAGCGACAGCTCCAGTTCAACTCGCCGCGATCTCGCGGCGAGTCGGCGGGCGCAACGCCCAAGAGGCGACCGTAAGGCCGGTGAGGATGACCGGGCCCACCAGAGTAACCAGAGGATCACCCACCGCCAGACGAGATGCGATCGCGCCTGTGTAGAGAAAGACCAAGCCGGCATAGGCCCACTCCTTGAGGCGAGGAAAACGCGGGACGATCAAAGCCACTCCAGCGAGTACATACCAGATACCGATAATACTCATGAAATAGTCCGGGTAACCCAGGCGCTCCATAATCGTAGCAAAGAGAGGTAATCGAATGGCGCCCATCACTCCTCCCACTGCGCATTCGAAGGTAAGGGGCACAGTAATTACCCAGTATGCGATGGTAGAGCTGGCGGATTTCATAACTAACAGGACTGACACAACATTATTCGTTTACGACCGCGACATTCCGGTAAGGATCGGCTTGTAACGAATGAAATCGAGCGCGGGTGAAAAAATGTCAGCGACTAGAACAGTGACGACGATGCAGACAGTAAACATGGGAAGCTCCGATAGTTACTTTGCGATCCCAACGATCTTGTGAAAATGTCTCTTTTGCTCGATCGCGTCGAGCATGAATGCCGCAATCGCTTTGCGGGAGAGAGTGAAACCCTTTGGGGGAGCAGCGCCCTCCTGGCTTCGATAGGCTGTGTATTGTTCCTGAGTGAGACGTGGAGGACGAGCGATCGTCCAGTCGAGCCCACTGTCTTGCACGATTTTTTCCATGGCAAGCGAATCGCGCATGTGATTTCGAAGGATAAAACTGACAATGCGATTGGGAATGCCTGGAAAATGCGCTGCCGCTGAAAGAACGAGCAGCCGTTTCACTCCTGAACGCTGCATTGCGCGAGTAGTTGCAAGCGCGCTGTCGTGAAGAAGTGAGCTTGGTTTGAAAACCTCGCGCGGTCCTAGCGCGGAAAGGACGGCATCATGACTTTGCATTGCCTCGGAAAGTTGGTTTTCATCCGCTGCATTCCCCTTAAGAACTGTAAGCCGTTCGTGCCTTAAGGCCACGGCTTCCGCCGAGCGGGCAAATGCGGTGACATGATGACCTCGCTCGAGGGCTTGCTGAATAATCTCCTGCCCCGTCCGCCCAGTCGCTCCTATGACAAATAGTTCCATGATCAGCTCCTTGCTACTACGGTCTTTGTTGGTTCTATTGATGTTCCATTCGCGGAACACTTTGCCTGCCGGCAAAAACGACCGTGTGACATCTGAATCAGATCCATTGCCGGCTCCAGATCCTTTTCATTGTTTACGACGAACGTGACGTATCCTGCTTCCGGCGCCCATCGGTGGGTGCGTGCTTTGCCTTGCGCAAGAACCCGTTCCTGATCGCCTTTCGGTAATCTAATGTCGCAGTGACCATGGCCGTGGATGTGCATGAACATTGTGCGTCCGACAAAGAACGCATCCTCGTGGATTCCTGCATTCTGCCGCTCCGTCACACCTGGCAACTTGAGAATCTCTTTCCGTAATTCCTGATGAAGCTCCGTTCGAGATCTCATAATCGGTTCCTTTCCTCGTGCGTCTCGTTTAAGACTCTGGAAACTAATTTAGTATATTGAGTTTCTAGGTCAAGAAAACTGTTGAAACGGGATTTTTATCGACTTCTCCGATTCTGTAGACCTTTCATCCATTCCCAGATCTGCACGAGATTCGAAGTCAATTGATTCCATGTCGCCGATCTGTCTGCTAACCTTTTGAGATGGCGAAGCCTCAGGGAAAAACCGGCTCAACCGCGGTGCGACCGATCCCGCCGCCATCGCTCTCGCAGCATCTGCGCGAGCTGGCGTCGCACCCCGACGCGTGGGCCGTGCTCGCGCAGTCTCCTGCACTCTGGTTTACGTTCGGCTCGCTCGCGGCCGGGCATTTCTGGAAGGCGTTTCAGTCGGGCTATGACGCGATGCCCGACAACCAGCTCAAGCAGCGGGTGCGCTGGGATGTATACCTGTTGATACTGCGCGCGATGGCGATGTTCATAATGGCCGCCCATGGCCTCGCCTTCATTCTCGTGCCGCTGATGGCACTGCTGCTCAGCTATTTTGAGATCTGGCCCGAGCGCGCACTCGGTGCGGTCTTCGGCGATCCGTCGCGGCTGTACGAATACGATCCGGACAATCCTGGGTCGAGGCGGCGCCGACACTGATAGCTTTGGAAACTCTGATTGTAGTTTCGTCAGGCCCTTTCATTGGCGCCCATTGGGATCACCCATGATCAGCTTCCAATCTCCGCCGGGCTGACGACGAAGAACCTCGATCGCCTGATGATGAATTGCGATGGTCTTTCCCGAGCCATCGACCGTTGTGCCCTCAAAGTCGGTGTACAGCTGAGCAATGTCACCGATAGTCACCGCCTTAACGACCCGGCTGTGCATTTGCGTTTTCGCGTCAATCATAGCGCCCAGTACCTTGCGAATCGCGTTACGGCCGACCAGCGCTTCGCCGGAGCGCATCACGAAACTTGCGTCCCGTTCGTACAGCGCCATGACTGCATCGAGATCACCGGTGTTAAAGTGCCGCTCGAAAACTTGGGGCCAAACCTCCGGCTTGTCAGCCAACATGGTGGATCCCTTACCGGCCCTGACCCATCTCGACAACCCGATCAAGCTGATCAAAAACCAAAACACCTCGATCAAGAATGCTGACATGTTGAACTTAAAGACCAGGGAGACAATGATCAGCAATGAGCCCGCAGCGTTTAGCAGCGAAAAGCTCAACGACGAGCTGGGGAGTTTACCGAGTTGTAAGAGCAGATAAGCAATTACGATCAGTAAGACACCAGTGAATCCTGCCAGGTCGAACAAGTCGAGATTCATAGTCATCGCCACCTTTTGGTTTTGGAGTGGCGTCCGATCAACTATTAATTCGCCGGTGCCATCACCCATGAGTCACATTGTTCCCGCTTGATCGATGACCGAAAGGATGTTTCCCGCTGGATCTTTGAACCAGGCAATAGTTGGACCGTTTCCTCGCATGATCCCTTTCTCGTCCGTCTTGAGATTCGGTAGATCGTATTGCTCAAAGCGGACACCGCGCTTTTTCAGTTCGTCCACAGCGCGATCGACATCTTTCACCGGGAAATTGAGAACCGTGAAGGTGGCGGGAACATGATTCGGCTTTGGACAAATGATAACGTTGTTGCCACCGGAGAGCTGCAAGAGGCCGTGAGACTCGGACACGTCGAGACCGAGTGTCTCGCCGTAGAATTCTTTCGCTTTCGCAATGTCTCCTGCGAAAAACCGCTGAATGCTTTGCTGTCTTTCAACATATTGTTGTCCTCCTAATTATTGTTGTTCACGGCTTGAGCTCCACGGCGGCTTTGAAGCTACCGTTCCATGTAGAAGGGCACCGATTCACGCTCGTGCGCGATCTTCCATTCGTCGCCGATGTTTCGGAAGTAGAGCGTGTGTCGAAACCAGAGATCGCTCTTCTCGCCATTGGCCGTTCCGTGCATTCGATTGAGACTATGACTAAACGCCACATCGTCGCCCACAGTCACACTCAGACCGCGAATCTCGTAGCCAATTGGGCCTTGCCAGGTGGCGAACCATGCGTTCAAGCCCTTCGCGTCCGACTCCGCGAAGAGTAACGGGGGCGCAAGGGAAAAATGAACAGGGCGTAGCGTATAGTGTGAGAGTACGCCTTCCGCTCCAAATAGATTTCGGGCCATCCGCTGAATGGTCGAAATGTAAACGAATGTCTGACTGGCCTTCGGAGCCGTCAGATATTCGTTAGGCAGAACTTTGGGATCGAAGCAGGCCTGTCACCAAAATCCTCTCTCTGAAACCGCTGGCTGTAGACCTCGTATTCTTGGGTGAACTTATTTCCCTTTGGGGTGTTGAAAGCATTGAACTCGCGCACCGCTCGAGCAGCGAGCGCTTTCCGATCGACGAGGAAAAGAATGCGCCGAACAAACTTCGATTCCAAGAGACGGTAGACCTGCGCTATGGTGAGATACGTTTTGCCTGTGCCGGTCGCCATCGCGAGCTTCATGTCGTGCTTCCCTGCCATGATCGCGTGTTCGACGGCAAGAATGGAGTCGCGCTGATACGGTCGGAGTCTTCCGATTTGCTCAATCGGAGTGTCCAGTAATAATTTCTTGCTGCAGTTGTGTCGTAAGCGAAGCGAGCTTCTGGAGGCGACCTTCGCGCTCGACTATCGGCAGGTTACTTTTGAGAGTATCCTTGTCACAGGCGTTTCCACGTGAATCTACATGGCTACCGAGGTTAAAAAGGAAATTCAGCTGGAAATCGCGCATGTCTTGTTCACAGACATCGTCGGTTACTCGAAGCTGCCGATCCCTCAGCAACGAGCAGTAGTCGAACGCTTAAACGACATTGTCCGAAGCACGGATGAATATCAAGCTGCGGAAACTGCCAGGCGCTTGATCAAAATCCCGACAGGCGACGGCATCACACTGGTTTTTTATCATAGCCCAGAAGATCCGGTTGAATGCGCGCTGGAAGTAAGCCGCGCGCTCAAGAAGCATCCGGAACTTCAGCTGCGAATGGGCATACACAGTGGACCCGTGAGTGGGGTCATCGACGCAACCGGAAGAGCGAACGTAGCTGGCGCTGGCATCAATATCGCGCAGCGGGTCATGGACTGCGGCGACGCGGGACACATTTTGCTGTCTAAGCACGTTGCTGAAGATCTCGAGGAATACCCTCACTGGCAGCCGCACCTGCATGAACTTGGCGAGTGTGAAGTCAAACATGGCGCTCACGTCTCCGTGGTGAATCTGTACACTGCGGAGCTTGGGAACCCGGCCGTGCCGGAAAAACTGAAGGCGGCGCGTGTCGCTGCTGCCGCTGCTGCTACACGAAGAAAACGGGCGGCATTCCGATGGTTGTCATTAGGCGTGGCGAGTCTGCTGGTTGTGATCGCCGTGATCGGTCTTCTCGTCTTTCGTTATAGACCGCTTGCCACGGTAAAGTTAGCACTTCCTGAGAAAAGCATCGCCGTGCTTCCGTTCGAGAACCGGAGTCGCGATCCTGACAATGCCTACTTTGCCGACGGTATCCAGGACGAAATTCTGACCCGTTTATCCAAGATCGCCGATTTGAAAGTGATTTCGCGCGCTTCCACGCAGCAGTATCAGAGCCAACCGGGCAATCTTGCCGAGATCGCGAAGCAGCTTGGCGTAGCGAACATCCTTGAGGGTAGCGTCCAGAAAGCAGGCAATCAGGTGAGAGTCAACGTTCACCTGGTTAACGTGCAAACCGGCTCGCAGCTCTGGGCCGAGACGTATGATCGAAAATTGAGTGATATTTTCAACGTCGAGACCGAGATCGCTAAAGGAATAGCGGAATCGTTGCAAGCGACGCTGACCGGTCGTGAAGAGCAAGCGTTGGCTGCCAGGCCCACAAACAATCCGCAAGCTTACGATGCTTATTTACGCGGATTGGCTTTTGAAGCACGTGGTAACTACTCGAGCGATGCCCTATTCAAAGCCATCGATTATTATGACCTGGCGGTGCGGCTTGACCCGAATTTTGCGCTTGCCTGGGCGCGACTGTCTGGTGCGCACGCGCTTCTTTACTTTAACCGCGGCGACACAACTGCCGCTCGCCGCGATGCGGCCAAAGAAGCTTTGGAGAACGCGCAGAAACTGCAGCCGAACTCGCCCGAAACCCTGCTCTTCCTGGGTTATTATCAATATTGGGTGCTGGGCGATTATGGGCTGGCCAAAGCCACCTTCGGGCACGTCAGCAAAATGTTGCCAGGTAACAGCGAGGTCTCATACGCCCTTGGGGCAATCGCGCGACGCGAGGGATATTGGGATGAAAGTGTCGCCTACTGGGAGCGGGGCCTCGCCCTCAATCCGAGGAACACGGCGCTACTAACTGAAGTGGCATTCACTTACGCCGCACTTCGACGATTCCCGACAGCCATAAAGCTCTACGATCGCGCGCTCGATATTCTTCCTAATGAGTTGTACTTAATGGCGTCAAAAGCCAGCATCTACCAGGCCGAAGGTAATCTGCCGGAAGCCGCTAAGCTGCTGATCCAGGTAAACGCACAAACGAATTCGGACGCGGCCGTTCGAATTAAACTGACTCAATTGAGACTTGAACGAAATTACACTGAGGCCACCCAGTTGGTACAAGCCCGACAAGCTCAACTCAACGTTGCTTCTAGGATTGAAAAGGGGATCAGGCAGAGGGGGCTAGCATTGTTCCAGCGCGTTGCTGGAGACACCGCATCGGCAAAAGCTGCCGCTAAACAGGCGCGCAGCACGCTCGAGCCGATCAGCAAGGAGCAACCAGATAATGCGTTCGTTGCGGCAGCGCTGGGCGGTGCCTATGCCATTCTCGACGAGAAGGACTCAGCCCTGAAGGAAGCGGAGCGTGCAATCACGCTTGTGCCAAGCAGCAAAGATCGGCTATCCGGGCCTGGGTTCGAAGAGAACCTTGCGCTAGTTGAGATGATAATTGGCGAGAATAGTAGTGCGATCTCAACTCTCACGCGGTTGTTACAAACGCCGTATGGTGGCTGGCTTTATAGCCCAGCGCCCATCACCCCGGAACTTTTAAGGCTCGATCCGCTCTGGGATCCGTTGCGCAGCGATCCGCGATTTGAAAAACTCGCCGAGTCGGCCGCGCCGAAATAATCGGACAAAAAGACCTGCGACGACATCGCTGATCTTGTCAAAACTGCGCTGGTTTTGTGCCACCGCCTTCGATAGGGCGAACCGATGGTCGAAAGCTTCGGGGGAAGTGGCGCTTCCCTACCTGGCTATTTCAAAAAGAGATTCATGCCATCGAGATCGATGATGACATGACAGTTGTACAGCGTGTCCATCCCTAGAATCCCAAAGATTCCGCTGCTCCCCTGCCGCGGCGCGAAATTGGGCGATGGAGTCACGCCGAATTTTCCTGGACGCACTTTGAAATCGCCGATCTTGAGATCATTGATCTGCGCGGCACTAACTTTCCTACTCGTGCCGGTAGGGAAACGGGCGGA
>JBKOYG010000002.1:0-57018 GCA_046725285.1 Verrucomicrobiota bacterium
CAGAACTCGCGGACCCGCCTTGCGACGTCCGGGAAAAGATAGCCTGCCTGAAGTTTAAGATAGATTTCGTTTAGATAAGCCATTTACTGTAGCGGCGGTCTGGGACCGCCAAACGCGTACAAGTTTAGCGGCGGTCACAGACCGCCGCTACAGCAGAACGCACCGGGGCGCCAATCAGTAATTCTTCGCCACTGCGTCCCAGTTTACCACGTTCCACCAGGCTTTGATGTAATCGGGGCGCCGGTTTTGATACTTAAGGTAATAAGCGTGCTCCCAAACATCGACGCCGAGGATTAGCGTGTTGCCGTCCATTAGAGGGCTGTCTTGATTTGGTGTCGAAATAATTTCGAGTTTTCCGTTCTTATTCTTGATCAACCACGCCCAGCCGCTACCAAAACGTCCCGCGCCAGCAGCAGCAAGTTTCTCTTTGAAATCGTTGAAGCTACCAAACGTTGATTTGATGTCGTCGGCGAGTTTGCCTTTCGGTTCGCCGCCGGCATTCGGTCCCATTATTTTCCAAAAGAACGAGTGATTTGCGTGACCGCCGCCGTTGTTCCGCACAACTGTGCGAATGTCTTCTGGCACCGATCTGAGATCACTGATCAAATCCTCGACCGACTTCTTTTCGAGATCAGCTTTGCCTTTGATCGCGTTGTTCAGGTTGTTGACGTAAGTCTGGTGATGCTTGGTGTAATGGATCTCCATCGTCTGCGCGTCGATATGCGGTTCCAAAGCATCGTACGGATAAGGTAATTTTGGTAATTCGTAAGCCATAATGTTTACAGTTAGATCGAATTACGCCGCGCGACAGGTTTTATTTTTCGCGCAATTAGGACCGACGCAATAGGCCTGATAGTCGCGCCTATCGATCGCAGCGATAAAAACTCGGACGATGTCCGATGCCGCTACGATAATTGATGTAGGTCGTGAGCGCGAGCAGCGGGAAGTTCTGGCGGTACATGTCGTACTTCAAATAGAACACCCGCGGAAAACCAGTGCCCGTAATTTGATCTTCGTCCCATGATCCGTCTGGCTTTTGCGAATTGAGAAGGTAACGCAAGCCTCGCTGGATACTTGGCCGATCAAGATCGCCGCATGCACAGATGCCCATGATCGCCCATGCCGTTTGCGACGCCGTGCTTTCGCCGATGCCTTTGGTCGATGGGTTTTCGTAGGTGCCGCAAGTCTCACCCCAACCGCCATCGCTATTTTGACAACTCTCAAGCCAATCGCGGCCGCGCAATATCCAGTCCTGAGTCATGTCCTGACCAATCGCGCGCAAACCGCGAAGCACCTGCCATGTGCCGTAGATGTAATTGACGCCCCAGCGTCCATACCATGAGCCGTCCTCGTCCTGAGTGTCGATTAGATACTGGATGGCGTCGCGGACAGACCGCGTATTGGGATCGAACCCGATATAACCGAGCAGCTCAAGCGTGCGCGCGGTAAGGTCGCTACAGGTTGGATCGAGAATTGCGTTGTGATCGGCAAACGGCATGTCCTCCAGCCACGGCGTAGTCACGTTCTTATCGAATGCAGCCCAACCGCCATCGCGACATTGAAAACTGAGCTGCCAGTCCAGTGCACGACGAAAGATTTCACTGAGCGCTTGCGGATGCTTGGGCCGGGCCAGCCGCAGCGCCATTAATACCATCGCCGTATCGTCAGTGTCCGGATAATAAACGTTGTTGTATTCGAATGCCCATCCGCTCGCTTGCGAATACGAGTTGTTTTTCGACCAGTCACCGCGAACGCGCACCTCTTTATTAACGAGCCAATCAGCGGCCTTTTGCAGCGCAGGATGCTCGGAAGGAAGGCCGGATTCCACCAGAGAAATGATCGTGATCGCAGTGTCCCAGACTGGCGAGAGACACGGTTGGATACGAAAATCTTCAGGATCATCAACGAAGAGTCCTGCGAAGTCTTTCTCCGCCCTGGCGTAAACCGGATTTGATTTTGAATAACCGAGAGCACGCAGGGCGATCAAGCAATTCAGCATCGCGGGGAACACCGCCGCGAGGCCATCGCTACCCTCACCAATTCGCTCGAGCATCCACCGCTCCGCTGTCTCAAGCGCGCGCCGGCGGAGCGGGCGAATCCGCAGCGGCGATAGGAACTTGAAAGTGTCGTCGACTCGGAGAAAGAAATTGCGCCACGTCCAGAACCTTTCGCTTCGCGGCAAGCGCAAATCGCTTTGCTCGGTGCCGAGAGGGTAGAGTTCGTGCAACTGCTTTTCGCCGGGCAAAATCCGAGTCGGCTTGAAATGGTTAATAATCGCCAGCGGCACGAGCATCGCCCGGCTCCAAGACGACATCTTGTAAATGTGAAACGGCGCCCAGCTTGGGAGGAGCACCATTTCCACAGGGATCGCCGGCAAATATTTCCAGGGAAACTGGCCTAGTAATGCAAGGTAAACCTTGCTAAACGTGTTCATCTGCGGAATGCCCCCGCGACGAATGATATTCGCGCGCGCCTCATGCATAAACGGTGCGTCCACTGAACAGCCGGCGAGCTTCAGCGCAAAATAGGCTTTCGCCGAGGCATTAATCTCGCTCGGGCCGCCATGATAAATGTTCCATCCTCCGTCCGGCAGCTGGCGTTTGAGAATGTGACGCACGCAGCGCCGCTGCAATTGCGCGTCGACTTCGCCGCACCAATGCATAAACAGGATGTAATCCGAGCAGAGGGTGCTATCGACGATCAGCTCTCCGCACCAATGACCATCCGGCTTTTGCTGGCGCAACAGGTTCTCTTGCGCACGAGTGATCGCCCGCGCGATCTCCTCGTCATCCGCCGAATACGATTCCGATATCTCCGGTGGTGCGCTCGGCAACGCAATGAGGTTCTTCGACGATTCCGGCATGTAGTTCCGATCTTTTACGAGGCTTGCGCTGTAACTTCTGCGCGTTTCCCCGTTAGGTGACCGTTACCGCAGCTGACACCATTGAATGCGACAACCTCGCTGCCACGGCCAGACGGTTTCGGCTTCGAGCCGAAATTGAACTTGATCGTTTTCCAAGTGTCTCCTCGCCGCGCTTGCAGTCCTAATGTCGCTGTCGGCTCGTAACCGCAATGCACCATACAGTTCTCGCAACGGCTATCACGAGCGACTCCGTTTACGACTCCATACCGGTCCCATTCGGTCTTTTCCAGTAACTCTGCGTAGCTTGAGTAGTGCCCGTCCGTCATCAAATAGCACGGGCCTTTCCACCCGCGAATATTCCGCGTTGGAATCGCCCAAGCAGAACATGTCAGATCGCGCTTGCCCGCGAGAAACTCAAAATAGATCGGCGTCCCCAGAAAAGTATAACAACTCATCCACTTCTCGACTCTTTGGAACTTCTCGACCGTCATCGCGCGGGTCAGAAAGAAGTTTTCCGGGCGCAAATTGAGCCGTTTGATCATGTCTCGTTTGGCAGCGTCATAATCGTATCCAGGAGTAATGGTGTGGCCATCGACGCCAAGATCTGAAAGATAATCGAACATTTGTTCGATCTCCTGCATATCGGTTTCCTTGTAAATGGTGGTGTTCGTCGCCACTTGATACCCGAGCAGTTTGGCCATTTTGATTGCGAGAATGCATTCCTTGAAAACGCCTTCACGCTCCACGATCAGATCGTGTGTTCGCTCCAAGCCGTCGAGGTGCACGTTCCAATACATCCACTTGGTCGGGCCAATGGTTGATTTTGCCGGGTCTTTTGGTCCCTTGCGAATTTCACCTGCGTCTTTTTCGCTCAGCAACCCCGCACCGAACAACGCAGTGATTTTTTGTTCGACAAATTCCGGCCGAATCGCCAACTGCGAGGCCATCCACTCGCGCATCTTCTTGCGCATGAACATAGCGTTCGTGCAGATGTAAACGATCCGCCTCTGCGCGAGCAGTCCCTTCACCAGCGCCTCGATATGCGGATAGATAAGCGGTTCGCCGCCGCAGATGGAAACCATCGGCGCGTTGCACTCCCTTGCCGCCCCAAGACAGTCCTCCAGGCTCATCATGTCCTTCAGCGACGTGGAATACTCTCTAATCCGTCCACAACCGGTGCAGGTAAGATTGCACGTGTGCAGCGGCTCGAGCTGAAGCACCGTGGCGAATTTCTTCGTGCCACGCAACTTATGGCTAATCACGTAGGCCGCGATTTTCGCTGTAAGCGGTAAAGGAAATCTCATTGGAGCGAGGATAGTAACAGGACGTGCTGGAGTGTCAATGACCCGGCTGGGGCCTCCGTATGTTAATTTGAATCGGCTCCGACCCCTTGTTTGGACTTTACGCCGCTAAGTAACAAGTTATTAACCAAAACGCAAAATAAAGATGCGACTGTGGGTGACTTATGTGGTTTAATAGGGGTGTAAGTCTATCTCTAAAAACGAACGATAGAAAATTAAAGAGTATGAAACGATTATTGTTAGCAGCATTTGCTGTTGGCCTCATCGGTTGCGCGCAACAGCCAGCACCACCACCCGGTCCGGCGGTGACGGGCGGTTATACCTATGACCGCTATGCACGGACCGCGGAGGTTTGGGGATATTCAAATCCGGTTTACCAGAACTGGACCACTGACCAGTTGCAGAAACGCCGCTTGGATCTCTACGCCCAGGTTCCGTTAGCCCGGACGAGCAGTGAGGTGCCTGCTTACATCTATTCGGGAATGGCGCTTCCACAGCAGGATGAGATCAAGGCCATCGAAGTTGAGCTCAACCGGCGCTATCAGGTCGGCGACAAGAGCGCGGAACTGAAAGACTTCTGGCCCTACGCACGACGGCATATTGCCACCGCCACGCGTTTCGAAAACGGTTTTTAACTTCGGGTGATCTCGAAGTGATGTGAACCGGCGAGATCGCCGGAGCGTGTGGATTACGGGGTCTCCCAGCCGCGGCGGATAAGGCTCACTGCGATCGCGGCGAGAAGGAGTGCGACTATCTTCGATACCCCGCGCAACCCTTGTCTGCCCATCCAGCGCGTGAACCAGTCTGCATTCAAGAACGCCACTGCAACCAAACCAAGATTAACCAGAAGCGAGATCAACGTGAACACCAAGCCTACCGTATCGACAAGAACGAGCAGCGCCGTGAGCAACGCCGGCCCGGCGATTAACGGCATTCCAAGCGGCACGACCCCGAATTCATCGCTCTCGCCTTGGTCAGAGGGCCTAAGACTGAGCAATTCGCGTCCTGCCAAAGCAAGTAGAATGAGACCACCGGCGACTTGAAAGTCCGCGTCCGTGATTCCAAGTGCGTTGAAGATGATCTCCCCAAGAAAAATAAATCCGACAGCCACGCAGAGTGCCGTCAAGATTCCGAAAAACCCCTGGCGTGTCCGCTGCTCGACCGAAGCATTGGCAGCGAGCCCCGTAAAGATCGCGACAAGTCCGATTGGATCGATCGCGACAAAGATCGGAATAAAGGCAAGGAAAAACTTCTGCAGCATCGTGGCGCACGTTTCCTAACTTGCGCAGTCGTTAAACGCAACCTGGACGTTTCAGCCGACACAGGAAAACGTTGAGCGCCATAGCCTCAATCTGTGGAGCGCTCAGCGCGAGTCTGTTGAATTTGCCTTGTCTTCTGGGTGCATCTACAGGTGTTCGCCAACACTGAATGCCGCATGAAATTGTCCCTTCTCTGTCTGCCGATCTTTCTCATCGCCCCAAATTCAAATCGTCTTGGTGCTGAACTGAAAACCGTCGATGACTTTCGGGCTGCGGCCGCGAAAGCCAACGCTGTCTTGACGCTTCCCGATTGGGAGCAAACGCCGAAAGCGGTGGAGGCCATGATGAACAACGCCATCGCGAAAGCGAATAAGGCACTGGACCAAATCGGCTCGCAAGATCTGAAGAAGGTCGCGTTTAAGAGCACGGTCGTCGCACTCGATGATCTCATTTACGAGGCAGGACTTGCAGCAAACCGGGCCACAATCATTAAAGAGACAAACACGAATCCAGAAATGCGCACCTCGGCCGAGAACGCGATAAAAGCCTTTGAAGATTGGGCCGTGGGCATTGATTACCGTGAGGATGTTTACAAGGCAATCAAGGCGTTCGTTGACACGCACCCGAAGGTTTCGGGTGAGGACGAAAAATTGCTGAACGAAACGTTGCGCGATTATCGCCGCGCCGGGTTAGACCTTCCGCCCGATCAGCGCCAAGAGGTTGAGCAGCTGCGAAAGGAGCTGTCCAAACTCGGGACGGATTTCGACACGAACATCGTTCAGGCCAACGCGCCGGTGATCTTCACGAAAGCCGATTTGGATGGACTGCCGGAAAGCTTCTGCGCTTCGCCCGGCGTCAGGACCGGAGATGATGCCTACACGGTGATGGCAAATGTCACGTGGCAATTCAATACCGTCGAGGAAAACGCAAAGAGCGAAGCGACACGCAAACAGCTTTACATCATTCGCGAGACGCTCGCCAAAGAGGCAAACGTTCCTGTCCTCAACCAGATGCTTGCGCTCCGGAACAAGATCGCGCTGCGGCTCGGTTATAAGTCGTGGGACGACTATCAGACTGAAGTCAAAATGGCCAAGACTGGTACGAATGCCGAAAAATACATTAGCGATCTGGTCACCGGAATTCAGCCCAAGTTTGCAAGCGAAGTGGCGGAATTACAAAAGTTGAAGGCCGCCGATACAAACGATCCCTACGCCAAAATCGAGGTGTGGGACTGGCGCTATTACGCCAATCAGCGGGACAAACAAAAATACGCCGTCGATAAGGAAGCGTTGCGCGCCTATTTTCCGTTCCAAAAGGTGCTCGACGGCATGTTCAACATTTATCAGAGCATCTTTGGTCTAAAGTTTGAGAAGATCGCTGCGCCTTACAAATGGATCGACGATCTCCAGCTTTATATGGTGACCGATTCTTTCACGGGCGAACCGCTCGGGATGTTTTATCTCGACATGTTTCCACGCCAAGGAAAATTCAATCACTTCGCCCAGTTCGAAATTATCGGCGGCAAACTGTTGCCCGATGGAAAATACCAGCGGCCAACCGTCGCGTTGCTTTGCAACTTTTCACCTCCGACAGCAGACAAACCTTCTTTGATGACACACCAGGAGGTCGAGACTTTATTCCACGAGTTCGGTCACGCGCTGCATTCAATTGTCACTCGCGCGAAGTACGGCCGTTTCGCCGGAACGCATGTGCCGGGTGATTTCGTAGAAGCGCCATCGCAAATGCTGCAGAACTGGGTCTGGGACAAGAAAGTGCTCGACACCTTCGCGGCCGATTACCGTGATCCATCGAAGAAAATTCCGGCAGACATAATCAAAAAGATGAATGACGCAAAGCTGGCGAATGCCGGTGTTTTTTATCGACGCCAGTTCGCCTTCGCTTCGCTCGACCTCGAGTTACACAATCAGCACGCTGAGGATATACCCTACGATTGTGTGGCCATTTCAAATCCCATCCTGGAAAAGGTTTTTCTCCCAATTGATCCGAGCACTACCTTCGTTTCCTATTTCGGCCACCTGAACGGCTACGACGCCGGTTACTACGGCTATGCATGGGCCGACGCCATCGCCGCAGATATGGCAACGGTTTTCGAAAAAGCGAAGGACGGCTACCTTGACAAACAAGCCGGCATGAAATTGCGCCGCGAAATTTACCAGCCGGGCGATTCACGTAACGTCAACGTCTCGATCGAAAAATTCCTCGGCCGCAAACAATCAATCCAACCGTTCCTGAAAAAAATCGGCATCGGCCCGCAAGAGAAAAAGGAAGCGCCTGCCGGATCACCCCACAAAGATCGCTAACATTACTCTGTCATCCCGAACGAAGTGAGGGACCTCACGAAGCGCACCGGACAATCGAGAAGCCGTTCGCGATGTCTCGCCAACGAGCATTTCATCGTAGAAGGGTGCAGCACTTGCTACCTCCCCGGCTACTTGATTGTGACGCCCAGTGATGCCGTCGAGTTTCTTTGGCAGATGAATCCCGAGGCTCTTGCAGCGCTTGGGCCAACGTTGGCAATGACCACTGCTGCGATCGAAGCCGTCGTTCGCCCACAGCGAGTTTACTGCGCTTTATTTTCGGAGGGGACACGCGCCGTTCACTTTCATCTTTTTCCTCGGACAGAATGGCTAACGTCTCAGTATTTTGCTGCTCATCCCCATCAGACTGAGATTTCCGGCCCACAACTAATGGATTGGGCACGGCGAATGTTTCAGAAGCCAATTCGGGGCATGGACAGAGACGAGATCTTTCAAAGGATCCGGGCTCGGCTCAGATCGATTACAATCAAGGGTATTACTGTATGAAAGCCAGCGTCACTGAGTTGCCCTTTAACGATTTTCTTGGCATTCACCCCGCGAGCGAGACTACGCATCTACTGCAACTGCCACCGGCCAGTCATTATCCCCGCGCACACACTTTCAGCAATGTTTGAGTGGTTTATTCAGCGCGAGAAAAGAATCTGACGACGCTTCTCGATATTGCACAATACAGTGGCGACGCGCCGGCTCTTCGTCATTAGAGCTTGCTTATTTTTCGTCATTCGCCATTCGGATTTCGTCATTATCTTGCGACGCTCTATGAGCGCTGCTGCAGGAAGAGCATGAAAATTTCGCGCTGGTTTGTCGCAATCTTTCTGACCGCTGCGACGTTGCTTTTCGCTGTTGATGAATTGGCATTGCGCTTGGAGCCGGCGTTGGGAGCAATCACGCCAGATGGTTTGCTCGCACATATCAAGGTTCTTGCGTCGGATGAATTCGAAGGACGCGCCCCAGGAACAAAAGGTGAAGAATTGTCCGTGAAATATATCACCGACCAATTCAAGCAGATCGGACTGAAACCAGGAAACCCGGACGGGACTTACGCGCAGGAGGTCCCTCTGGCCGGAATCAAAAGTGAACCGGTAATGTCGTTCACGGTTGGCGATAAAACGACCGACCTAAAATATCCGGACGATTTCGTCGCTACATCAGCGCGTCTACAACCGGATATTAATATCGACAATTCAGACGTGGTCTTCGTCGGATACGGGGTTGTCGCGCCAGAATATGACTCGGACGACTTCAAGGATGTCGATGTGCGCGGCAAAACGTTGCTGATGCTGATCGGTGACCCGCCGGTTCCTGATCCGAAAGATCCATCGAAGCTCGACGAAAAAATGTTCAAAGGCCGCGCGATGACTTACTACGGTCGCTGGACCTACAAATACGAGATCGCGGCCAAGCGCGGCGCGGCTGCGGCAATCATCATCCACGAGACCGGGCCGGCGGGGTATCCGTGGCAGGTTGTCAGATCGAGCTGGTCCAAGGAAAATTTCGAGCTCGATAAGCCGGACAAAAACATGGGTGCCGTGGAGGCCCGTTCGTGGATCACGCTTGATATCGCGAAGAAATGGCTCGCCGATTCCGGGCAAGATTTCGACGCGCTCAAGAAAGTGGCGATCTCGAAAAATTTTCATCCAGTCGCGTTAAACGCGAAGTGCAAAATCGGCATCAAGCAAGCACTACGTTCCTTCAAATCGCACAACATCATAGGCAAACTCGACGGGAACGATCCGAAATTATGCCACGAATATGTTGTTTATACCGCACACTGGGACCATCTCGGTAAACACCCCGAGATCCAGGGCGATCAGATTTTCAACGGCGCAGTCGACAATGCCTCGGGGTGCGCCGCTGTCATGCAGCTGGCGGCCGCGTTCGCAAGATTGAATCCGCCGCCGAAACGCAGCGTGCTCTTCATGTGCACCACCGCCGAGGAAGCCGGTTTGTTGGGAGCGAAATGGTATGTCGAGCATCCACTTTATCCTCTGGAGAAAACGCTTGCCGATATCAACATCGACAGCATGAACGTCTGGGGCAAAGCGCGCGATATTGAGGACCTGAGCTTTGGTTTGTCCACGCTCGACGATGTGCTCGCTGCCGCAGCGAAACGCCAGGGCCGCACCGCGATTGCGAACAGTCGGCCTCAGAAAGGCCACATTTATCGCGCCGATAATTTCGAGTTCTCGAAAGCCGGTGTGCCGTCACTTTACGTCGGCAAAGGTGAACATCTTCTCTCCCGCCCAGAGAACGCGCCGCTCGCCGCCGACGAATTCGATTCAAAGGATTACCATCAGGTCACCGATGAAATTCATTCCAACTGGGACCTCTCCGGCGCAGTGCAGGATGTTCAACTTCTCTTCGAAGTCGGTTACCAAGTGGCGAATGGCGACAAGTTTCCAGATTGGAGACCCGACAGCGAGTTTAAGGTAAAGCGAGATGCGATGCTAAAGAAGTGATTATACTGCACACTGTGAGAACTGGGTTGCATTGGAACGCATCCGATGGTTGAATCGGGGCTCACGAATTTGAAAATCTGAATGGGCTCGCTCAAGAAAAGACGCAAAGCGAAAATTGCCAAGCATAAGCGCCGCAAACGCATGAAGGCGCATCGGCATAAGAAGCGGCTGCGCTATAAGGCGTAAGCTCCCGCCAATCCACGTTTCGGAGAATGTTCGATCTACACGCGTTGGATAGTGACCGTCTCATCGGCGAAGCCTGCACTGGGTCATCCCGAACGAAGTGAGGGACCTCGCCTAGAAAATTATCGGCACACCGGTTACCCAGCGTGAACAATCACCCTTAGAGGAGTCCCTTGCTCTGCTCGGGATGACATTCCCGCTCTGTTTGCCGAATGTTGCGTGAAAAGATAACATTAGGTGTGACGGAGCCGAAGAAACGGAGCGTTTCGCTGCGACGGTGGTTGTTCGTCGCGCTGGCGTTTTTCTTCAGCGTGGGCGTAGTAGTTGGCCGAACGCCGAAATCTTCATCGGTAGCGCCAAAAAAGACTGGTCGCCAGGACGATTCGTCTTATTCCAAGCCCGCTGGCGATCTTGCACTACGTTCGGAAGGCGCACATAAGGCGGATGCGCTGGCGCATTTTGTCGAGGGAATGGCCCTCGAAGAAAATGGCGAGACGGATCGTGCGCTGGAGGCGTATCGCAAAGTGCTGAATGTCGATCCCGGCCAATCGCAACTCGCCTCGCGCGTGGCCGCGCTACTGATAGAGCAGGATGATTTTCCACAGGCGATTGACGTATTGAAGGATGCAATCAAGGCGAATCCGAACGATGCCGACCCGTATCAGCAGCTCGCATTCATTTATGCGAAGTACCTCAAGAAAACCGATCAAGCTATCGATTACGCTAACCGAGCCATCGCTCTGAATCCCAGGGATATCGAAGGCTACCAGCGCCTGGTGGAAATCGAAGTTGCCGCCGGACAACAGACAAAGGCGCTGGAAGTTCTGGATCGCGCCACCAAGGTTCGCAGTGACGACGCCAACTTTTGGATGCGGCTTGGCAAACTTTACGTGGCGATTCTTTTCAAGTCCGATTCGCAGCCCAAACTCGTTGACCTGAAAAGGACCAACGAAATTTTCAAAAAGGCAGCCGAACACGCCGGTGATGACCCTGCGATTCTAAAGGATGTCGCTGACTACTATGCAGCCTCCCAGCAATTAAAAGAGGCAATTCCGCTGTATCTGCGCGTTCTGGAACTGCAACCGGACGATGCAAACGCGCGAGAGAAACTCGCGACTGGTTTTATCCTGACAAATCAGCGCGGTAAAGCAGTTGAGATGCTGGAGCAAATCATCAAAGAGCACCCTGAAAAGTATCAACCATACGACTTGCTGGCGCAGGTGTTGGATGATGAAGCGCGATCGCTCCAACGCGCGAAAAGAGTTGACGAAGCAAAAGCGATCTTCGCGAAAGTAGCCGCAAATTATGAGCAAAGCATTCTGATTAATCCAAATCATGTGGGCACTTATTTGCGTCTGGCAGAACTATTCCTTGGACCTTTAAAAGACGCAGATCGCGCGGTCAGATTGCTGACAGAAGTCCGGCGCCGATTCCCGGGCGCGCCGGAGATCGTTTATTATCTGGCTATTGCCCAAAGCGAAGCGAAACAGACCCAGCAGGCCGTGGCGACTTTTGAGGAGGCATTGCACGAAGCGCAACTCGATCAGGACAATGACATCGTAAATGCCAAGTTCTATTTCAATTATGGTGCGACGGCAGAGCAGGCAGGTCTGTACGAAAAAGCAGCTGATCTCCTTCGCAAATCAATCGCGCTCGATCCGGCGAACTCGGCGGAAGCCTGCAATTATCTCGGCTACATGTGGGCCGATCACAACATGAACCTGGATGAAGCCGAAACGATGATTAAACGCGCCCTCGAGATGGAACCAAGTAATGCTTCCTACCTCGATAGCCTCGGTTGGGTAGAGTTCCGAAAGGGCAAATTTGATCAAGCTTTGAACAATCTGCTCCTTGCTGCAAAAACTGCGGACCACGATGATCCGGTTATCTTCGAGCATATTGGTGACGCCTATTTTAAATTGAACCGCATTCCTGAAGCGCTGGAATCCTGGCACAAAGCGCTGGCGCTCGATCCAAAGAATAAGAACCTGGCGAACAAGATCGAAAGAACGAAGGCGCCAATCGGCAACGGGCCACCAGCAAAGACGAATCCAACCCAGTGACCGCGGCGTTCCCGCAACGAACATGAGCGACTATCCCACACCGTGGCAGCGTAAGATGATATGGGCGGCGCTCACGGCCTTCTGTGTGGTCCTTCTCATCGTGATCATCGGCACGGTGATCTGGGCCAGCGCCAATATTATTAGTTTCCTCCAACCGATCCTGATCCCGGTGGCCATCGCTGTGATTCTGACTTATCTGCTGGACCCGTTGGTGACGAAAATGTCTCGCGGAACGCTCAGTCGCACCAAGGCCGTGGCTCTGCTTTTTGCCATCGCCTTTTTTGCTCTCGGTGGATTGGCCGCGTGGCTCGTCCCGACCATCTCGATACAAAGCGCGAATTTCGCGAAGCAAATTCCGGCTTACACCGAACGAGCCCGCGACTACGTTGTGGATCTGATCTATCGATTCGATCAGACATTCGGGTTTCTCGGCGGTGGCCGCGCGAAATCTGCATCGACAAGTTTCACAAACTGGCTCATCGGACCGGCGCCGTCTGCTTCTCCTCATGCGCAACGGACAGCTTCTCCCACTCCAAAAGCTTTTGACATGGCGCCCGCTGCTGAAAGCATCGCGCCAAGTCAGCCAAGGCTGACCGGTGCCGAACGCCAGCGCATTCAGGCGTACGTGGAAAAACAAATGCCTAACTTGCAGCAGGCGCTTCCGACATTGATGGAAAGGTTCTGGGACATTCTTAAGAAGAGCATCGGCGGCTTTCTTGGCGTCACAGGTTTTTTGCTCAGTCTAATCCTGGTGCCGATCTATCTATTCTTTCTACTAAATGAGAAGCCGCGCATCCAACAGCACTGGAGGGAATATCTGCCTCTGCGCGCGTCGCCTTTCAGGGACGAAGTCGCGGAGCTTTTGTCGGAAATCAATAGCTATGTCACTGCTTATTTCCGAGGACAACTGCTGGTCTGCCTCGTGGATGGCATCCTCATCGGGACGGCGCTGACGCTCCTCGGTCTCAACTTTGCGGCCGTGATTGGTGCGCTTGTTGTTGTGCTGACAATGGTCCCCTACATCGGGATCATTATCTGCTGGGTGCCTGCCGTTGTGATTGCAGCTTTCCAATGGGGCGATTGGGCGCATCCGATCTGGGTAACAGTAATTTTCATCGTTATACAAAACTTGGAAGGCATATTTTACGCCCCACGTATCGTAGGGAATTACGTTGGGTTGCATCCGATGACCGTAATCGTGTCGATCTTTGTCTGGGGACTGATCATTGGCGGGGTAATCGGTCCCCTCCTTGCCGTACCGCTTACGGCCACCGTAAAGGTGTTGCTCGGACGATATGTTTGGGGCCGGCGTTTGAGAGAAAAGATCGAGAACTCGGTCAAGCCAATTCCTGTAGTTGAAGAGCCCGAGGTAGTCACTCGCTCTTAGCTTCGGTGGTCGGCACGGGTGAGATGGAAAGGAACAAGTCGGATCGTTGCCCGTCTCAAGAGACAAGATGAAAATCGCGGAACGAATCGAGGACACCTTATGTAGAAGGATTCGACAATCGCTTTTTGATCTGGAGTCCTTTTTCCGACGACAGCTATGGCCAGGTCGTCTCGCTCTTGTCGCAAGCGGATTGACAATTGTTATTCTGCTGGGCGCTCTTTTTATCAACTACGGCTTAAAACTATATGGCGACTGGCACCAAACCCGCTTGTTACGTGAATCCGCTTCTATGCTGCAACAGGGAAGATTCAGCGAGGCAACGCAGACTGCGCGAGAACTCCTGACGCAACATCCCGATTCTCTGCCGGCTCTCTATATTCTGGCCGAAGCAGCGGAGAAACAGAATCTCGAAGAGGCGATTTCGTGGCGCGAACAAATTGCGCGCCTGCGGCCAAAAGATCCGGACAGTCGGCTTAATCTGGTTTCCGCGGCACTGCGCTTTGGAAAGCTTGATCTTGCGCAAAAAGCTCTGGATCGAATTCCTCCCAACGATCGTGACAGGGCTGCCTATCACGTTGTTGCAGGCTGGTTGGCTTGTGCCGAAGGAAACTTTGCCGAACAAGAAGAACAATTCGCAGCTGCCGTAAAAAAAGAACCTGCCAACGATTTATACCAGTTCAATCTCGCGGCGCTGCAGATTCATTCCAGCGATGCGAAAAAGAATGCAAAAGCACGCGAAAATCTCGCGCGGCTCAGTAAGCTCGCTCCCTATCGGACCGGTGCGTTGCGCGCGTTGCTTAATGATGCTGTGGGACGCAATGACCTATCGGCGGCGGATAACTTCGCACAACAGCTCCAAATGTCGCAGGAGGTCACCTTCGGCGATTATCTTCTCTGCCTGAATTTTTATCGGAAGCTCGATGAGAAAAAATTCCACGTGTTGCTGGAACGAGTAAAGCCGTTTGCCGCAAGAAATCCGTCGGATCTCGCATCGCTAATGGAATGGATGAACCGAAATGGACTCACTGGAGAGGCTATCAAGTGGATCGAGAAGCTCCCCGCAGAGAAACTAACTGCGCCACCCGCTTCTGTTGAGGTAGCCGACGCGTACGCAAACGCAAAAAATTGGACGCGTTTGAAACGATGGACCCGCAAAGGAATGTGGGGCGAATCTGATTACCTGCGCCTTGCATATCAGGCAGTTGCCACGTGGCAATCACGACAAGACAGTACGGACACAGAATTCCACGCGCTGTGGCGCACCGCGGAACAATCGACACACGACGAGCCCGAGCGCGAACTTGTCCTCGCACGTCTCGCTTCGAAATGGAATCTGGAGAAAGAATCGGAACAGCTTTGGCTACGCGTGTCAGAAGATCCACCCCTGCGACGCGAGGCGCTGGACACGCTTCGCCGGCTTTATCGGGAAAACAATGACACCGAAAAACTTTACCACGTTCTCCAGCGTCTGCACGAGAGCTCTCCCAACGAGGCGCCGATCACAGCGGATCTCGCGCGACTAGGTCTCAACCTCGAGCGAAATGTAGAGCGCTCGCATGAACTCGCCACAGAGGCGCATGACCGCGCCCCGAACGAACTCAATTGCGCCGTGACTTATGCATTCTCTCTCTATCGGCTTGGCCGAAACGCAGAGGCCCTTGCAATTATTCAAGGATTGCCAGCCGATCAATTACGCGATCCGCACGCAGCAGTTTACGCAGCGCTATTGCTAGCCGATGCAAGCCAAATCGACGCAGCGAGTGATTACTTGGCCGCGGCGGACGATGAGATTTATGCAGAGGAAAAACGAGTGGTCGGCGAAGCAAGAACGAAAATCGCCAGCGCATCTGCAACTCCGTCGCCAGCAGCGATTCCAATGCCATCGGCCTCACCACGTTAAATCGTGGAATTCCGATCCATTGTAACGTGGTAACGAATCACGACTCACGCGGGCTTGCCCTGGGCGTTTTCCTCTTTTGCAATCGCCTTGGTCCAATGCGCAATATCTTTCGCATTCATATGGACACGCGCCTGCAACCTCGCATCGCGAAATCCCCGCTCTTGAATGTCGAGGAGATATTGCTTTCGCGAAAGCAGCGTGCCGCGACAGATGCGGTCATCTGCGGCAATGCGCTTCTCGCTTTGCAATCGGGCGATCAAATCGCGCATAATCGTGGCAGGGATTTTATCGCGTTCGCCAGGATAAATGTAACCGAACAACACTAAATGGCTGAGCAGTACGCGCCAGTCCGGACCAAATCGGTGCACCAGATGCAGCCAATCGAGTTTCTCGGCGCAGCGCTGAAGAATATGCGCAATGTCGGCGCCATCGAACCGTTCACGTTCCATGATGTATGCCTTCATCCAAATCATTTCTTCCGGCGCACAAAGCTTCACTTTCAAGCCAAGAAACTTGCTGCTATGTGCACGCTGGAACCATGAGTCATCCACTTCGCACAATCCGTTGCCGGCACGAAAAATCATGTCGATACAATCGCGGCCGCGTCCAGCTTTTGCGAGCCAATGTGGAAATGTCTTTTCTGTTTTATAGCCGGCGCGCTTGAGCACCTCGAGGGCTGAATCGACATGTTGCGGCCGCAGATATAAATCGAAGTCTTTCGTCTGACGCGAGACTCCTGCGTAAACCTCCACCACATACGCGCCGCCGATCAAGAACGGAATGTTTGCATCTTGCAATGCAACCACCGATCTGCGATGAAGGCGATCGTCTTTGTCTTTCTCTCTCCTTGCTTCTGCTCTCTTTGCAGTCATCACCATCATAACGTAACCGAAACGTATAACGCGCGCATGGAGACGCGAGCTCCTGGAACCCCGCACACCAAGGCATCGTAGAGCTCCGCCCTCCAAAGCGTCCATTGAAGCCAGCGATTACGTTTCTCAAAGAGAATGGCTAAGCGCGTGCTACGAATCGCCGCGACCGCGGACCTTCATTACGGCAAACACTCGCGTGGCACATTGCATGAAGTGTTTGCCGAGATCTCGCGCGCTGCTGATTTGCTGTTGCTGTGCGGCGATCTTACGGAGTACGGACTCCCCGACGAAGCTGAGGCACTTGTCGCCGATATCCGCGCCGCTGTGGGAATCCCGATGCTCGCAGTTCTCGGCAACCACGATTTTGAATCGGGCAAGGCGGAACTGGTTTGCAAAGTTCTCGACGATGCAGGTGTGAATGTGCTCGACGGCGAAGCCATCGAAATCGCGGGAGTTGGCTTCGCAGGTATCGCTGGCTTCGGCGGTGGTTTCGGCCGGCGAATGTTAAACGCATGGGGCGAACCGCTCATCAAACAATTTGTGCAGGAATCAATCAGACACGCTGTCCGGCTGGAACAGGCGCTGGCCAAATTACAAACGGAACGGCGAATCGTCGTCCTACATTACTCTCCTATCCGCGCCACCTTAAAAGGGGAACATCCCGAAATTTTTGCTTTTCTCGGTTCCAGCCGATTGGAAGAGCCGATCAATCGGTTTCGGGTCAATGCAGTGTTTCACGGGCACGCCCACAACGGCATTCTCGACGGAAAGACCTCGACCGGTATTCCCGTTTACAACGTCTCTGCCCCAGCGCTTCGCAAAACCGGAAAACCTTACCGGATCGTTGAGCTGTAGCGGCGCTTTATGAGCGCCGACAAAGGGTAGCTACTTGCCTAAATCTTTCTCGGTCAGGACGCGCCATGCTTCTACATCTGCGCGGCATCTTGTCGGTGAAATGCATCGGACAGCTTTCAATGAGTCAAACGTTACTTCAGGAAACGGCACTTCGATCGAATGCGTCAGCAGACGTCGATCCTGAATCGACATCGTCTTATAGAGTAGGCTCAAGTGCGGATTGAGCTGGTAATCAGACGAATCTTGCGCCGCGTTACGAACGCTTTGATTAAGCTGCTGCAAGTGTGTGGTCACAGCGAACTGCACAAAAAGCGTCTTAATAAACTCAGAGGAACCCCTTACCTCGAGCGCCTGTAGCACGATTGGTTCGAAACCTCGCGCAACTTTTGAAAGTACTTCATCAAGTGCGCCCGTACAATTCGCTCCGACATGGATCGTCACATGCGGCTCGAACTGAGGCGCGTCATATCGTTGCGCGAGATCGTTAATGAGACTCTGGAAAAAACTGCGCGTCGGCTCAGATGGAATGATCCAATAAGCGATAACGATGTGGCGAGACACAATGCAGTTGACGATCTCTCTTGTAGCGGCGGGCGTGTCGCCTGCAAAGACGAAACCTCGCGCAGCCGGCACGGCTGCCGCTACGGCTGATGATGTCCGGCTATGAAGAAACGGTTGAAGTCAGGCGCCGGCTTTTTCCTTCACGACATCCTTTGAATTGATGTCAATCGTAATCATGAAACCGTTCGTTCCTTTGAACTCGAACGGCTTGTCCCCAGCGCGATAAGCTTCAACCTCGTTCGGCATCATGATGAAGCCGTCATTCCGTGGCACGCCCCAATACTTCAGGTTCTTAATTACGATCGGATCATCGGTCATTCCCTGAAATTTATTGAGAGTGACCTGGCCCGCTTTTCCATCGCCCAAATTCGCCTCGGCATGATCCCTCGTTGCCGCCCATGTCATCTTCGCATCCTGCGCCACCGTGAACGAGTTCCATTTCACCGGATACACGTGGCCAAGGATGGCTTTGATTCCCTCGCGCTGTTCGCGCGTAACCGAAGGATCGAATGTTAATGCGGCCCAATCCATTTGGCCTTTCGAGAAATCGCCACCCAGATCGCCGGCTACCCAGAACTTCGCACCATCAAGTTTGGTATTACCGTAGCTGCCATGGTTGACCTTGAAGGCGTTGTTGAACTTGCAGAAATGTTCGCCGTCTTCACCATGCGAATGGCTGGCGTGCCCGCTATGCGCGGCCGGTTGGGTGTTAAAGTAGCACTGGCAAAACATCGGGCAACTGCATGCCTCGATGATACTCGCATTCATCGACCAGTCGGGCGCGGCCGATTCGGCTGAAATTGCTAGCCGCGCTGTCAGAAAAAGAACAGAAAGAATCAGACCAACGATTCGCATAAGGGCCTCCCTTCGAAGTTTGTGACCTACGTTTTTAGCCTCGCGTGCCGGGCGAAGTCAAGATAATCCGCCGCCGTAATGGTTTCGAAAGTCACTCCCAATTCTCTTGCGCACATGTACCCGATTTGGCGTTGTCTTACCGCCGCGCTAAGGTTCCAGTGAGCGGTAACTCGTTACCATGCCGACAAATGTTTTGGGAACTGAGCTGAAGTGTTGTTGTCGCGACCCGATGACCGGCTTTTACCGCGATGGATTTTGTCGAACCGGTCCCGAAGACGTTGGGCTTCATACGGTCTGCGTGAAAGTGACGGAGGAATTTCTCGATTTCTCTGTGCTTGATGGAAACGACCTTGTCACGCCACGTCCGGAATGGGGTTTCCCCGGCCTAAAGCCGGGCGATAAATGGTGCGTCTGCGTGACACGCTGGAAAAGTGCCCTGGATCACAACCGCGCAGCTCCAGTTGATCTTGAAGCAACGCATGCCTCCGCGCTCGAATTCGTCACGTTAGAAGACCTGAAAGCCTACGCTCTTTCCAAATAGCCCGCGCGGTTGAATTCAACTGAGATTGCCAAAACGTTAATCCCAAATTGAACCTTCCGTTTAGTCTTTTCCTGGCGCTGCGGTATTTGAAGCCGAAGCGTACGTTTCTCTCGATCATCACACTAATTTCGATCCTTGGCGTGATGCTCGGCGTAACGGTGCTGATTCTCGTCATTTCTGTCATGACCGGCTTCGATCGCGAACTGCGTCAGAAAGTGATCGATTTCGATGCGCACATTCTCGTGAGCACGGAAGACGTCTTGCGCGACTGGCGAACGCTCAAAACAAAAATCGACAACACGCCGGGCGTAGTTGCGACGGCGCCCTACATCCAAGGGCCGGTGATCGTCGAATTTCAAAACAAGCGAGTCGCACCGATGATTCGCGGTGTCGATCCCACCGAGGAAGAAAACGTCATCCCGCTGCGAAAGTTCATCAAATACGGCAAGCTCGACCTCGAAGGTGAATCGACCGTGCTCGGGATTGAGCTCGCACGCAAACTGCAGGTCAGCGTCGGTGATAAAATTACCATCTATTCGCCGGGCAATCTTGGACAGATCCTCGATGGCATCAAAAAACTGGAGAATGCCAAAGGAGACGAAGAAAAAAAGGCGATCGACCAATTGCGCGACGTGATCCTGCCGAAAGAACTGACTGTTACCGGTATCTTTGAAACTGGCCATTACCTGCACGATTCAGAGTTTCTGCTCGTGCCGGTGTATGTCGGGCAGGAGTTATACGGACTGGGAGACGCGTTGCATGGCATCACTGTCAGAACCGACAACCCCTACAGCGCCGAGCGCGTGAAACAGGCAATAGAACAATTTCTCGAGCCACCGCAATACGCGCAGACCTGGATCGACATGAACAACCAGTTTTTCGAAGCCGTTCGGCTCGAGCGCACCGTGATGTTTTTCCTATTGTTCTTCATCGTGGTCGTTGCGGCCTTCGGAATCATGAGCACGCTGATCACGGTAACAGTGCAAAAGCGGCGGGAGATCGGAATCGTGAAAGCGCTCGGGGCAAACATTGCCCAAATCATCTGGGTTTTTCTTGGCCAGGGAACCATCGTCGGGCTCTTTGGAACGCTGACAGGATTAGGACTCGGAATGGCGTTAATCCGTTACCGCAACGAATTCAGTCACTGGCTCGCGTCTACATTTCACATCGAGGTCTTTCCGCGCGAAGTCTATCAATTTTCGTCGATTCCCGCGGAAGTCATCCCGCGAGATGTCGCCATCATTTGTATTACCGCGTTTTTCATCTGCTCGATTGCCGCGCTCATTCCCGCATACTTCGCCGCGCGCCTCGATCCGGTTAAAGCACTGCGCTACGAGTAATTTGTAGCCACGATTCTGTGAGCCGTCTTATCTCAACGGTCTGCAGGAAGGTGGCTACAGGGCGTCGAGAAAATTATCCAGCGCCCGGTACGCGTAATCGTATCCTTCAGGCCATTCACTTTGACGCGGACCAGCCACATTAAGGGTGCGGATGTTGTTCTCGCGGACAAAATCGACGATCAAATGCGCGGCCTTTTCACTGGAAACGTTGGCGGCGTCAATCAATTGATGCGGCCGTCCTTGTTCAACACAGAATTTGACTGTTTGCTCGGTTCCTCCGCTCAGCTTGCTGGGATAAATGACAACCGTTCCATCGGAATCTTTAACGTTCTGCAACGTTCTCTCGGTAAATCCACCGCTGTCCAACTCCTTAAGTGGATAACGATCCGGAATTCTACCGAATTCATGGAGGCGTCCAGTTGGACACCAACCGCCGGAATCGATTCCGTGCTTCAGTGCAACATCAAGCGCTGCGCGATCCACGCCTGTTTGTCCGCCCGAAATGATCTTCACTGCCTTCGGCGCATTCAGTCGCCGGTAGGAATAATGTCCGCACGTTCGACCATTAAGATCACGGTACGTTCAGGTGCACGTGTGCGATGTCGGACACCTTTGGGCACGACGAAACCCTGCCTGGGCGCAAGATCGACCACGCGGTCTTCGAGATCGATGAGAAAATGTCCATCCAGAACGAAAAAGAATTCATCGATCTCTTTGTGTTCGTGCCAATGGTATTCGCCCTGGATCACCGCCAGTCTGACGACCGAGTCGTTCATCTTGCAAAGCGTTTGGTTGTACCATTTGTCGGTGCAGGCATCAGCTAGTTTCTGCACATCGATCAGCTCAAGCGGGCTGTACAGAATGTTGAGGTAAGTCTTGTACGGGAAATCTTGCGGTGATTTGTTGGAATTCATAATATGAGCCTAAACGCGGAGGCGGGACAGCGCACGCGGTGAAGCAGGCGTCCTGCCCGCGAGTTTTAAAGGCGCAGATATGATCGTCTGCGCCACGGCATCACTCTTCGCCGTCGAACCAATCGGTCTCTTTTCCCTTCAAAACCACGCGATCCGCGGCTGATGACCTGTTTACCTTCCACTTCCCACTGTCCGGTAAATAGCTCGATTCGCCAATCGGATTATCTGCAATCACGTAATAAATGAAGTCTTCCTGGCCGCGGTTGCTAAGTTGATGCGGTTCGTCGGGCCCAAAAACGAATGCGTCTCCAGGCACGACCTCCGTAGTGCCATCCTTGTGACGAACGCTTCCTTTTCCAGAGATTACCAGGTAAAGCTCCCACTGCGCTGAGTGCGCGTGGTACGGGAAATTTGCTTTCCCGGAAGGCACGCGATTCCATTCCAAATCAAATGGATGCCGTTTGGACAAATCAAGCGAGCTCGGTTCGCGCCCCAGCGCTTCGGAAATTCCTTTGAACGACACAGCGTATTTCCCACCTGGTGACTGCCATGGGTCTTCCTTGATTTCGTTTAGATTTACTTTGCGCATAACCGTCTGAACCGGCATCGGTTCATTCTTCACCGTCGAAATAATCAGTCTCCGTTCCTTTCACAACGACCTCTTCGTGTGCATCAGTAGTCACTGCCCATTTTTTGCTGTCGGGATAATAACAAGAGTCGGCGGTCGTGCCGCCACTTCGCGGATTGTCAGCGATCACGTAATAAACAAAATCCTCATCGCCCGCATTCCAAAGCTGATGCGCCTCACCCGGCTGAAAGAAAAAAGCGTCGCCCGGTCCCACTTCAATTATCCCATCCTTGTCGCGCACGTTGCCGCGACCAGACACGACGAGGTAAAGCTCCGATTCAGCCGCGTGCGCGTGGTAGGGGCAAAGCGTTTTACCTTTCGGAATCCGCACCAGCGCGAGATCAAAAGGATGTCGCTTCGATAGATCGAGCGACTCTGGCTCGCGCCCGAGCGCGATGGAAATATCTTTTGTAAACCGTCCAAACTTTCCTTTTGGAGATTTTCGTTCCTGCTCTGGAATATCTTTGACGTTAACTTTGCGCATAAGCGAATCCCCCGCCGTTCCGGGTGACGATGCGTACACCAAATATCACTTCATAACAACAACCGTGCGCCCGCTCATGTGCCCTTTGCCCATTTCATTGAACGCGTTTGAAAGATGTTCTAGCGAAACGCGGTCCACCTGTGGGCGAATTCGATTCTGTGCCGCAAACGCCAGCATATCTCTCATATCTTTTCGTGAACCGGCGGGCGAGCCCATAAGACGTCGCCTGCCCATAATCAAATCAAAAGCGCTCACCGATATTGGCGCGAATGGAGCGCCGAGAACCATCATTGTTCCGTTGCCTGCCAACCCGGCGAAAGCGGCCGCCATCGTTTCAGCATCCGGCGCAGTCGCGAGAATTAGATCAGCACCGCCGTCCCAAGCCTTAAGTGCGTCTGCCGGATTCTTGGTCTTGACGTGAATGAATTGTTCCGCGCCAAGCGCCTGAGCCTGAGCTTTCTTGTCTCCGCTCGTCGAAATCACTGCGACCCGTCCTCCCATCGATTTCGCAAAAAGCACAGCCATGTGCCCTAATCCGCCGAGTCCGATCACAGCCACCTTATCGCCTAGTTTAAATCCGGCGTGGCGCATTCCACTGAAAACGGTGAGACCCGCACACATCAGTGGCGCAGCTTCTGCGAACTCCATCGTCTCAGGGAGCGGTAGAACGTAAGCAGCTGGAGCAACCATATATTCTTGAAATCCGCCGTCCTTCGTAACGCCGGTAAACTCCAGTTTGTCGCAAAGAAATTCATCTGCTCCGAGGCAATGCCAACATACCCCACAAGAGGAAAAGAGAGCGGACACACCGACGGGCGCTCCAGGCGTAAGAAACCGAACCCGTTCTCCCACGGCTTCAATTATCCCTGCGATCTCGTGTCCAGGCACAACCGGATAGCGCGCGAATGGAAACTGTCCCTCCTTCACCATCACGTCACCGTGGCAGACGCCGCACGCGCGGACGCGGATCAGAACCTCGTCGGGTCCCGGTATGGGATGCTCGCGCTCCTCGATTTCAATAGGACCGCCGGGCGTTCTAACTACCGCTGCCCTCATAACCCTCAAGATCGGATTTCTTCGAAACCTCTTGTTTACGTTTTTCCATCGATTTGACCGGATCGCCGAGTTCTTTCCACGCGGAGCGTTGCACTAAGCTACGAAGACGGAAGCCGCTTTCTCGTAGCGATTGAAAAAACGGCTATTCCTGCCCAGATCAAGTTCACAAATGAGGAAGGATAAGCTCGATAAAAGATCGTATTTGCGACTAAGAGAATGCTGCCAACGATGTTGAGCAGCTGATAAGGCGCAGAGTCTGCCTGCATTTTCCGAGAAGAGACCATTGCATAGGCGACAAGGAGAGCTGCCGCTCCCAGCCAGCCAACCGCATCAAACCATATCTGATTGTTCATGCTCGATTATCTTTGCGTTAAGGACTGCATCACACGTTCAATTTCTTCGGTAGCCTTTGTTTGAGTCCTTCGACCGGCTCGAAGAGGTCGCTGAGTTTTTCGACGCGGACGAGAACTTGATCGGAGCGGAATTTCAACAGCTCGGCGTTTTTCTTTTTCAGGCATTTTTCGACTTCGTTCCAAGTAACCGGAGTTGAAACGGTTGGTTCATCCCTGGCGCGGAGTGAATAAACACAGATGGTGGTCTTATGTTCGTCGTTCTGGCTCCAATCGACGAACACTTTGCCTTTGCGCACCGCCTTGGACATGTTCGAAGTGACCAAATTCGGATGCTCACGCTCTAGATATTGGGCGAGAGAGCGCGACAAGTCCTTGGTTTGATCGTAAGTCACTGGGGTGTTCAGCGGGACGTAGACCTGCAGTCCTTTCGATCCGCTCGTCTTTGCGAACGATTTAAGTTTCATTTTCCCTAACAAGTCGCGGAGCCACAGGCTCACCTGGCAGCACTGTACGATGTCGGCGGGCGCGCCGGGATCGAGATCGAACACCATCATGGTAGGCCGTTCGATGTTGTCCTTGCGCGAGAGCGACGTGTGCAGCTCGAGATCGGCAAGGTTGGCAGCCCATACAAGCGTGGGTAAATCCTGCACCAGACAATAATTCATAATGCGATCATTGCTTTCGCTCCAAACCTGCGCTGTCTGCACCCATTTTGGCCGGTGCTTGGGACAATTCTTTTCGTAGAAAAATTCGCCATCAACACCATCAGGATACCGTTTCATGGTGAGCGGACGGTCCCTTAGGTGCGGCAAGAGGACTGGCGCAATGCGGATGTAGTAGTCGATCACCTGTCCTTTCGCGAATTCGACTTTTGGATAAAGCACCTTGTCGAGATTCGAAACTTGAATCTTACGGTCTTCGACGATTAGCTCGGCTTTTTGAGGCATGGGTGAAACGGCAACGTCCAACGCTCAACGCCCAACGTCCAACGCCGAATTGAGGTTGAACGGGATGCCTGCGATGTCATCTCGGACAGAAAATTAAATATTTTTCGGAGAAAGCCTCGACACCCTTCCGTCGGTTAACCCAAGATCCAAATCATGAAGTTTTCCCACCCGTTTTGGAACGGAGGCGCGCCGGCAGTACCGACAAGGTGGAAAGCTTCGGACTGCGTGACGGCCTCCAGCGTCTTCTTCGGCGGCAGCCTCACCAAGGTTGGGTTCTTCAAGGACGCCTTGGGTATTGTACGCCTGAAGGGGACTCTTGCCGGCACTGGCAACGGCACAACGGCATTCACGCTTCCAGAGGGCTATCGCCCCGCAGCGGGGCTCTTGCCGCCCGCTGTAGGTTCAAACGGCGTAGACGTCATCGCGGCCAGGCTGCTTATCCGCCAGGATGACCAACTCCAGCCCGTGTGCGCTGGTTTCGTTGCGTGCGACGTCGGCTTGGACGGTCTGTCTTTCAGGGTTCCTTGAATCGGTTAGGGGAAATGGGAGAGGTTAGTCAACAAATCTTGACAGAAAACCTTGGCGGCGCTACCGCGCCAAGGTAATTCCCGTTTCAATTGTGAGGTCTCTCGCTCCGCTCGAGATGACAGCTTTTTCACGCGAAGAACCGCTCGGGCGGGAGCAGAGGCTGTGGTTTGCAAATGCGCGCTACGCAGTGCTCCCAGCTTTCATGGCCGCTGAGGATTTCAATTTCCACCCGCAAAAAATAAATGGGCACCTTCACCTCGGCTTCGGGCAAACGCGGCATACGCACTGAATCCTTTTCAGTCGTCACAATCATTTCCAAGTCGCGCCGGATACAGCGCTTGATAAAACTGATTAGCTCCGCTTCGGAATAATAGTGATGATCGATGTAGCGCTTGGCCAGATCGACATGGGCACCGAGCTTTTCCAATGCGGTTTCAAAGCTTTCCGGCGCGGCGATGGCGCTGATCGAGCCGATAAAAGCGTCACGCAAGCGTTCCAACGGCACTTTTTCCCCTGTTAAAACATTCTGGAGATAGAGAGGCCTATGCGCGCATTCGATGATCTCGGCAGTGCGATTGTAGCGGCGAATGCGCTTCATCAGGGCGTCATTCGGTTCCCCGGTATTTTTCGTGATGAAGATGTAGCTGGCACGTCTCAGATTTCGCGGCGCTTCCCGGAGGGTACCGCGCGGAAGGAGGAATTCATTGCCAAAGGGGGCCTGCCGATCCACGAGGACGATGTCCAGCCGATGTTTAAGATGCAAATACTGCAAACCATCGTCCAGCAGGAGCGTATCGACTTTCCATTTGTCGATGGCGAGCAGGCCACTTTTGACGCGGTCTTTGTCCACGAGCACGATAACGTTTTTCAAGTTGTGCGCCAGCATGTAAGGCTCATCGCCTGCCGTGCGCGAATCCAGCAAGAGCGAAGTGCCGTCGGAGACAACCCGTGGAGGATCGGCGTCTCGTTTGTACAGCCGACTTAGCAAACTTCGTTTGCGCGGCATGCTTTTGTAACCGCGACTCAGAATCGCCACCCGACGCCCGCCCGTTTGCAACGCGCGAGCAATCTTTTCGACGATCGGCGTCTTACCCGTACCTCCAACAGTGAGGTTGCCCACGCTGATCACCAAAATGCCAAGCGCGCGCTCGCGAAGAATTCTTTTCCGGTAAAAATAAAGCCGGAGTTGCACGAGCCGATCGTAAGCGAACGAGAGCGCGTAGAGGACTCCCCGCAAAATCGAGGCGCGAACGCCATGACGACGTTCGAGTACAACGTCGATTCCAAACTGTTCCAGGTTTTCAAGCCGCCGGCCCATGAGTAATTTCAAATCGCAGATTTCAAATTTAAAATTTGCGCGCCGCGATTATCAGCGCGGGTGACGATCGTGCGGGCTGACGCCACTCGGGCGGCGCGCTTCATCGCCGCAGCGACCCGACCAGGATCTTGTAATGTGATAGCACAGATTGTCGAGCCACTGCCGCTGAGGAATGCACCAAGCGCGCCCGTCTTTTCGGCTGCCGCGATGACCCTTGGAAGAAATGGAATCAGTTTTCCGCGAAATGGTTGGTGCACATGATCCGCAAATGCGCCGCGCAGTTTTTCGTACGCCTTTGAAGCGAAAGCGGCAGTAATCGTGCAGGCGTTTGCACAATTCTCAACCGCTGCTAAACGCGAAATTTTGGAAGCCAAAATCCGTCTGGCCAGCGACGTTTTGATCTCGAAGTCAGGAATTAAAAGCACGAAATACAACCGCTGCGAGATTTCGAACCGCTGAACGGTACAGCCCGCGCCCCTTTCTTTAGCCCAGGCAGTCACGCTACCTTGCGTCGTCACAGTAAAACCGCCGAAGGTAGCCGGTGCAGCGTTATCGGGATGTCCTTCCAATTGGGCGCATAATTGGAACATCGTCAGGCCATCGAGCGGGTCGCCGCTGAGGCGATTGAGCGCATACAAAATGCCGAGGCGAACAGTTGCGCTGCTGCCCAAGCCGCGCGACCGCGGAATTTCTTCCGCGATTGAAAAAGAAAACGGAAACGCGCGGAGACGCGCCTGTTTGAAAAATCGTCCGGCTGCCTGCGAGGCAATTTGCGGACGGGGTTGTTCGGGCAATCGACCGCTAGTAACTGTTACGCTGTTATAAATGCGCAGTGCGACACCAAGGCAGTCGAAGCCAGGACCGAGATTCGAGGTGCTCGCAGGAACGCGAACGGTAACTTGCTGCATTCGGAGATGGAGTGTAGCGACGCCCAGCTTCAGCGGCAACCGATCCGTTAGGTCATGCCGAATCGAAAGTATGTCCGTAGATACGGCCGACGACCATGAGTCCTGGCTGGATTGATGCAAGCTTGTTTCGGGACTTCCAAGCCGAGGGAACGGACGCGCATCGGCTCTGCACAGTGGAAGATGGCTGGGTGGAACGCTTCGGACTCGACATCCTCATCTCGTTCAAGCGAGTCCTGGTTCGCGAGCGGCTCATTCAAGAATTGAAGGAGTGGGCGAACGATATCTCTTTCAAGTTTGGACGTATTTTCGCCCGATTCGCTCCTCGAAAAAGTGAACAACGCGAACCGCCACGTCTCATATGTGGGGACCCGGCTGAAAATCTACAGACGATCGTGACCGAGCGACGTTTGAAATTTGGGATCGATTTCGGCGCGGGCTTCTCTGTAGGCTTGTTTCCTGATCAGAGGGAAAATCGCAGTTATGTTCGTCACATCACGCCCAAGCGGCTGTTGAATTGCTTTGCCTACACTTGCTCTTTTTCCGTAAGTGCAGCCTACGTCGGAGCAACGACCCTCAGCATCGATCTTTCCAAGAAATCTTTGGCACGCGGACGCGAGAACTTTGGATTGAACAGCCTGCCAACAATTGGCCATCGCTTTATCGCCGACGACGTGATGGCGGTATTGCCGCGGTTGGCACGAAAAGGCGAGAAGTTTGATGTCATCATTCTTGACCCGCCAACTTTCTCGCGTTCGCCCGGTGGAAAGACCTTTCACGTTGAAAACGATTTCGAAAAGTTGGTCATCGACTCCCTCGAACTTGCAGAACGAGACAGCCACGTCTTGCTCTCGACTAATTGCTCCACATTGGGTGAGCATGCGCTGGAAGTCATGGCCCGCTACGGACTCAAAGCAGCGCGCCGCGCCGGCACGTTTCATCGATCGCCTCCGCTGCCTGATTTCCCACCGGGCACAGGCGCGAGCTCGATTTGGCTGACCTTGCGTTGACAGGTCGATGCGCGCAGGGCAGGATCAGAATCCGAATCATTAAGCGAAATGGACCGATCATCTGCTGAAGTCGCCGCTGAATTTCCGGAACGCGGACTGCATTGGGTGAAGGAGCAGGTCGAGGCGGCTCTCAGCGAGACTGAGGATTACATTCGTGAAAAACCGGCACAATCACTTCTGTGCGCGTTTGTTGCGGGCTACATTTTGAATCGACTGCCCCTGGGCCGAATTCTGGGCGGTCTCTTTCGTTTGCTCGTCGCGGCATTAAGGCCCGCGATCCTGATTTACGGCGCCGCCAAGCTGTATCAGGCAGCCCAGGAGGAAGAATGATGTTGTAGAGGCGCTCGCTGCGGCAAGAGCCTGTTTCAAGATCGGGGTTTTGACACAAGCGCCGGCAAATCACTCCTCTAGGGTAAATCCGATCTTGAGAGTCACCTGCCAATGACCGACTTTGCCGTTCTCGATTTCCCCGCGGGTCTCGGTCACTTCAAACCAGCGCATGTTGCGAACGGTCTTTTCAGCGCGTGCTAGCGCATTTTTTACCGCCTCTTCAAATCCGTTGGGCGAGGAACCAACCACCTCAATCTTTTTGTAAACATGATCAGACATGCGCCCATTATTTCCCGACGATGCGATCGAACACAACAAAAAGCCGAGCTTCGGCTAGAGTCGGCGCACTGCGCCGGCCGGGCGCCGCTTCCTGCTTGCCCGGTCATCACCAAATTTGCTTTACAAACGCATCGAAATTTCGGCAGGCTCCCTCTGTGGCAAAATCGCTGTCCGTCGTTGTATCGCTGCTGACTGCTCTTTCCTGCCTCCGCGCTCAGGATCAAGAGCGCAAGCTGGTGGATCGCCTGCTTAGGCCGGACATGACCCTACAAAACAGCGAGCAGAAGAAAAAATTCATCGCGGATGACACATCAATAAATAAAAAAGCAGACGTTGGTACGTTTTACGTCGAGAAAAAGCCCAGGTCGAAAACGTTTTCGGGAACACGTGAACTCTCAACGCAGCAATTCAATTCCCAGCCTTTCCACGGTAGTCGCGGCGCAGTCGAGAATTCCTCGCAGCAAGCAGTGGGAAATTCTCGAGTTGCTTATCCAACTCAAGCTGCCCGCGATCGCCGCGACGCCCCTCAATCGGAAAAAAAGGCCGCCAGCCACGCCTACGCGGGAAATCGACCTTTTCTGGACCAAGGTAAAAGCCAAAAGTCGCTCAACCGGCAAAACGCGCCGCTCACGATCGAGCAGGTGCGTGAGTTGCTGAACAAAAACAAGTAGCGCGCGGGCCGGGCGCGCTATTGTTGATCATGCAACCGGATGAAGCGCTCGCGCTGTTAAAGCGAGGCGCTGCGCAAATCATTAACGAGGAGGAATTGCGCGAAAAACTCGCGCTCGGTCGGCCGCTGCGGGTAAAACTGGGCGTCGATCCAACTACGTCCGACATTCATCTTGGGCACACGATCGTTTTGCGAAAACTGCGGCAGTTTCAAGACCTGGGCCACCAAGCAATTCTCATCATCGGCGATTTCACGGGAATGATTGGTGACCCGAGCGGTCGATCTGTTACGCGGCCGCAATTGACGCACAGTGAAGTGCATGCGAATGCGGCGACTTACCGCGAGCAGGCTTTCAAGATTCTCGATCCGGCGCGGACAGAAACTGTTTGCAACGGCGACTGGTTTCGAGCCATGTCGTTTGAAGATGTTATTCGACTCAACAGCCGCGTGACGTTGCAGCAAATGTTGCAGCGCGAAGATTTCAAGACGCGGATCGATAACCAGCAATCGATTCGTGCCCACGAAATTCAATATCCAATCATGCAGGGCTGGGACTCGGTAATGGTAAAGGCCGATGTTGAGCTCGGAGGAACGGACCAGCTCTTCAACATTTTAATCGGACGCGATTTCCAAAAAGAGGAGGGATTGCCGCAACAGGTGGTTTTTCTGCTTCCGATTCTCGAGGGGTTGGATGGTTCCAAAAAAATGAGCAAGAGCCTCGGCAACTTTGTCGGAATTAACGAACCGGCATCTGAGATGTTCGGGAAAGTGATGAGCATCTCCGACGATTTGATGACCCGCTATTATGACTTGCTCCTTGGACGCACTCCGCCGGCGGACACGCATCCGCTTGAAGCCAAGAAGCAGCTCGCCTTCGAAATCGTTCAGATGTATCACTCGCCCGCTGTTGCTGAAAAAACGCTCAACGAGTGGAACACTCGCTTTAGCAAGCGCGATTTGGAACATGCCGATCTCCCTGCATTTTCTGCGATTTCAACGGAGGGACTAGCAGCCATCACCCTTATTTCCAACGTTTATAGGGAAGTATTCAACCTGGAAAAATCGCACAGCGAAGTCTCGCGACTGATTAAGCAGGGAAGTGTAGAAATCGACGGAACGAAAATTCGCGACCCAAAGGCCACAATAACCCTTAGGCGGGGACAGACTCTTCGCCTCGATAGAAAACACGCGGTGCGAGTGCGCTGACCCCAAACCGCGCGTAGAGCGGCGCGAACGTTGGCTTCGCGGTTCTTCAGGTGTTCGTTTTATCAGGCGGTAGCCGTTTGGAACGTCGGCAGAACGCGTGCGTGCTCAAGGTAGCTGGCCGCGATACCTTCGAAGTGCGCACGAATACTGCGCAATTCGGCAGTCACAAAACTGTCCACGAAGTGCAAGCGCCGATCCAGCCAGGAAAACAGCTTGTTCTTAATTTCGTAGTGAACTGCCAGCGTGACTTCGGTGCAATGCGGCCGAATCTCGGCAAAATCAACGATGCCCATCAGCGCAATATTTCCGCCTACGGACTCAAACGCGTACTGATCTGGCGAGTCGCTCTCGACCGACAGTAGCACCGTGTGAGCCTCGAAGCCCAGCGGGCCTCGAAAGCTAAAATCGACCGTCTTGGACGAAGTCACAGTCGCCCGTGTGACCATTAGAAACTGCCGCCTATATGACTGAATGCTGGCTAGGCGAGCCCTGCACTCCGCCACCGGCTGGCTCATGTGTAAGGTTTTTTGTAAGAGCATAAAAGTAAGCGTTTTTTGTGGATAAAAGAGAGCAGCAGGGATGCCATTCTCATTTCCCAGTGAGACCGCATGCAAAATCCGCGGGGGTGTGTTCAATTTTTTTACAGTCCTGTATCGACGCGACACGCTACGAGCCGATGGTCGAATCAAGCACAAGTCGCCAGTCAGCAGGCAATTCGGTAAGGTTTTCCCCTAGTCCGCAAAGTAGAGGAACATCAAGAATTTTCCTGAGAATATCGGCATTGGTCACAGCGGCTATGCCGCCAGTTTCTCGCGCGTTGTTCAATACAAGCCCTACACACCGCAACCCGTGTCCGACGACGCTTTGCACAGTGAGGACGGCATGATTGAGGCAACCGAGCCGATTGTATGCGACCACTAGAACCGGCAGCTTCATCGCGGCGGCCAGATCGCTGATGAAAAAATTGCGATGGATCGGCACCATCCAACCACCGGTACCTTCTACAATGACGTGTTCAACCCGATTCTGAAGAGAATGAAAAGCAGCGAGGATATGGTCGATATCGATATCCACTTTCTCCATCAAGCTGCCCACGATAGGCGCTGCGGGCGTTTTCAACCAAACCGGATTAACATCGTCGATTGCCAAGCCGTCACTACCAGCCGCTTTTAGAAATTCTGCATCTCGGCGGTCTCCGCAGCAGATGGGTTTCATCCCCGCACAGGGCGCGCCCGATGCGCGCAATAGCTCCAAAAGTCGGGCGGCCGTATACGTCTTGCCGACACCCGTGTCCGTCCCGGTGACGAAGAGACTCACGCGACCTGCTTTACTCGCTCCGATCCGTCGGCCGCGCGATTGGCGCTAATCGTTTGCACCATTGACCGGAAGATCTTCGCACCATCCATGCTGCCAAGCCGCGCGTCCGACGCGCGATCAGGGTGAGGCATGAGTCCGAAAACGTTTCGCTGGCGATTGCAGATACCGGCGATGTTTTCAATCGACCCATTCGGATTCGCTTCTGGCACGATACGCCCGCTGCTGTCCGTGTAGCGCAAAATCACTTGTTGATTTGCGTTCAGCGCACGCAGTGTCGCTGCGTCTGCAAAGAAACAGCCTTCGCCGTGCGCTACCGGCAGTCGAAGGAGTGTGCCCTTCGGACAACGGTGCGTGAATGGTGAGTCATCGACTTCCACGCGAGTGGTAACCATGTCACAGACAAAACGCAGCGAACGGTTGCGAACCAACGCGCCCGGCAACAGACCGGCTTCGCACAAAACTTGAAACCCGTTACACGTCCCAAGGACAAGCTTGCCAGCGCGCGCATCCCTAATCACCGCCTTCATGATCGGCGAAAAACGCGCGATGGCACCGCAACGAAGGTAATCGCCGTACGCAAATCCACCGGGCAGCACAATTGCGTGAAAATCGTCCAGCGAGGTTTCCTTGTGCCACACATATTCGGCGTGCAATCCGTCAAGTCCATTAATCGCCGCAACGCAATCTTGGTCGCAATTTGACCCGGGGAACTGAATAACGGCGAATCTCATCGTCAATTCAATGCGCGGCGCGCTGCTCCGCGTGATAATCATTTACGACGAGGCACGCGTGAATCACGCCCGGAATCCAACCCAGCAAAGTCAAAATGAGGCTGAGAAAAAAACTGGCGATGCGACCTGTCAACAGCACGGCAAGGGGTGGCAACACAACGCAGAAAAAATATCGCAGCGCTTTCACTTTCGTTTCCTCGTCTTTGGCTTCTTTAGTTGTGCGTTAAATGTTCGGCGTTTAGCGTTGGGCGTTTTCTTCCGATCTGCTGCATCAACTTTTTGCAGTTCGTAGTCTTCGATCACTGGATTCGAAAGCAAGTCGTGACAGAGACCGCGCAATCGCGTTTCGAGATCGCCGTTTTGCCCATCGATATCTATCTCCATGTATTTCCCAATTCTAACACTGCGGACTTCCGGCATGCCCAGGTGCCGCATGGCGTCACGCACTGCATTACCCTGAGGATCGAGCACCGCAGCCTTCGGCATAACGATGACTTTTGCTTTCACCTTCTCACCATATTTGCCTGCACCGTGCGAACAAGCGCAATTCAAGAACGAGACTACTTCAAAACAACGACATCCAGTGCTCCTTCGCGGCGAAGCACATTGACGCCCACGTCCCCCTCATCGTGTCTAGTAAGCAAAAGGTCGGCGTGCCCGTCTGCTATCCTCAATCCTCGGATCGTCACCTGCTGGAGGAAACGCGGTAAGATGGGCTTTGAGAACGTCAGCCTTCGTTCCGAAGCCGAAATGCTCAGGCCCAGGCAAGCTTCGAGCAAAAGAAACACGGCACCCGAGGCCCAGGATTGTGGAGCACAAGCTACAGGATAAAGCGTCGGTGCTTCACCGGGGCGTCTGGGAAAACCGCAAAACAGTTCTGGGAGACGGTGCAGGTCAAAGAACAGGCTCGCATCGAGCAAACCGGCGAGGACGGTAGCTGCCGACTCTTTCAGATCGTAGCGCGCGAATCCGGCGGCAATCAACGAGTTGTCGTGTGGCCAGACAGATCCGTTGTGATACGACATCGGATTGTAACGCGCCTCGCTTGTAGCGACTGTCCGAATTCCCCAGCCGGAGAAGGACGTTTCATCTGTAAGCGTTGCCGCGACGCGACGTGCATGGTCCGCGGATGCGATTCCGGCAAAAAGGCAATGGCCCGCGTTCGATGTTCGCACCCTGCAGGGCTGCTTTCTGCCATCGAGCGCGAGGGCGTATGTAGAAAGTTCATCAGACCAAAAGCTTTCGTCGAACCGCCGACCCAAGATTTTGGCTTGCTTCAGCAAATCACGCACCCGTGCATTATCGCCGAAGAGCTCAGCCAACTCGGCGCCCGCCAGTTTGGCGGCGTAAACATAGCCTTGCACTTCGCACAAAGCGATTGGTCCTTCGGCGGAGGAACCGTCCGCGTGGAAAATAGCATCGTGAGAGTCTTTCCAGCCTTGATGGATGAGACCGAGTTTCGACCTGCGAGTATATTCGACGAAGCCGTCGCCATCGACGTCGCCGTAATGATCAATCCATGCGAGCGCGCGCTCGACGTTCGGCCAAATAGACTCAACGAACGCGCCGTCACCCGTGCGTTTGTAATACGCGCCAGCGAGCAGGATGAAAAGCGGTGTCGCGTCGATGCTACCGTAGTAACGCTTGAACGGAATCTCTCCCAAGACGGCCATCTCACCCGCGCGCGTCTCGTGCAGCACCTTGCCCGGCTGGGCGTCTTGCTCGGAGTTTTCCGCGTCCGCTTGTGTGGCAGCCAGATACGCCAGGACGCCTCGCGCGAGACTGGGATCAAACCACATGCACTGGAGCGCGGTAATAATTCCGTCTCGCCCAAATTCCGTGCTGAACCAGGGAACGCCGGCGTAAGGATACGGTCCATACGGAGTTTCCGTCCGCATCATCTCAAGATCTGCGATGGAGCGATTCAGCCAATCATTGAACTGCTCGTTTGAAGTAAAAATCAAAGGCTCTCGGGCATGCGCCGATTCCAGCGCGCTCGCCGCCTCCTGGACGACTTTTTCGTAACAAGGCTTGATCTCTCCCCGCGAATCAGTATCCACTTCGCACGCGATGGAGCATCGGTACGTTGCTCCCTCCCCTGGCTTCAACCAGAATTCGTAATTGGCCCCGGATTCGCTTAACCGAGTGGGTGGCGGATCAAAAGCAATTCGCGTCCGGCGAGAGCGTCCGTCCAATCCCTCATAGGCGAGCACAACCTCATTCTGACCAATCTCAGTCTTGATCCGGCGACCGCGGCGCTCCCGCTTCATGCCTCGCACCTCGAAGATATCAGCGAAATCAGCGTCGAATTCGATTGAGAGCGAAATATCCACAGTCAAACGCCCATAGTTATGGATCCGAAGCCGCTCCTGACACGCCCTCTTCCACAGGATCTTCGAGCGAAAGATGTGCACGGTTCCTCGAGAAACTACCATCTCACCATTGCGCCAGACATCCGGGTTCGTTGCATCCACAGCCAGAACGGCATTGTCTTCTCGGACGGTAGAACTGAGCAATAACGGGCGGTCCTTTCCCAACTTCAACGTCAAACGGGACAAAAATCGGGTGTCCTGATAGTACATCCCGAGCTCACCAGTACCGAACGTGTCGATGTCACCGAAGCGATCGAACACAGCGAAGGTGTTTCCCTGCTTGAGAACGCGGGTACGAACGTCGATGCGAGGTGACGACGAACGAATGTAAAACGCGTCCCGAACGCGGATAACTTCCCTCGCCATTACGCGCGCGCCTCCAATGCCTGAGGCTGGTTGCTGTTGATTAGTCGCTCGTAAACCTGCACATAGTCGTGCGCCATCCGCGTGGCAGTAAAGCGTTGCTCGAAGACTTCCCGACAACGCTCCCGGCTTAATTCAGGCACCCGTCGAACTGCTCTCACGGCGTCTTCTAGTGCTTCCACGATGAAGCCGGTATGACCTTCTTCCATCACCTCTGGGACCGCGCCTCCACGGTACGCGATCACCGGTGTTCCGCAGGCCATCGCTTCGATTATCACGAGCCCAAATGGTTCCGGCCAGTCGATAGGCAGGAGCAAAGCATAAGCGTTCCCCAAAAACTCATTCTTTTCCCCGTCGCCGATCTCGCCGACATGCTCGACTAACGGATCGCCCAACAATGGCTCGATCTCTCGCTTGAAATACTTCTTGTCTACTGGATCCACCTTGGCGGCAATTTTAAGCGGAATCTGAACCTGCTTGGCAATTTCGATTGCCCGGTCCACTCGTTTTTCAGGCGAAATCCGCCCTAGAAAAGCAAGATACCTTCCCGGTTCCCCGCGGAACCGATACATGTCAGCCGGGATTCCGTGGTAAACCGTCGCCTGCCAGTTTGCCCAAGGTAAAGGCTCTCTCTGCATATTCGAGATCGAGATGACCGGCATGTCCCGAAACTCTTGGTACAAAGGGACAAGGTCCGAAATATCGAGTCGGCCGTGCAATGTCGTCACATGCGTTATCGGCTGACGGCGACTTAGTGGAAAGTGCAGGTAGTCAACATGAAAATGAATGATATCGAATTCCGTAGCGCGCTGAAACACATGCTCAAGCATAAAGATTTGGTGCGACAGTTGGTCCACGCAGTGCTTGTCGAGACGCAGTGAGCGTCGACATGCCGCGACAAGGTGAGCTTTCGTTACAGAATCCCCGCTTGCAAAGAGAGTCACCTTATGGCCTTGATGAACCAATTCTTCAGTGAGATACGACACCACTCGTTCGGTTCCCCCGTAATATTTCGGCGGGACACTTTCGTAAAGCGGTGCGACCTGAGCGATTCGCATAATAATCCCGAACCCTCCCTATAAGAAACTGTTCAAAATTTTTCGTCTGGTCGCCAGGGTCAAATCATAGTGACACGAACCAAGGCGTTCTGACCCTTAACTCTCGCGAACGACCTCAGTGGGCTTTTTATCTTCGCGCAACCCGAGGAAAACCGGCGCACGCAATTTTTTGTCCCGCGTCCACTCGGCAAACTTAATTTCACAAACGAAAACTGGGTTTATCCAATGCATTTTGCGCATCATTGAAGGCGTGATGTCCTGCACCCATTGCCCATTTTGCTTTGATGGTAGATCGACAAATGGGCAATCATCACGGGCTTCTCTTTGGAATTTCTTGTGCAGCATCGACAACGATTTTGCAGTGAAACCGGTGCCGACTTTCCCGGCAAAATCGAGCTTTTTGTTCTCATAATAACCAACCAGAATTGCGCCGAAATATTTGCGTGCTCCCTGCGGCGGAGTGTATCCGCCAATAACGAATTCCTGTTCGCTGACACATTTGAGCTTGATCCATGCGCCGCTTCTGCGTCCAGATTCGTAAACAGAGTTGCGCTGTTTGCCGACAATTCCCTCGAGGCCGCGTCGCTTCACTTCCTCGAGTAATCGTTTTGCGTCTCCGCCAATCGCGCCCGAATAGCGAATGGGATCGCCGCCACTGGCACAGAGCTTTTCCAGAACGTTTTTGCGAGCCTCCAATGGCAGCGAAATCAGACTCTTGCCGTCGAGTTGTAGCAGATCGAATGCATAAAAATAAACAGGGCTCTTTCGCCCTTCCATCTCACGAGCTTGCAGCAGTTGAAACGAGGAACGGCCCTCCTCGTCGAGTGCGACCACTTCGCCATCGATCACACATTGGCGCGCCGGCAAAGCTTTTATCGCTGCGACGATCTCCGGGAATCGCTCGGCCAATTCGTTTTGATTTCGCGACAACAACGAAACTTTTTCGTCCCGTTTGACTCCGATCAGGCGGATCCCGTCGAATTTGAGTTCGTAAATCCAATCGCCTGTCACTGGGGGTGTCTCAACCAGCTTCGCTTTCATCGGCTCGATGAAACGAGCCTTTGCCGAGGGCAAATCCGGAAGGGTTGCTACTGTAGGGTGACCGCTTTGGTTGCCCCGCTTTGTGGCCCGCAGGCGATGCGCTTGCCCTACAACCTCATCCTTTTCCTTTTTTTTTATGGCATCGCGAATCCGCGCTTTAAATTGTGACGTCGGGCTCTCGTCCGCTTCGCGACCGGATTCCCACTCGGCGTCGCGAGCTTCTGCGATTTGCTTCATCGTGCGTCCGGTTTTGACCGAATGGTCTTCCATCTTTTTCGGTATCGGCTTCGCATCATCTCCTGTTTTCAGAATCAACCACTGATTCTTGGCATCATCACGGCCGCGAATCCGCACGAGGGTCCATTCCCCCTTTGCTTTGTCGCCGTCGAGAACGAGATGAAGTTTGCCTTCCTTAAGCGATTTTACCGGTTGTTCGCCGTAAACGCCGTAATTCCCGCGGTCCCACACCATTACCGTGCCGCCGCCATATTGCCCCTCCGGGATAATTCCCTCGAAATCCTCGTACTCGATCGGATGATCTTCCACTTCCACTGCAAGATGCTTTTCACCTCGTTTCCAGGGAAGCCCTTTGGGCAATGCCCATGACTTTAGTACGCCCTCCATCTCCAGGCGGAAGTCGTAGTGCAAACGGCGCGCATCGTGTTTTTGAATGACGAAACGCGACGCGCCCTTGATTTTCTCTGGCAGGGGCTTGCGTCCTGCAGGCTCGGTTGTCTTCTTGAAGTCGCGTTTCCGCTTGTATTCGGCCAGTCCCATTCCACTGCAACTTAACTACGGATCAGCCGCCTGCACGCGACGTTATAAGAAGCCCTCGCCGCGGTAAGAGCCTATTTGAACGTTCGGAGTTCGCTGCGGCGAACGCCGTTACAACACTTACGCTTCGCTTGGCAGCGGCTCGCCGACCAGATAGCGAACAAAACGGCGGATGACAATGTTCTCACCCAGCTCGGAAATCTTGGCATTGAGTAAATCCTTGATGGTCACATCGGGATTTTTGATGAAGCCTTGTTCGAGCAAACAAACCGTGCTGTAAAACTTCTCAAGTTTCCCCTCGACAATCTTATCAGCGACGTTCTCCGGTTTGCCTTTGATCTGGGCCTTGTAAATTTCGCGCTCAGCCTCGATAAGATTGCCTGGCACATCGGCGCGGCTGACGTAAAGCGGGTGCGCCGCCGCAATATGCAGGGTGATGTCCTTCACGAACTCGCGAAAATTCTCGTTCCTCGCCACGAAGTCGGTCTCGCAATTCACTTCCACGAGCACGCCAACCTTGCCTTGCAGGTGAATGTAGGAAGCCACGACGCCTTCTTTCGTTGCGCGCGAAGCTTTCTTTCCAGCGCTGGCAATTCCTTTGGTTCGCAAAATCGCCTCCGCTTTTCCCAGATCGCCGCCGCTCTCAACAAGAGCGCGCTTGCAATCCATAAAGCCTGCATTGGTTTTTTCGCGGAGCTGCTTAACTAGTTGGGGATCGATTTCAGCTGTTGTCTTCATTAAGTGATTAGAGCGCTAAAAGAGAATCCAGCGTCGCTTAACTATGAACCATCGGGTATCCGCTACCGGCTGGCTACGCCGAAACGCCAGCCATTTCGACTTGCTCGCGGATGCGAGCTTCGTTGCTTGCCGAGACAATAGCATCCACGAGCTTCTGCAGAATCACACGAATCGCGCGGATCGCGTCATCATTGCCCGCGATCGGGTAATCGATGATGTCTGGGTCCGCGTTCGTGTCCACGATGGCAACCACCGGAATCCCAAGGCGTCGCGCTTCGTTCACGGCGTTTTGTTCGCGGATCGTGTCGATGACAACCAAGGCATCGGGCAATTGCGACATCTCGATTATCCCATCAAGATTGCGTCGAAGCTTCGCCGCCTCGCGATTAAGCGCAGCCAGTTCCTGCTTACCCATCTTCTTGTACTCTGGAGATTGCTCGATCTTCTCGATGTATTTCAACCGCCCAATGCTCTTGCGAATGGTCGCGAGATTGGTCAGCGTGCCGCCCAGCCACCGCTGATTCACGTAAAACTGACCGCAAGCCAGCGCAGCTTCTTTTATCGCTTCCTGCGCCTGTTTCTTGCACCCAACGAATAAAATCCTGCCTCCACGGCGCGTCACTTCCTGGAGAAATTCCGTGGCCCGCCGGAGTTGAAGCACGGTTTCATCCAAATTGATGATGTAAATCTGATTGCGCTGCTCGAAGATGAAAGGTTTCATCTTCGGATTCCAGCGCTTCGTCTGATGTCCAAAATGAACACCAGCTTCCAAAAGTTCCGGCACTAATTCTGTTGTTTCTGCCATAGGAGAAAATCCGCGAGGGGGGAACTCCAGAGCGGGACGGTGAAGATGCTACAGCACGTGTCCATGTGCAACCTGAAATTCGGCTCTGTTCCCGTCCTCATTAAGTGCTGCGTTGGGACTCGTAATAAGGGGACTTTGGATGTCGATCTTCAGAGCCCCGAGACGCAAAGCGCGAGCGGATTCGAAGTTGACCCGAAGGGCGTGTCCCTTTTCCCAGAAAGATATGAATCAGGAGCAAAATCGGCAGAGCCAGGCCGACAGCGAGATGAATCCAACTTGTCCACGCGCGCAGTCTCTCGCCACCCGCGTAATAAAGGCCGTAGCCGGTGACGGTCAAAACGGCGAACGCACTCAGAAAAATCGATCCGTTCGCTCGATTGCGGCGCGCGCGCCATGCGAACCTCACGTGCGCGCTTAGGAGCATCCCGATCAGCACTAGAACTACCATGGCCGCAGCGCCATGGATTTTCATCGCCCAGGCTTTCGCGCTTGTCTCAAAATTACCAGGCAACGCAGAGAGATAATTCCAATATGCCCACGCCACGCCGCTCAAAAAAAGGAGTGCTAACACGGCGTACAGAAAATATCTCTGCAAGCGCTTCAATCGAATCGAATCCGGTCGCGGGTGTCGCATGGTGAGTGAAACATCCATGATGGCGCACCATCGCGCTCGAGCAACAATGCGTCGGCATGATACCGTGCCAGCAGACCCGCAGCTTTTGCACGCAATGCAAAAACGATTTTTGTCAGCGCATCCGCTACCATGCATTCTGCAGCCGCCACGCTTACGCTGATTAGTTCGCGCGCAGGTTGACTGGTGCGCCCATCAACCAATGGGCCCACGTACTTGCCGCGAAATTTTCGACGCTCGAAATAGATTCCTGAGGTCGCCATGGCGCGCTCGCGCAGCCGCACTGCTCCGGCAACGCGTGTTGCCTCGGCAGGATGGCGCACATGAATAAGTTGCGATGCCGATCCAAATGTTCGCAAATCACCGCCGGCGTTTACGATTCCGGCCACAACGCCATTGTGTTTCAACGTCTCAACGGCGCGATCGACCGCAAAACCCTTCGCGATCCCTCCGAGATCGATAATCACACGCCCGCGGAATCGAACCCGGCACTCATCATCAAGAACGATGTCGCGCCAGCTACCACTGCCTAAGCGCGCGTCGGGTGTCGGCAGATAATTCCATTTGACCAGTTGCCGCGCAATGGTGATGTCGAAAATGCCATTGCTCTCGCAAGAAAATTCCTGCGCACATTTCAAGACGCGCCAAGTCCATGGATGAACGCGTACCGATTTGTAGAACGCCTGCCGATTGATCCACGAAACGTCGCTTAGAGGATCGTGGAAACTCATCAACCGATGAACATACGCAATGCTCGTGAACGCGGCGTCGATCGCGCACTCCAATTGAACGCCATTCTTTCCATGGCCGGCGATTTCGACAAATGTCCCGAGCAACGGACGCGCGCGGCGAACTTCAATGTTTGAGCGCGATTTCATAGAACGCGAGGAGGCGTTTCACACCATCGGTAACATGACGGCAGCTCAGCGTGGCGCCGCTGATATTTTTGATGTCGCTATCGAGTTTAAGCGTCGACTTGCTGGTCTTACCAACAAATTGGGCACGCCATTTTTGATCTCGAATCTGGTCGCCATAGGTCTCGCGGTAGTCCATGATTTCAATCCGCTTAACCGACCCATCAGCATTGAGTCCTGCCGCGTAAGTGATGTATTCGTGTTTGCCGACAACTTCATCGACGATAAACCAGCCGCCGCCGCTTACGCGCCAGACCTGCTGTTCGCCACGCAGAACGCGCACGCCGCTCGCCTTCTCAATGGCCTTGCGTTGGCCACTTGTTAGCGTAACCGGCGCGGCGGCGAATGATTTGCCTGGGAAAATTGCGCGCTGGGCTTGATCCGCGGTCAGGTACTGAACCGCAAACGTGGACGGCACAACGAGCGCGGAGATGGGTAAGGCGACAAACGCAAATTCCGTCTTCATCCATCGCTAAAAATTAAATCCCACTTTTAGCCGCACGTAATATTTTTCGTGCTCATCGCCAAAAATGTAGCCGTCATCCGCGGCAAACTCCTTGTTATCCTGACTGAATGCCTGCCCAACTGGCAGTTGATAAAGGAATCCGAGAGAGGCCCACCAGCGTTCGCCCCCGTAATGAATGGTTGGGCCGATGAAGTACGCAGAGTGCTCGTGCACGGTGGCGTTGGCAAACTCGTGGTGGTTCCAAAATTCCAAACCTCCTGACCAATTGCGCACGAAACGGTAAGAAAGCCCGGTGAACCACTCGAACACCCCGTCGCGTTCCCAGGCGTCGTCCTCCTCTTTTTCGAATTCGAGCTCGTAATTAACGTTGAGTGCCCAGACAAGTCGGTCTTCCAGCCAATTTTTTTGCAGTATGATTTTCCACTCCAACTCCGTTTCCTGATCGCCAACCGACGGTTCGAAATAGAGCGCGAGACCGAGTGGGCTTTTGTACGGACTTAGCAGCCGATAGATCGATTCGAACGAAACCGACTCGAAATGATAACTGTCGAATGGCGTCGCTGGATTGTGTCCAGCGTGCACATCCTCGCCGCCGGTTTCGTAGACCCCGGGCAGGCGTTTCTTGAGATGTGCCGGATCTGCCACTGGCACATCGTCGTTTGCATAGACGTAATGATGATTGAGATAGAGCGCGACCTGGAAATTGTCCGTGACACCGTATTCGAACTCTTCGCGGAAATCGACGACGCTATAACTTCCGTGTTCTTTTTCCCAGCGGGGGGTCACCCACTGTTCAAATTCGCCGTGACCTTTAGGCGTAAGGTCGGTGGTATAGGTCCAAGCAAAGATCGCTTCGTGCGCGTAAGCGGTGGAAACACCAAACAAAACCGCAGCCGCAAACGTTAATCTGAATTTCATGCGAATGATGCATAACACGCAGCGATGAATGCTGCTGCCGGACGCTTGCCAATTTTTGACGCTGGATTGCAGCGCAATTCAGGGCGCGTCGCAGCAACGCGGCGCTAACCGGAATTTCGCGAGTCTTTCTCGACGTACCTGGCCAGGACCCAGCAGAGATCAGAGAGGCGATTTAGGTAACGCAAGATCTCGACATTGAGTTCCGCGTGGCTGGAGCTAAACGCAGCAATGTGTCGCTCGGCGCGGCGGCACGTTGTGCGAGCAAAATCGAGAGCCGCAGAAACTCGTGTTCCCCCGGGGATCACCCAGTCTTTCGGATAAAGCGATTCGTCTTTCTCAAGATTTTCAATGACCGCTGTAACGCGATCGACCATCGCTGACGTGGTAATGTGGAAGCCATCTTTTGCGTAACGCGCCCGATCGCCTGGCGCCGTTGCCAGTTCTCCCATGACAACGATCAGATCTTTTTGTGCGGCTAAGATTTCGTGGGAAACGAATTTGTCGGTTGCAATGGATCGAGCCAAACCAAGCGCAGCAGTCAGTTCATCGATACAGCCGTAAGCATCGACGCGTGCATCGCCCTTCGACACGCGATGGCCGTACATCAGGGACGTTTCGCCTCTATCGCCCGTTTTGGTGACGATCGACATCACGCAAATTGTAGGGCGTTTCCGTGAAACGCCAATCCGTTTAGATCATCCCTAACCCGGACGCCCTACACAACGCCTTTTATCCGATGGCTGGCTGCGGCTCGGCTTCTTCCATCACCGGCGCGCCAATTGGCTCACCTTTTTCGACAAGCTTGATCTCGCGGTGCTCAGGGAAGCCGGTGCCGGCGGGGATCAAGTGACCCATGATCACGTTTTCCTTGAAGCCGCGCAGTTTATCCACCTTACCCAGTGTAGCCGCCTCCGTGAGAACACGAGTTGTATCCTGGAACGAGGCAGCAGAGATAAAGCTGTCCGTCTCGAGTGAAGCCTTGGTGATGCCGAGTAAGACGGGAACGGCTTCTGCCGGCTTGCCACCTTTCTCGACGACCTTCTTGTTTTCCTCCTCGAAGTCGAGTTTGTCGACCTGATCGCCCCAGAGCAATGACGTATCGCCAGGGTCGGTAATCTTCACCTTGCGCAACATCTGGCGCACGATGATTTCGATGTGCTTGTCGTTGATCTCCACACCTTGCAACCGATACACCTCCTGCACCTCATTGACCAAGTGCTCCTGCAAATCCTGCGGTCCGCAGACTTCGAGGATTTCATGAGGTACCACAGGGCCTTCGGTAAGTTGCTGACCCTTCTTCACGAAATCGCCCTTAAACACAATAATGTGCTTGGTAAGCGGGATCAGATGTTCTTCCTCGGCTCCGGTGTCGGGATCTTTCAAAATCAGGCGTCGCTTTCCGCGGACAGTGCCGCCCATCTCAACGATGCCGTCGATCTTGGCAATCTCAGCCGCATCCTTTGGCCGGCGCGCTTCGAATAATTCGGCCACGCGCGGCAAACCTCCAGTGATGTCTTTAGTCTTTGCGACTTTCCGGGGCGTCTTTGCCAGCAGCGCGCCAGCGCGCACCTTATGACCTTCTTCCACGATGACGTGGGCGCCGGCTGGGATGGAATAACTCGCCAGGACTTCCTTCTTGTCGTCGACGATAACAATTTGTGGATGCAAATCCTCCTTGTGCTCAATGATAACGGTGCCCATCAAGCCGGTCGCTTCATCGACGTCGCGTTTGATGGTCACACCCGCGATCATATCGCGGAACTCGATCTTGCCGCTCTTGTCGGTGAGAATCGGCACGTTGTAGGGGTCCCATTGAACAAAGGTCTCACCCTTCTTAACGTCGGCTCCGTCACCTTTGGAGATCATTGAGCCGATCACCACGTTGTAGCGTTCGAGTTCGCGGCCTTCCGCGTTGTGCACGCTGATCGAGCCGTTCTTGTTCAACGCGATCCAACTACCGTCGAGTGCCTGGACAGTCCGCAAGTCGTTGAAGCGCACCATTCCGTCGTTCTTCGCCTTGATAATTGGTTGCTTGAAGGTCTGGCTGGCCGTGCCGCCGATGTGGAACGTGCGCATCGTTAATTGCGTTCCGGGCTCGCCAATGGATTGCGCTGCGATAATGCCTACTGCTTCGCCAAGCTTGACGAACTGGCCCGTAGCCAGATTGCGCCCATAACACATCGCGCACACGCCGCGACCGCATTCACAGGTAAGAACGGAGCGAATCTTCAAGCTTTCAACGCCTACGCGCTGAAGCTCCGCGGCGATCTTTTCATCAATTAACTGGTTCGCTTTGACGATTTTTTTCTTCTTGTCGACTGGATCGGCGATCGTTTCGCAACTTACGCGTCCGATAATGCGCTGGCCAAGATCGACTACTTCCTCGTCGCCCTCGTAAATCGAGCGCACCACAATGCCGTTTACGGTACCGCAGTCCTCTTCATTGATGATCACGTCCTGTGCAGCGTCGACCAGTTTGCGGGTTAGATAACCGGAGTCGGCAGTCTTTAGCGCCGTGTCGGCAAGACCTTTGCGGGCGCCGTGAGTGGAAATAAAATACTCGAGCACGCTCAAACCTTCGCGGAAATTCGATGTGATCGGGCGCTCGATGATTTCGCCCGAGGGTTTGGCCATCAAACCGCGCATACCCGCGAGCTGACGAACTTGCTGGCGGTTGCCACGTGAGCCGGAATCGACCATCAAGAAAACAGGATTCAACTCTTTACGACCGTCGTTATGTTCCAGAGTGCGAAACATCGCACTGGAAATTTCGTCTCCCGCGTGTGTCCAGATGTCGATAATCTTGTTGTAGCGCTCGCCGTCCGTGATGATGCCCTTGCGATATTGCTGCTCAACCTGTCGAATCTGCTTATAAGCACTCTCCAGCTCTGTCTCCTTCTCTTTCGGAATGATCATATCCGAAATTCCAATGGAGATGCCAGCCTTGGTGGCCTCGGCAAAACCGAGCTCTTTTAGTTTGTCCAGCGTTGCGACAGTTTCTGCCGGTCCCGCGATTTGATAACAGCGCCAGATGATGTCGCTGAGTTGCTTTTTGCCGGCGGGTTTGTTGAAAAATCCAAGCTGCTTGGGCCAAATCTCATTGAAAATGACGCGGCCTGCCGTGGTCTCGATCGTTCTGGCTTCAGCATTTCCATAGATTGTTTGCTTGCCAAAATCGGGGTTCTTAAGCCGGATGCGATCGTGAGTGTGAATGCTTCCTTCCGCCATCGCAAATTCAACTTCCGTTGCATCGGCGAAGAGTGGAAGCCTCTGTCCATCCTTGCCTCCACCGCGCGGGCTTTGGGTAAGGTAGTAACAACCGAGCGTGATGTCTTGAGAAGGCGTGGTAATGGGCTTGCCACTGGAAGGTGAAAAAATGTTATTCGGCGCGAGCATGAGCATGCGCGCTTCCATCTGGGCCTCCACCGAGAGCGGCACATGGACCGCCATCTGGTCACCGTCAAAGTCGGCATTGTAAGCCGTGCAAACCAGCGGGTGAATGCGAATGGCTTCGCCCTCGATTAATTGGGGTTCGAACGCCTGAATGGACAATCGATGCAGAGTGGGCGCACGATTGAGGAGTACCGGGTGACCCTTGGTCACTTCATCCAGAATGTCCCAGACCTCGGGCGTCTGACGCTCGATCATTTTTTTCGCGCTGCGCACCGTGTGCACGTAGCCCAGATCTTTTAGTCGTCGGATGATGAACGGCTCGAAAAGCACAAGCGCCATCTTCTTTGGCAATCCGCATTGATGCAGCTTCAGCTCCGGGCCGATCACAATTACGGAACGGCCCGAGTAATCGACGCGTTTGCCAAGTAGATTTTGGCGGAAGCGTCCGCCTTTGCCCTTGAGCATGTCGCTCAGGGACTTGAGAGGCCGATTGCCGGCGCCAGTCACAGCGCGACCATGTCTGCCATTGTCGAACAAGGCGTCCACTGCTTCCTGCAACATTCGCTTTTCGTTGCGAATGATGACGTCCGGCGTTTTGAGCATCAGCAGGTTTTTTAGCCGGTTGTTACGATTAATAACCCGACGATAAAGATCGTTAAGGTCTGAGGTCGCGAAACGTCCGCCTTCGAGCGGAACCAACGGGCGCAGATCCGGCGGAATAACCGGCAATACATCCAGAATCATCCATTCCGGACGCGCATGCGAATTTTGGAAGCCTTGGATGAGCTTGAGACGCTTCGCCAGTTTCTTGCGAATCTGTTTGCTCTTGGTCGCAGCCATTGCTTTCTCAAGCTCCTTGTTGAGCTTGTTGAGATCGATCTCGGCCAGAAGTTTTCTAATTGCTTCCGCCCCCATGCCCGCAACGAAATCTTCCCCGTATTGCTCCTGCGCCTCACGGTATTCGACTTCGTTCAGCAGTTGCGTCTTCTGCAACGGCGTCTTGCCCGGATCAATGACGATGTAATCCTCGTAATAGATAACGCGCTCGAGCTGGCGTGCGCTCATATCCAGCATGAGCCCGATGCGCGAAGGCATGCATTTGTAAAACCAGATGTGCGAAACGGGTACGGCCAATTCGATGTGCCCCATCCGTTCGCGCCGGACGCGAGCCAGCGTAACTTCCACGCCGCATCGGTCGCAGATGACGCCCTTGTGCTTGATGCGCTTGTATTTTCCGCATGAGCACTCCCAATCGCGCGTGGGACCGAAAATGCGTTCGCAGAAAAGGCCCCCCTTCTCCGGTTTAAAGGTCCGGTAATTGATTGTCTCGGGATTTTTGACTTCGCCTTTGCTCCACGAGCGCATCGTGTCACTCGACGCGACGCCAATCGCGACTTGATCAAAACCCACGGGGCGCTCTTCGCCCACTAACTCACGCCAGGAATGTTCGTTCATGTTTTTTCCAACTAATTTGCAACTTAAAAATTATGCGACGCTCTCAAGAAATGTAGGCGCCTGGCCGCCGACTTTTACGTCGAGGCCCAGACTCTGCATTTCCTTGATGAGAACGTTGAAAGATTCCGGTGTACCCGCTTCAAGCGAGTTATCGCCCTTAACAATTGACTCATAGATCCGGGTCCGCCCTTGCACGTCGTCGGATTTAACGGTGAGCAGTTCCTGCAAAGTATAGGCGGCCCCGTAAGCTTCCAGCGCCCACACTTCCATTTCACCAAAACGCTGGCCACCGTATTGGGCCTTCCCGCCGAGCGGTTGTTGAGTTACGAGCGAGTACGGTCCTACCGCGCGAGCGTGAATTTTGTCAGCCACCAGGTGACCAAGCTTCATCATATAGATGTAGCCAACCACCACTTCCTGATCGAACGGATCGCCGGTACGTCCGTCGAAAAGCTTTGCCTTGCCGCTTTCCTGCACCCAGGTGAATCCCTCCTTCTTTCGAGCGTCATGCAGATATTCGCGGATTTGTTTTTCCTTAATTCCATCGAACACCGGGGTCGCGACCTTGAATCCGAGCGCCTTCGCGGCAACGCCCAGGTGTGTTTCGAGAACTTGTCCCACGTTCATGCGGCTGGGCACGCCTAATGGATTGAGAACAATTTCAACCGGTGTTCCATCTGCCAGGAAAGGCATGTCTTCTTCAGGTACGATGCGGGCGACAACGCCTTTATTTCCGTGGCGCCCCGCCATCTTGTCGCCGACGCTCAGTTTGCGCTTGCTCGCGATATAAACCTTGACCTGCTTGATGATGCCGGGGTCGATATCGTCACCGCTTTCCACCCTGTCCATGGCGCGATCGCGTTCGAGCTCAAGCTCCGCGAACTTGTGCTCGTAGGCACCAATAATCTCGCGGATCTTGTTGCGGATCGGACTCGGATCGATCTCGACGTGATCGTGCGCTGTTGCCAGCTTTCGCAAGAGCGTTTTGGTGATCTTGCGATTGGCTGGAATAATGATCTCACCATTCTTGGCGTTTACGACGTCGAGAGGAACTTTTTCGCCGAGCAGGACGTTTGAAAGCGAATCAGTCAGCTGTTCGACCAGCGCTTCTTTCTTGCGCTTATGTTCTTCGCTGATGGTTTTAAGTTGTCGTCTGGTTTCCGCTGGCGTGAGTTTTTCACGGGAAACCTCGCGGCGCGACGAGACCTTCACGTCCATCACAATTCCGTAAGTGCCTGAAGGAACGGTAAGCGACGTGTCCTTCACGTCCGCTGCCTTCTCGCCAAAAATTGCACGGAGCAGACGTTCTTCCGGCGCTAATTCGGTCTCACTCTTCGGTGTAATTTTCCCAACCAGAATGTCGCCTGGTTTCACTTCTGCGCCCACCCGCACGACTCCATCGGGTCCCAGGTTGCGCAGAGCTTCTTCGCTGACGTTGGGAATGTCGCGCGTTATTTCTTCCGGTCCGAGCTTGGTGTCTCGCGCGCCGATCTCGAATTCGTCAATGTGGATGGAAGTATAAATGTCCTCCTTGACCACTTTCTCCGAGATCATGATGGCGTCTTCGAAGTTGTATCCATTCCACGGCATGAACGCGACGAGCACATTGCGCCCGAGAGCGAGCTCGCCGTGATCGGTGTTTGGACCATCGGCAATGACCTGGCCGCGTTTCACGTGCTGACCTTTGCGCACAATCGGTTTTTGGTTCACGCATGTACCTGCATTTGACCGCATGAATTTACGGAGCTCGTAAACGTGAATTCCAGCCTCCGGATCGGTCTTGAGCTTCTTCTTGCTCTCAGGGAGATGACCATCCTTCGTGACGATGATTTGCTCTGCCGTAACCGAGGCGACCTTGCCGCTCTCGGCTGCCAGAACGACCGCGTGAGAATCTCGCGCCACTTTCTCTTCCAAGCCCGTGCCCACGAGCGGCGCTTCGGAAACGACCAGAGGAACGCCCTGGCGTTGCATGTTGGAGCCCATCAGCGCCCGGTTTGCGTCGTCGTGTTCAAGGAATGGGATGAGGCCCGCCGCCACCGATACAAGCTGTTTTGGCGAGACGTCCATGTAATTCACCTTGGAGGGATCGACTTCGAGAAAATCGCCACGGTAACGCACAGAGACTTTTTCACCCGTGAAATGTCCGCGCCCGTCAACAGGCGCATTGGCTTGCGCGACGAGAAAATTCTCCTCCCGATCAGCTGTGAGATATTCGATCTGATCCGTCACACGACCCTTTTCCACTTTGCGATAGGGCGTCTCGATAAAGCCAAACTCATTGATGCGCGCGAAAGTGCTCATCGAGCTAATCAGACCGATGTTCGGACCTTCCGGCGTCTCAATGGGACAAATGCGCCCGTAATGGGATGGATGAACGTCGCGCACCTCGAATCCAGCACGCTCTCGGCTGAGACCACCTGGGCCAAGAGCCGATAAACGCCGTTTGTGCGTTAACTCTGCCAGCGGATTCGTTTGATCCATGAACTGCGAAAGCTGCGACCGGCCAAAGAAATCGCGGATCACCGCGCTGAGTGCCTTTGGATTGATCAGCTTCTGAGGCGTCATGCCGTCCACATTGATGTCGAACAGGGTCATGCGCTCCTTGACCAGACGCTCCGTGCGAGCAAGACCTACACGACACTGGTTCGCCAGTAATTCACCAACAGTGCGCACACGGCGGCTGCCCAAATGATCAATATCGTCGAGAGTACCTTCGCCCCGTCGCAAATTGATCAGATATTTGATCGCAGCGATAAAATCTTTGTCGGTTAAAATCCGCTCGGTCGGATCAACGTTGATCCCGAGCTTTTGATTAATCTTGTAACGGCCGACACGCCCGAGGTCGTATTTCTTTGGATCAAAGAAGAGCCTTTTTAGCAACGCGCGGGCATTGGCTACAGTCGGCGGATCGCCAGGGCGAAGACGGCGGTAAATGTCCTTGAGCGCTTCTTCCTGGTCGTGCGCCGGATCTTTTCGAAGCGCTTTTACGATGGTGTCATCGTTGGAGATATCGATCACTTTCACCTCGTGAATTTTAAGCGCCATTATCTGGCGAACGGTCGCCAGGGTGAGCGGTTCGAACGCGCGCGCCACTGTGACATCGCCGTCGCGGATCTCAGCAGTCAGCACTTTGGTGGCGAGCTTCTCTTCGTCGAGCTTCTCACTCAGCTTCAGAGTCTCGATGTTGTAAAAAAGCTTGATGACATCTTCGTCAGATCCGTACCCGAGGGCGCGCAGGAACGTCGTGGCAAGAAACTTCCGACGCCGCTTGCGCCGGTCGAGATAAATGTAAAGGAGATCAGCCGTATCGAATTGGACCTCAATCCACGACCCCCGATCCGGAATGATCCTAAAACTGTAGAGCACCTTGCCGTTTACGTGGACGGTAGATTCAAAGGCAATCCCCGGAGAGCGGTGCAACTGGCTTACGACTACACGCTCTGCGCCATTAATGACAAAGGTCCCTTGGGGCGTCATCAGCGGGATTTCGCCCATATAAACTTTCTCTTCCTTCGTCCCTTTTTCTTCGCGCAATTGGAACGTGACATGCAATGGCGCGCTGTAAGTCTGTCCTTCCCGCTGCGCCTCCAACGCACTTAATTTGGGCTCCCCTATTTCATAGTGGCTGAAATCGAGCACCGCCTTTTCGTCATAGCTCTCGATCGGAAAGACCTCTTTGAAAACGGCCTGGAGTCCCTGATTTTTCCGCTTGGAAAAAGGGACGTCTTTCTGAAGAAAATCAACGTACGAGTTTGCCTGAACCTCAATTAGATTCGGCGGTTCAATCCCTTCCTTGATGCTTCCAAAGTAAATACGTTCCGACATAAATCACTAGCCAAGAATTAGCCTCGCAACGTCCGCGCACCCAATCGTGGACGAAACGGGCAAGATTTTAGGGGCTCAGCAACGAGCGAAGAGTACAAAAATGCCCCCAAAACAGCGGCTTGTCAAATTCACCACCGTTTTGCTGCCTTTCTTGAGCTTTGCCGTTGAGCGCCGGGTTAAAAATAAGTTCTGCCTGCCTCTAACCAGAATGGAATGTTAGCCTGAAATTTCCGTTTCGCAAGGAAAATCTGCCGCGGACGGTGTATGGACTCATCCGCCTCAATTACTGATAAGAACTAACAATCCCGCCCTAGCGAGTTGTTGCACTATTTGATTTCAACCTTCGCACCAGCGGCCTCGATCTTTTTCTTAATCTCGTCCGCCTCCTCCTTAGTCACGCCTTCCTTGATTGTCTTCGGCGCGCCTTCCACAAGCGCCTTAGCTTCCGCGAGACCGAGTCCCGGCACCGCGCCGCGAACCTCCTTGATCACGGCAATCTTGTTAGCGCCCATCTCCTTCAAGATCACGTCAAAGGTAGTCTTCTCCTCTCCCGCTGGAGCTGCCGCTCCACCTGCTGCGCCTCCTGCGGCCGGACCAGCCGCTACTGCCACCGGTGCCGCTGCGCTTACACCCCACTTTTCTTCCAGTTGCTTGACCAACCCAGCAATCTCCAGCACCGAAAGGTTGCTGAGTTGCTCCACCAATTTATCTGTGTCTGCCATTTTTATTTCCTCCAATTGCCGCTTCCGAAAGCCTTCGGAAAATTAAGGCCAATAGCCACTGGCCCGGACAGTTTTCGTTTTACCTCCCATCCCGCCATCGCGAGTGGAAAACTTTCAAATCTCACGCCGTCGCTTGCGCGGCCGTGCCCTCCTTTTCTGCCTTCGCCTTCAATAGTCGCGCGAGCGCGGAGCCTGGCTCATTCAGCAAGCACACCAAGCGTGTTGCGGGAGACAATAGCAGGCCCAGCAATTGCGCCTGCAAAACTTCGCGCGCCGGCAACTCCGCCAGCTTTTCCAATTCTGCAGCGGAAAGAATGGCCTGATCAACAAAGCCAATCTTCAGCGTTGCGATTTTGAATTCGGCCGCAAACGTCTTGAAAATTTTAGCCACGGGCGCCACATCGTTCTCGCCTGTAACAACGGCTGTCTGACCAATCAGTTTCTCGCCCGCATCAGGAAAACCAGAATCGGTCATGGCACGCTTGAGGAAGTTATTCTTCACGACGTGCACTTCTGCACCGATTGGCGCCAGCCGGTTCCGCAATTCACTAAAATCGCCGACCTTCATGCGCTGGTAATCGGTTACGAGCACGAAAGGAGAGCGTTTCAACTTCTCGGAAAGATCGGAAACGATGCTGGTTTTTTCTGGTCTCATTTTATTTCGACATTGAGCCTGTCTCTACACATTCAAATAGGGCGCTGGATCAACGCGAACTCCGGGGGACATGGTCGCACTGATTGTCACGCCTTCAAGGTACCGCCCTTTCGCCGTGGCGGGACGAGCCCGAACCACTGCCTCGATTACCGCGTTTCCGTTTTGCACGAGCGCATTTTCCTCAAAGGAAAATTTTCCAACAGGCACCGCAACGTTGCCGTTCTTATCCAGCTTAAATTCGACACGACCGGCTTTCACTTCCTGCACTGCTTTGGCTGTGTCGTCTGTTACGGTACCCGTCCGCGGATTCGGCATCAGTCCGCGTGGCCCAAGCACCTTCCCCAGCTTGCGGACCTCCGCCATCGCTGCCGGTGTTGCGATCGCGACATCAAAATCCTGAAAACCTTCCTGACACTTCTGGATTAGATCCTTCATCCCAACAAACTCCGCGCCAGCTTCGCTTGCTGCTGCGGCAGCCTCGCCCTCGGCAAAAACCAGCACGCGCACTTTCTTGCCGCTGCCATGCGGAAGTGGACAGGTCCCGCGAACCATCTGATCGGATTGCTTCGGATCAACACCTAGCCGAAACGAGACCGTCACGGTCTGATCAAACTTTGTCGGCGGAAACTTTTTTAGCGTCGAAACAGCCTCAACAAGAGTGTAGGCTTTTGCCCGATCAATCTGTTGCGCGGCTGCGCGATAACGTTTGCTTCGATTTCTTTGCATTTTTTCGTGCAGTTCAAACCCCGGCTACTTCAAAACGTTGAGACCCTCTCAACGCAAGATTGACAATCAACGCAGGGCCAAAATCCTCGAAGTAGCTGGGTCCTGCTAAATGTTTGGCCGCTTACTCAGACAGCGGGACGTGGAAATTAGCGGCGTTTCGTGGCTTGTCAAAATCAACTTCGCCCTCTAACGCGATGCACTCATCCGGAGCCTGCTATGGTCTCCGCGCTTTCGCCGCGCTTTCGGCAAGCCCCTGCCGCGCCAACGCGAGATCGGGATTCAGCGCGAGCGCCTGTTCGAAAGCAGCAATCGCGCGGTCATGTTGACCGAATAAAGCCACATAGCGTCCACGATTAATCAACATGTTTGTATAGACCGGTATTACTTTAAGGTTTACTGGATCGTCTTTTCCGAATCGCAGTGTCCCGTCGGCAAGACCGCGGATTTGCAGATGCACGTCAGGCAAATCATGAAAACCCTGACCGTCCGCGAGATTGAAAACAAGTCCTTGTGGAACCAGTTGATATTTTTGCGAAAGCCATCTGGTCAGCTCACCGTTGACTGAGTCAGAGGAAAGCAAATCGCTCGTCATGTAAATCGGTCCGACCCTGCTTTCGTTCGTTACCATTGATTGAATCATCTCTAAAAACGCCGCACTGATCCTTTGAGTGAGGGCCGGACTCCTGGCAAAAGCCCCGGGATCGCGCTCCCATTCTTTGAGATCCTGAACAAACGTTGCAATTTTCTCACGGGACCGCTCGATCAAACCAGGATAGGTGCGCTCTAGATAATCGAAATACCACGAGCGTCGCAGAAGATTAATGTCCACGACCTTAACGTCGCGCCGTTGTTGTTCTATCTCCTGCGCATAGAACATCGGGGAGACAACCTGCCAATCGAGCGTGAGTAGGAGGCCGTTCGGCGCGATCGGCTTGAGCAGATTGTTGACATAGTCGTGCGCGATGAAATATTGCCTGCGATTATTAAACGGCCAGTTTGCCGTCACGGCGATTGTGCAAACGACCAGAACTGCAGCTGCCGACGCGAAAGAGGGCTGGGCGACTGGTAAAGATTTGGAAACGGCGCTCTGGATCAACCATCGAATACCGAGACCTGCAGCAATGGCGATCGAAACAAACGTAGGCAGATAGTACGCGTCTTTGTCTTCCGCAATTTCGTAGCTAAGGGCGTACGCCAAATCGGCGATCACGATAAATAGGAGAAACCAGAAAGTGGTGCGATCTCGCTCGAAAGCGTTAAGGAAGCCCGCGAAAGCGAGGATGAGCGGCAATGGAATCCAAGGGAAGCCGAACTCGCGCAAGGCCATCCCACAGAAATCAGCAAACTGCTTTCCGATTATCTCCGGCTTAAAGGAAAAATAGACCTGATACTGGCGGCCCGTTAGATGCCACCATATTTCCTGTAGCGAACGCGGATGACCCCAGTCAATGACAGGCGAACGCGAGGCTGCGAATGGCAAGTAAGCATAAACGGCGACAAGTGCGCCAATTGAAATCAATGCGGCATAAACCAATCGCCTGCTCGTGAAGAACTTCACGCCTTGGGTTCGATAAACAATGAGTGCGATGGCAGGAAGGGTCAACGCCACGGTGACGTGATGAACGCCTAGTGCTAGACCGAATACCAGCGCAGCCGCATAAAGATAAGCGTCATAGCTTGTAATCTGCGAAGTGACTCCGCCGGAAGCCGTCGCCGTCCCGAGATACACCCTGTCTGCGATGATGCATCGCCGCCACCGAAGCATCAGAAAGAAGATGACGAGGATCAGCAGCGTGTTTAGAGCATAAACTTCCGTAATCGTCGCGTACGACCAGAGCGTCCGGGAAAACGCCATGAGCAGCCCCGCGCCCAGCGCAGGCGCAACTACCAAAAGGCGCGCGATTCCCGATTCTTCAGCTCGCTTACTCTGCTGTGCGCCTCTCTTTCGTCGCTTCGAAGCAGCAAGATATGACGCGGTAATAGTCAACTCTGCGACGACAAGCGTGAGCATCGCGCAGGCGAGCGCTGCGAAAAGCGCTGACGAAAAATTGATGCGCGCCGCAACGTTTCCGAAAGGCACAAGCGATGCAAGATGGGCGAGAATGATCCACAACGGCACGCCCGGTGGATGTGCGACCCCAAGGCCGCGAGCAACCACAATTAGCTCGCCACTATCAGTCAAGGTAACCGTGGGCGCCAATGTGAAGCTATAAAGAAACAGCGCTACCAGAAGCACAATGCCGGCACAGATTAGCTCCGCCGAAGTCAGGGGACTTATTCGAAAATTCATCGACTGGACGGGCTTCGATATCGGCTCGGAAGTCACAACGCTCCCCTGAATTGCACCTCTGAGACGTTGCGCGTTCCTGGATAGCCCGCGAGCCATGGCTTATCGTCTCGCAAACTCGTTGTCCTGTAAATCAGTGATCAAGAAAACGAGACTATCTAGGTTGCTAGTGAGGCACACAACCAGAAGACGGCAGGCGATGCTTCCATCTTGGGTGCTTAACCTTTCGCCAACTTATCAAAAGCCGAGATTACCAACTCAGGGCGCGACCAGGCTCCAGCCGGCCGGAACAGTCGGACCATAAGCGCCACCGACAAAGACGGCTTTGTTCATGTACCAAATCGCCGTTTGGCCCGTGCTCGCGTTGTAAAGCAGATAATCCGGCTTGCCGTTCCCGTTGAAATCGGCCACGCCGATCAAT
>JBKOYG010000014.1:0-56879 GCA_046725285.1 Verrucomicrobiota bacterium
GCAGTTCTTGTCGCAGATCGACGCAGCGCTGCAGGCTGGTGCCGAAGCGGTCGTGGTACAGGGGACCGAAGCAGGGGGACACGGAGCATCCCGTTCGACGTTTCCGTTCGTGCCGGAAGCTGCCGATTACCTGAAACAGCACTCACCCGAGACCCTACTGCTTGCGGCTGGAGGCATAGTGGACGGCAGGGGTCTGGCGGCAGCCCTGATGTTGGGGGCAGACGGTGTGGTCGTGGGGACCCGGCTTTGGGCCTCGGCCGAAGCGCTCACCCCAAAGACTCATACTGACAAGGCCATTGGCGAAACCGGCGATTCGACCATTCGCACGAAAGTGCTCGATGCACTCCGCGGGTATCCTTGGCCGAGGGAATATTCATTTCGCTTCATGAAGAACAAGCTGACCGACGAATGGGCTGACCGCGAAGCCGAAGCGTTCCACTCATTCGGTACGCTGTCTGAGAAATACGCTCAGGCACGCGTGCAAGGCGACCTCGACACGGTCGCAGTCGTCTGCGGAGAGGCTGTGGGTTTGCTAAGGGGCCGCCCAACTGCTGAATCAATCGTGAAATCGATGGCAGCGCAGGCTGCAGACCTCCTCCGCAAAGGCGGCAAGCTCAGGTTCACATGATCTTCGACCAGACGCGGAGAAGTATTGGAACATCAGACCGGTCGACCGGACTGACTGGAAGTGACGCGATCAGCAACGCAATCGAATACGCAAAGTTCCGCAGCCGCTCATACAATGCCGTAATCCGCGTTTACGATGACGCTGGCAACGTGATCGAAACGCACGAGCACGAGGGCGGTTTCAAAGAGCCGTGATTAGGTATTGGTTCGGGAGAGCACGTCTCGCGGGCGTATTCTATATTTTGCCGATTGGCCTTGTGCTACAGATTGGCGGTTGTGCCGTAAATCTAACGACGCACTATGAGTCAACTCCTATCCGCTAAGCAGGCAAAGAAGGAATTTACCCGGAAGTCATGAAACTAACTGTCCAGCCTTAGCTTATGATTCCTGAAATCGCCGCTGCTCTGTCTGCTATAAACGGAGCGATCAAAACAGTCTCCGGCGTCCTTAAAACTGCGAGAGGTATCGGCTAATCAAAAGTTCTTCCCTTTTCACCGCGTTTTTAGTAAAAGCGCCCTTACTATGATCAAAATCAAAAACTCTCCTTTAGCGTTTATCCTCACGGCCGTTTTCGTCTGCACACCGCTGCTGACGCAGGCTCAAAATCCGTATCGGACCAGAAATCACCATTTTGGTGTGTCGGGCGGCAACATTAATGATATCAGTCGCGCGTTTTGTTGCAGTGGCACCCTTGGATCATTAGTGACTGCGGGAGGCACGCAGTACATCCTGAGTAATAATCACGTACTCGCCCGTCAGGACCAGGCCACTGCTGGTGAAGATATTTCACAACCAGGATTGGTCGATAGTGGCTGCCAGCCGGCAACAATCGTCGCGGACTTCACAACCGCAGTCCCCCTTGGCAACAACGTCGATTGTGCCGTCGCTGCTCTGCGCAGTGGACAGATGGATTCCACGGGTTTTATAGAGGGTATCGGGACCATCAGTAGCGTTGTTAAAGCGCCAACGATCGGACTGGCGGTGGAAAAAAGCGGGCGCACCACAGGAACGACGACTGGACCAATCGGCTCGATCAACACGAGTGTAAATGTGCAGTATCAGATACGTTGCGGGCAGGGCAAAAAATACACCATTAGTTACACAAACCAAGTTATCATCAACAGTAATACCTTTAGCGCGGGCGGTGATTCTGGGTCGCTCATTGTAACTAACAATACTTGCCACCAACCCGTGGCGCTTCTCTTCGCCGGGAGTAGTTCAACCACAGTTGGCAATCCGATTGGCGAAGTCGTTACCAGGTTAGGTGGAGTGCTTGGCACATCTGTGAGCTTCGTCGGCGGGAATTGCACCGGTTCCCCTGCTCAAGACTTCGGAGCGCAGTCGCTACAACTCCCGCAACAAGCGCTCGATCATGCGAGCAGAGTATTGGAACAGAATCGTCACGATTTAATGTCGCAACCAGGAGTGCTAGGCGTTGGGCTTGGAGCGCTCGAGGATAATTCCAAACCGGCGATAGTTGTCTATGTGGATAAGACAAGGTCGTCGATGCCGCAATTGCCAGCCCAGATCGACGACGTTCCTGTCCGCGTGGTGATGACCGATCCGTTTATCGCATTCTGATTTTAGACAAGCGATACTCAACCTAAAGCTTCAGTAGCGGTCCCAGCCAGCTCTCACCGGTTCTTCTGTGATCGGTGGGCCGCGAGGCGCTAGCATCTCGAGCCGGCTGCCACCCGCTGGCATCTCAACTCGTCATCGCTTTGCGCGAGGACCGGTTGGCGAAGGCGAGTTAGGCGTTTAAACTCTCTCGTGCACGCAGAATCACCCCGAATTCAAAACTTCATCTGTGGTGAATTCGTTGAGCCTATTAGCCGCAAATATCTCGACAACATCGAGCCCGCCACCGGCAAGCCCTACTCGCAAGTTGCGGACAGCGACGCGCGCGACGTCGAAGCTGCTGTCGAAGCAGCAGAGAAAGCGTTTGTTGATTGGTCCAAAAAATCCGCAGTGGAGCGATCGAAATTTCTGCTGCGCATCGCCGACCTGATTGAGCGCGATCTGGAAAAACTCGCGCGTGCTGAGTCTATCGACACGGGTAAACCGCTCTCACTCGCGCGCACCCTGGATATTCCGCGCGCTGCAAGCAATTTCCGCTTCTTTGCGACGGCGATCTTGCACACGGAATCCGAAGCGCATGTCACGGACAATGTCGCCTTCAACTACACGCTGCGACAGCCGCGTGGCATCGCTGGACTAATATCGCCGTGGAATCTTCCCCTCTATTTGTTGAGCTGGAAAATCGCGCCGGCCATCGCGGTGGGAAATACGGCGATCGCGAAGCCGAGCGAGCTCACGCCAATGACGGCTTACATGCTTTGCGAGATCGTGCGCGAAGCCGGTCTGCCGAACGGCGTCCTTAACGTCGTGCATGGCACCGGCCCAAATGTCGGTGCGGCAATCACCGCGCATCCGAAAATCAATACCGTCTCGTTTACCGGCGGCACGGTCACAGGTCGCAAAGTGGCCGAAGCTTGCGCGCCGTTGTTCAAGAAAGTTTCGCTCGAGCTCGGTGGAAAAAATCCCAACATCATTTTTGCCGATGCTGATCTCGAAGCGGCAATCGCAGGAAGCGTACGTTCTTCGTTCGCAAACCAGGGACAGGTTTGCTTGTGCGGATCGCGTGTGTTCGTCGAGCGTTCCGCTTACCAGGATTTCGTCGAGCACTTCATCGAGAAAGCCTCGCAACTGAAAATGGGCGATCCACTCGACGAGAAGACCGACCAAGGCGCAATCGCAAGCAAAACACAGCTCGATAAAATTAAGTTCTATGTCGATCTTGCGCAGAAGGAAGGCGGTAAGATCGCGCTCGGAGGCAAAGCGCCGCAATCAATTAACGAGCGTTGTCGCGATGGCTATTTCTTCCAGCCGACAGTGATTACTGGATTACCGGTTTCATGCCGAACAAATCGCGAAGAAATCTTTGGCCCGGTCGTCACGATCACGCCATTCGACAATGAAGAGGAAGTCATCACATATGCGAACGATTGCGATTACGGCCTGGCCTCAAGCGTCTGGACACAAAACCTAAGTCGCGCCCATCGTGTCGCAGAACAAATCAACACCGGCACAGTGTGGGTAAACTGCTGGCTTCTGCGTGACCTACGCGTTCCCTTTGGCGGGATGAAACAAAGCGGCGTCGGCCGCGAAGGCGGCGAAGAAGCATTGCGCTTTTTCACTGAGCCAAAAAATGTTTGCATAGCGAAATAGGTCCCGACCCAGTCGATGGTTGAGAGGTAATTGTTGAGACTCAGAACGCTGGCGTTCCTGTTTGCATTAACGTCGGTGGCCCTAGCCATCGACCAACAGGTGTCCATCACTCCCGAAACCGTCGTTGTTCCGAGTGGAAAATTGCGTCTCAAGGCTTTCCTCTGGAAGCCGCCTGGGCCTGGGCCCTTTCCCGCGGTTCTTTTTTGTCACGGATCGGGCGGTGCTGACGCGGATCATATGGCTGGGTTGCCGATCACCGAAGCCGCCGAAAAACTTGCGCCCTTGTTTCTAAAACACGGCTACTCATTTCTCTACCTGTTCCGCCGCGGACAAGGCCTTTCAGCCGACCAAGGCGCGTTCATGCAAGACATTTTGCAGCGCGAAGAAGCAACGAAAGGGAAAGAAGCTCGCCAGCATTTGCAGTTCGTGCTGGCCGCCACGGATCACCTCGATGATGTGATGGCTGCTTTGTCGTTCCTGAAAGCCGCACCTGCAATCGACGCCAAACGAATTGCCATCGCAGGCCACTCGTTCGGCGGTCAACTAACATTACTCGCAGTCGAGCGGGATAACACCGTTCGTGCTGCGGTGACGTTCGCAGCAGCAGCCAATTCGTGGGAGAGTTCATCCGAATTACGCAACCGACTTCTCGCTGCCGCGGACAAGGCAACGCCTCCGATCATGCTGATTCAGGCGGCCAACGATTACAGCACAGCACCAAGTTACGCGCTGGCCCATGAGCTGGAACGTCTGCACAAGCCGCATCTGCTGAAAATTTATCCGCCTATTGGTCGGACCTCAGAGGACGGACACAACTTCCTTTATCTTGCGATCCCTCAGTGGGAGCACGATGTCTTCAGATTCCTTGATCAGCACGTCAAACATTGACCGCGTTCACGCACGCATCGACGCTGGTCAAAAAATCGGTGTCGTCCGCGTGATTAGCAGTTAGGAAATTAAATGCGCCACCAGGATCCCTACGCGCCGTGTCTTCATTACTCAGCAAGGCCGCGGCTATGAGCAGATTGACGCGCGCCTTTCATTGGATGTTTCTCGTATCAGTCTCTTGCGCGTTAATTGCCTGCCATCGCCCGTCGCGGTATGCGAAGAGATCTGTAAAAAACATTCCTGCAAATCTCCTTTCCGTTCTCATCGCTCGTAACTACCATCCCGTTAGCGATAGCGAAATCGCCATTTAACCGCACGTTAAGCTGGTCAAACTTAAACCTGAGGCTTGCCGGCGGAGGGTGTTTAGTAAACCAGTCGATATGCTGGCTCTTAGTAAGAAAATCTCCTGGCACTACAGGATGCACGAAGTCGGCCGCCAGAATTCTCTCGAGCGTCGCGGCATCGCGCGTTGTCGGCCACTCATTCTCAATGGCGACCAGTGCCGCTCGATCGCATTTCAACTGTACGCTGCGGAGGGGCTTGTTCGCGAATGGGTCGATCTACTGAGCAGGCGTTGTGATCGCTGAACCAGATCAGCAGGCAAATTATCACTACATACGATAACTTGCCCACGACGGTAGCATCATCGTTGGCCGAGAGTCTTACGAAAAAATTTTAGCGCTTGCGACATTCCATGCACAATCGGAACGCTTCCCGTCGCGCCGATGCGCATCAGCATGAGTTCAAGTCGCGGCGTTCGCTAACGGTCAGCGCTCGCAGACCGTTTCGAGAGGAACTCCCTGATGACGCGTTGTTCGTCCTCGTTCTTGATGCGCGTGAATAACTTTGTGCCCAGCTTAGTAATTGTTTCTGGTTTATCGAACGGCAGCTTCTCATACATCTGGCCACCTTGAAAGTGACAGGGCTGGCAGCGGAGCTGGAGTATCGGCCTGATGTCCGAAGCGAACGTGGGCCTTTCTGCCAATGTCTGGGTAGAGGTAGCGGGCTTATTGATGGTAGGGCTGGGTTTCGTTAACGCATTTGGCTTCGTGCCATTACATGTTTTAAAGCCAGCGATGAGAATCAACGTCAGCAACAGCATGCTTTTTGGCATAGCTGCAAACAAGCCCATCGCAGTCTTCATCGTTTTACATTTCAATCTATTTGACGGGTAGAGAGCCGAAAAGACCGCCGTTTTTGTGAACGCGCCAGCAGCGCAGCGCTCAGGGGCACTGGGATAAGAACTTCCAGCGTTTGCTGAATCGGTCTCGAAGGAGCCTCGCACTGACATTCAGCGTTCATTCCGCGCGCAGTGCCTCGACTGGATTGACAAGCACGGCCCGCCGCGCTGGGAGCCAGCAGGCGAGAGATGCGACGGCGGTGATGAGTGTCACGATGGAAATAAAAGTCACCGGGTCCCACGCCTCGACGGCGAAGAGCAAACTGCGCGTCAATCGCGTGCAGATGAGCGCGCCGAGCAATCCGATGCCGATGCCGATGGCAACCAGCGTCATGGCCTGACCGATGACGAGCCGGAAGATCGATGAGGGCAACGCGCCCAACGCCATGCGAATTCCAATCTCGCCGGTGCGCTGCGAAACCGAATAGGCGATCACGCTGTAAATTCCGACGGCGGTGAGCGCGAGGGCGACGCCCGCAAAGATCGACAATAGCAATGCGTTGAAGCGTGCGCCAGCGAGCGAACCAGCGCGATATTCATCGAACACGCGCACCGCAGTGAGTGGCAAATTGGGATCGACGTGCGCCAGCTCGGCACGCAGCGTGTTCGCCATAGTTGCGGGATTCGACGTCTCCGTTCGCAACAAAATCGTTGCCACTGGCCAGGGAAATTGCGCCACCGGCAAATACATCTCAGGGGCGAAATCTTCCCGCAATGAAAGATCCTTGGCGTTGCCCGCCACGCCTACGATCTCGCGCATCTGCGCGGGCTGATCGCCAACCAGCCAGCTCGGCTTCATTTGTTTGCCGACCGGATCCTGTCCCGGAAAGTATTTCTGCGCGAACCGCTCATTAATAATAACAACCGGCTTCGACTCAAGCCGATCCGTGTCCGCGAAAAAGCGGCCGCGGACCAGTGGGATGCCCATGGTTTGGAAATAATCCGAGCCAATGAGCCGCGCGAATTCAGTAGGTTGTTGACTCTCGGGCAGCGGACGTTCCGCAAGATCGAACGAGGTTGTGGACAACGCGCCGCTCATTGGCAGTGGGAACGTCGTGCTGGCCGCGCGGATTCCAGGCACCGCGCGCAACCGGGCGATCAGTTGTTCGTAAAAGCCGGCGATGTTTTCCGGACGCGGATACGCGATATTCGGCAGCGTCACGCGCGCGGTGAGTAATCGCTCTGTTTGCATTCCCGGCTGGACGTGGCCGAGTCGCGCGAAACTTTGCAGAAGCAATCCCGCGCCGACGAGCAGAATGAGCGCGAGCGCGACTTCGACAACGACGAGGGCATGACCGACACGGGCACGCTGACCGCCAGCAATGGAACCACGCGCACTGGCTTTGAGTGAGCTATTCAAATCGATGCGCGTCGCTTGAAACGCGGGCGCGAGTCCAAAAATAATCCCGGCCGCGAACGAAATCGCGAGCGTGAAAATAAGAACAGCTGTGTCGAGCTGAATGTTGGCGGCGCGGGGAATCTCTTTCGGGACCAACGCGATCAGCGCATGTGTACCCCAAACCGCGAGGAGCAAGCCGAGCGCTCCGCCGATCGCGGCAAGGAGCAAGCTTTCCGTGAGCAACTGTCGGATGATGCGGCCTCGCGCGGCCCCGATAGCCAGGCGCACGGCAATTTCGCGCACCCGCGACGAAGCTCGTGCCAGCAACAAATTTGCGACGTTCACGCTCGCGATCAAAAGCACGCACACGACTGCGCCCGAAAGAATCCAGAGAGCCAGGTGCACATTCGCGACCAGATAATCGCGTAATGGGCGCACGATCAGATCATCCCAATCCGTGTTCGTGGCCGGCTGTTCTTTTTCCAGAACGGCGGCGAGCGCGTGCATCTCCGCGCTTGCTTGCTCGATGCTTGTGCCCGGACGAAGACGACCGACGCAGCGCAATAGCCGATTGTCGCGCTGCTCGGTAGTCGGCGGCCGTCCGCCGACAGAAACCGCATCGATGGCAATCGTGAGATAAATGTCGTTAGGCTCCGCCTGGATCGGATATTGAAAACCGGCCGGCATCACGCCGATAATCGTGAACGGCTGGCGATCTAACGTTAGTCGGCGGCCAAGAACGTTCGGATCGCCATTGAACTGCCGCCGCCAAAATTCATTGCTCAACACGACGCTCAATCCGTCCGGTCCACCACCGGTCTTTTCGTCTTCCATCTGAAACGTACGTCCGAGAGCGGGCTCGATTCCAAGGGTCGCGAAGAAATTTCCGGTCACGCGTTGCCCACGAAGGTTTTGCACCTCCGCTCCGTCAGTAAACACAAAACCTTTATCTCGGTAGGCGGCCAACTGCGCGAAGCTGCGGTTGCGCGATCGCAGATCGAAGAACTCGGGAAATGAAAGAGGGTACAGTCGCCCGGCCTGATTGGAGTCGCGTTTGTCATGTCCGCCGAAAGCGACAAGCTGATCGGGGTTGGGAAACGGCAATGGCTTAAGCAACACCGCGTTAACCACGGTGAAGATGGCGGTGTTCGCACCGATACCGAGAGCGAGGGTGAGAACGGCGACAAAAGTAAACCCGGGCGATTTGCGGAGTTGCCGCAGAGCAAATCCAAGATCATTCATGCGAATTTGTTATTGTTGTTGGCTAAGCTGCGATGCGATTTTCAACGACTCGGCCATCGAATAAATGCACGGTGCGGTCTGCGCTTGAACGGGTTGGATGCACGACGGGATAACAAACGTAGCTGCGAGAACTGCTGTGATCGGTCTCATACTGATTTTCCTAGTTGCGTTTTGAAATCAGCTCGTTCTCGTAAGGGCGACTCGAATACAGAGTCGGCCGTCTCCTTGGAACTGTAGGACGTAGTGCGAGCGCTCGCTGTGCTTCTCCCGTCCGGATGCGTCGAAGCCGGGCCAACGCACATCGACCACGACGAGTTTCTCGCTCAGCATTTCCACGCGCTCCAGCTCGGGCTTCGTTGAGACGATTGCTCGCGACTGATACCATTCGGTCGCCTGTGCGAAAAGCCCGGCAAGCTGCTCGGCATCTGCGAGCACCGTCGCTCCATCGTCAGAGAGGAACAATGCGGGAAACGCATAGCACTCGGCTGCCACTTGCGCGTTGCCCGCGCTCAGACTTTTGCCGAGGCGTTCCAGCAGCTTCTTAATCTCAGTCTCATTCATGTTTGTCAACGTAGCGACGTTTGGAAGACATTAAGTCCTCGATGGTTCGCATAGCGGCGATGAGCCTCTTTTGTTCCGCCCGGGACAGTTTATCTAAAATTGACGCAGCATCACGCTGTGCGCGTGTGTTTACCAGCGAGTACGCTCTCCGGCCTTTGCCTGTAAGTTCCAAAAACTTCTGCCGGCCATCATGCTTGCAGGAGGTCATCTGGACTAGCTGATGCGCGGCGAAGCCGCGCAAGATCCGACTGAGATATCCTCGATCGAGGCCCAGTTTCGAGCGCAATATGGTCGCGGTACTCTTTTCACCATGGGCCAGCTCACGAAGGACCCGGCATTCCACCAGGGAAAAAGGAGTTTGCAGGAGGTGCTTGTCCAGAATGCCGATGTGTTGGGTATAAAAGCGATTGAAATGGCGCACCGCTTCAATGGGATCGGTAACTTTTTGGCGGTCCGGTTTCATTGTTGACAACGTCAACTATTTAGTTGATTTAGTCAACTATAGAAACGAGGTCGTTTCCTACAAAGTGAAGTGATGAACTGAACTGTGATTAGCAGGAAGACCGCACAGCATTATCAATGGGGGAAAAGATGCCATGGGTGGCATCTGGTCAAACGCGACGAATTGAGCGTGATCCAGGAGCAAATGTCTCCCGGTGCTTCGGTGGCACGACACTATCATACGAAAGCGCGGCAATTCTTTTTCGTGATCTCGGGAACGGCGAGCCTTGAAGTCGCGGGCAAAGCGGAGGTCCTGCGGCAGCAAGAAGGCGCCGAGATTGCGCCGGGCGTCGTTCACCAAATAGCAAACGCATCCGAAGACGATCTTGAATTTATTGTCATCTCACATCCCGCGAGCGATGGCGATCGTGTGCTGGCCGCAAATCCTTAAACTGCAATGACTCCATCAGTTTCCAAGGTAAGCAAAACAACCCGGCCTCAATCCGTCGTTCGGATACGCAGAGCAAAACAGCGCGATTCTGCGGCAATCGAGTCGCTCCTTCGCGAATCATTTCGGGAGTACGAGCGCGCTTATACGCCCGAAGCATTTGCCATCACCACGCCAGGGAAGCGTGAGATAGAAAACCGGATAAAACGCTGGACGGTATGGGTGGCCCTTCACGGGAATGTAATCGTGGGAACCGTATCCGCTCGCCTCGAAGGCGAAGCATTACACATCCGCAGCATGGCTGTGCGCCCCACCATGCGAGGCCACGGAATTGGAAAATTGTTGCTGGCGTGCGTCGAAAATTTCGCCTGCGCCAATGGATACAAGCGCCTGATTCTCGACACCACGCCGTTTTTGACACGAGCCATTCGACTGTACGAAGCGTTTGGCTTCGAGTTCACGGGGAGCGAACAAAATTGGTTTGGAACACAGCTTAGCGCCATGGCGAAACCACTAAACTCAGCCCGCTCATGACGGTTTTTCTCTTCGGTTTGCTGGGCTGCGGGAAAAATTATGCCGGCAGAATTTTGACACACGGCTCCATCGGAATCGCGGCTCTTTTGACCGTCTATTTCGTCTGGGGCTCGACCTACCTGGCAATTCGCGTGGCCGTTCGAGATATTCCGCCTTTGATGATGACAGGTTGGAGGTTCTTGATTGCGGGCATTGTGCTGTATTCCTTTCTGCGCATCCGCGGTCGCAGGACGCCAAGCGTGGTCCAGTGGCGTGCCGCCGCGGTGGCCGGTCTGCTGATGCTTGTCCTTGGAAATGGTGGCCTCGCATTCTCTGAACAGCGAATTGGATCGGGACTCGCCGCACTGGTTGTTGCTTCCGTACCGCTCTGGGCGGCCATATTTGCGGGTCTTTGGGGGAAGTGGCCGGCCGGACTGGAATGGACTGGATTAACCCTTGGTACTCTGGGCATCGTTCTTCTACATCTCAATGCCGGTCTTCGAGGAAGTCCAACCGCTGCAACCGTTCTCTTATTTGCCTCGGCGAGCTTTGCTCTGGGCTCGGTGTGGAGCAGCCGGTTATCGTTACCGGATGGTCTCATGGGAAGCGCTGCTGAGATGCTCGCAGGTGGAGGAATGCTGGTTTTGCTGAGCATTTTGAAAGGTGACCGCCTTCGCACTTTTCCTCCGCTCGCATCGCTGCTCAGTTTCGCTTACTTGATCGTTTTTGGCTCGTTGATCGCATACAGCGCATACGTCTATCTAGTTCGTCATCTTCGCCCAACACTCGCGACTAGCTACGCTTTCGTGAATCCGATTGTGGCAGTCGCGCTAGCAGCTCCAATCTTGGGAGAGTCCATAACGGTGACAGAGATTTCCGCAATGATCATCATTTTGGCCGGGGTAGCATTGGTCTTATCCGGACAGCGGAACAGGGTCAAGGCGGGCGAATCACCCGGTTCGCTAGCGAACCATTCACCTGACGAAAAACCCCGAATTCAACAGAGTAGCACGAGACCGTGCCGCGAGTTGGTCCGACAACCATCTAAACGCCTATGACAGATTATAGAAGTCGGCGGAATGAAGATTCCGTCACTCACGTCGAGGAAGCGTTGTTTCCTCCATTGACGATTGTAGATCTGAAACGGGAAGCCGCTTCGGTCGAGCAAGCCTACAAAAATTTCGTCGTCCTTAAGGTAAACAACCATTGCATTCGGCTCGCAGTAATGCGGGGAGAATTCCGCTGGCATCAGCATCCGCGCTCGGATGAGTGTTTTCTCGTCCTGGAAGCGAACTGGAGATCGATCTCGCCACAGGACAAACATTGCGGCTAAAGCGGGGAGAGGCACTCACAATTCCAGCAGGTGTAATCCACAGGACCCGTTCGCAGGTACGGACGGTCAATTTGTGCTTCGAAGATCGTACCGCATATACGGATGTGATATTCGAAGACTCGGAGTGAACTGGATCTAGCGCTGCAATATGATCCGCATCGATCGCATTGATCACGTTGTATTGACCGTGACCGACGTTGAGATGACCTGCGATTTTTATTCTCGCGTTCTCGGGATGGAAGTGGTGCGCTTCGGCGACGACCGACGGGCGCTCAGATTCGGTGAGCAAAAAATCAACTTGCATCGAGCGGATTCGCCGATCGAGCCACATGCCGCGCATCCGACGATTGGCGCAGCCGACCTCTGCTTTGTCACCAAAACTCCGCTATCTGAGGCAGCAGCCTACTTGGTGGGGTACGGCATCGCGATTATCGTGGGACCCGTCTCCCGTACTGGCGCGCTCGGTCCGATCACTTCCATTTACTTTCGCGACCCCGATTCAAATCTTATCGAAGTCTCGAATTATCAGCACGAACCTTGAGCCGAAAGATGAAAGCAACCGTCGAACAAATCCGGCAGCGCTTTGACACTGCCGTTGACCAATTTTCCAATTTGCAAACCGGGCAATCGGCCACCATCGATGCCCCGCTTTGTCTTGAGCTTGTGGCGCAGGCGGCAGCGGCGCTCAGCCCCAGTGCAACACACGTTCTCGATGTGGGATGCGGCGCCGGCAACTACACGCTCAAGCTACTGAAACGCCTCCCAAATTTGGACGTCACGCTGATTGATCTAAGCCGCGCGATGCTCGACCGCGCACTCCAGCGTGTGCAGGCGGCGACGACCGGTCGAGTCTTGGCGATCCAAGCTGATGTTCGAGACGTGGAGCTCGGTCAGTCATCGTTTGATTTAATCTTGGCGGGCAGCGTTCTTCATCATCTTCGGCAGGAGTCCGAATGGAAATCCGTCTTCCACAAGTTCTATCGCTCATTGCAACCAGGCGGCTCGCTCTGGATTGTGGATCTGATCGAGCACGCGAATCCTTTTATTCAGAATATCATCTGGGAGCACTACCAAACATACTTGAAGCAGCTTGGCGGTGAACAACTAGTCCGGTTGGTCACAACCGAAATTGCGCAACAGGACACGCCTCGTCCGCTGCTCTTTCAATTGGACTTGTTATGCGAAGTTGGGTTCGACGAGGTCGAGATTCTGCACAAGCATCTTTGTTATGCCGCATTCGGCGCGATCAAGTCATCTGATCGTCCGGAAGATCAGAAATGAATGGGCGTCGTCGTGGAATCCGGCTTTCCTAAAAGCGAATGTAAACCCTATTCCTAATACGAGGTCAAAATGCGACTTTCGGTTAACCAATCACTGACCGTAGAAGAGCTCGCCGGCGTTTATCGACGCGCCGGCATGCGGCGTCCGATTAATGATCTGGGTCGAATGAAACGGATGCTGGCAAATGCAAACCTCGTCGTCTCGGCGTGGGAGGAGAGCGTCCTGGTCGGTATAGCGCGCTGCTTTACCGACTATGCGTGGGTCTGTTACCTCTCCGACCTTGCGGTGGATCGCTCTTACCAGCGCTCCGGCATTGGGCGTTCGCTGATCGACTGCGTGCGTCAACATATCGGGCCGCAATGTCAGCTTGTTCTGCTATCGGCGCCCGAAACGATGGGATATTACCCCAGAGTCGGCTTCGAGCGAGCAGACCATGCGTTCATCATTCGCAGAACCGTGCCCTAAACCATGAATCACGAAACAACTCTATTCGCGAGCGTATCTGTCACTCTTTGGAAAAGTATGCATGCAGTGTTAAGGTCGATGGCTCCCATGCGCGCGCCATCAATTATGTGTGTGCACATCCAGTGGCTGCGACTTGCTATTCTAGCCGCTCTGTTCATCGCGGGTTCGATTTTTCCGTGCCGTTCTGAGGAAGCCATTCCCAAGCTCAATTACGAAGCCGTTCCCGATTTCTTTCAGTTGCCTGCGGGTGAACATTTCGTCGAGGTCGCTGGTGTCGCAGTAAACTCCAAGGGCCATATCTACGTGTTTCATCGCGGCAAACATCCGTTGATGGAGTTTGACGCTTCCGGAAAGTATCTTCGCAGTATCGCTGATGATCTTTTTGTTACCGCCCACACTGTGCGGGTGGATGCCGAGGACAACATTTGGACGACCGATGTCGGCTCGCACGTGGTTTTGAAGCTCAGCCCCGAAGGCCGGGTGTTGTTGTCGTTAGGCCGAATGCGGACACCAGGCGACGATGTTGGGCATTTTAATCAACCGACCGACGTCGCTTTTGATCGCGAAGGCAATATTTATGTCGCCGATGGCGAAGGCAATTCGCGCGTATTGAAGTTCAACAAATTCGGAAACCGGGTCCTTGGCTGGGGAATGAAAGGCAGTGGCCCGGGGCAATTCGACCTCCCGCACTCTATCGCAGTCGATGGCGATCAGGTTTACGTGGGTGACCGCGAGAACGCACGTATCCAAATTTTCGACCTAAACGGTCGTTACCTCCGCGAATGGAAGGTCGGTCATCCCTTTGGACTCTTTGTCACGCCCGACCATCTTATCTATATGTCGGACGCGATTGCTGGCCGGATTCTGAAGATCGACCGCGATGGTAAGGTCGTCGGCGCGCTTGACGGACCAGCACCAGACAAGGGACGGCATTTCGATCCGCATTCCCTCGCAGTTGATAAAGATAATTCCATTTTTACAGCGGAAGTGCTGCCGTGGCGCGCGCAGAAACTGCAGCCGAAATAAAGAGCCGCGCGTTAGAAAACAAAATCAGCGAAACCATTGAAAGCTCGGGCGCCCCGATCCTTCTTTTTAGGACGACAGGAAAAGCGTAGGATGTCGCGATAATGCAAAGCCTGATCGGCAGATTCACCTTCGTCGGATTAGTCGGGGCTCAACTCTATATTGCAAGCACTGCGGATTGCGTTGTGGAACCAAACAACGAATTGGTCATTCTCGATGCTAAACCAGAGCCGATTGCGATCGATCCGGCTCGAAGTGCGATCATCGTTGTGGATATGGAGAACGATTTTGCTGCTAAGGGCGGAATGTTCGACCGCGCCGGAGTCGATATTTCCGGGGCGCAGAAAGCTATCGCCCCCACCGCAAGGGTGCTGGCGGCAGCGCGCCGGGCGGGGTTAAAAATCATCTACCTAAAGATGGGTTATCGACCCGACCTTTCCGATCTCGGCGAAACCGATTCCGTGAATCGAACACGTCACTTGAAATTGGGCGTTGGTCAGAAAATCATCGCGCCCGACGGTCGTGAAAGCCGCATGCTAATCCGCGACACGTGGGACACCGACATTGTCCCCGAGTTGAAGCCGCAGGTCAGTGACATCGTTATCTACAAGACAAGGTTTAGCGGTTTTTATAATACCGATCTAGACGCGACGCTGAAGAAGTTTGGAATCAAATACCTGATTGTCACCGGCGTCACGACGAGCATCTGCGTGGAATCAACGGTGCGCGACGCAATGTTTCGAGATTATCTTTGCGTGCTGCTAGGCGATTGCATGAGCGAACCGATTGGACACGATTTACAAAGGACAAATCATGAGGCTTCGCTGTTGAACGCTGAGGCGCTTCTTGGATGGGTTTCTGATTCAGAACAATTTATGAAGGCCCTCTCGGTAAAGTCAGCCAAAGCCAATCGATGAATAAAAATGTCGAGAGCTCACGCGCGCCCGAGCCGGTGGGCGCGTTCCCGCATGCGAAGCGCGTTGGAAACCTATTGTTTTTGTCCGGCATCGGTCCACGCAAACGTGGCAGCAAGGAAATCCCCGGCGTGACACTCAATTCAACAGGCCACATGGTCAGCTACGATATTGAAACACAATGTCGCGCTGTGTTTGAAAATGTGCGCCTCGTGCTCGAAGACTCTGGCGCGAGCTGGAACGACATTGTCGATGTCACCGTGTTCCTGACAAACATGAAAAAGGATTTCCCGGCGTACAACAAGCTTTACGCGCAATATTTTTCCGGTGACGGTAAACCAAACCCCACGCGTACGACAATTGAGATCGGCGCGTTGCCCACGCCGATTGCGATTGAGCTCAAAGTGATCGCAGCGCCCAAATGATTCTAGGGAGCGCGTGCGCCTCGCGTGCCGTTTGACGCGCCCTCGCGTCAAACCTCTGTTACTTCGGTCACGATCACGAGCATGAGCACGATTATGAGGTCTCCATTTCGCATTCTTGCCGCTGACCACACAGGCATCACGGTCTCGAATCTCGAGCGGGCGCTGGCGTTTTGGCGCGATGTTCTCGGCTTCGAGCCTTCGCATACCGCGCATCAAACTGCCGAAATGGCCAGTGAGATCACAGGAGTTGCAGGTGCTGAGATCAAGCTTGCAGTGGTGAAAGCACCGGGCGGTCACAAGATCGAATTGTTGGAGTATCTCGCGCCGCCCGAGCGTAAGCGGCATGTCGATCTTCGGTCCTGCGATGTCGGTTCCGTGCACGTCGCGCTCATCGTCGATGATCTCGATGCGATTTTGAGGGCGATTAACGCGTCCGGTTGGAAAGCTGCTGGGAAACCGCAGACTCTTCAGTCGGGTCCGAACGCCGGGAAGCGGGTCGTATACGTCCGCGATCCAGACGGCACGACAATCGAATTTATGCAAATGCCCTAAACGGGGCCGTCATCCTGAACCGCGAAGACGGTGAAGGATCTCACTCGATCACGCGTGCCACACGAGAAATGCAGCGTGATCCACAACGAGAATGTGAGGTCCCTCGTCGTCTAATGCGACTCGGGATGACTCGCAGATATCATTCTTTTCTTTGAATCTGTAAAATCTGCGTAATCTGCGGCTAATGACTTTCTCTGCCGACGAAAATTTCGCACTGCAACTCGATTCCGAGGACCCGCTGCGGGATTTTCGGGAGAAATTTTATCTTCCGCTCGGCAAAGATGGGAAGCCGCTGATCTATTTTGCCGGTAATTCGTTAGGCCTGATGCCAAAATCGGCCCAAGCGATTGTCGACCAAGAGTTAGACAACTGGGCGAGGCTTGGTGTCGATGCTCATCACGCAACCGGCACGCCATGGTACACTTATCACGAAGCGTTGCGCGAACCGACCGCGCGGCTCGTTGGCGCGAAACCGCTGGAGGTGATCTGCATGAACAGCCTTACGGTGAACCTCCATCTGATGATGGCGACGTTTTATCGGCCAACCAGGTCGCGCTTCAAAATCTTGATGGAGGAGCCGGCGTTTCCTTCCGACACCTATGCAATTAAAACGCAGATCGTGCATCATGGACTCGATCCAAGAGACGCGCTTATTCTCGCACGACCGCGTAAGAGCCAGTTCACAATTAGAGCAGAAGACATCATCGATCTAATCGAGAAGAACGCGAATCAACTCGCAGTGGTGATGGTTGCCGGCGTGAACTTTTTCACGGGTCAATTGTTCGATATCGAGGAAATCACGGCCGCAGCGCTAAAACGTGGCACCGTCGTTGGGTTCGACCTTGCCCATGCCGTCGGGAACGTGCCGCTGACGTTGCACGATTGGAACGTCGATTTCGCTGTCTGGTGTTCGTATAAATATCTGAACGCCGGCCCCGGAGCAGTTGCGGGAGCATTCGTGCACGAGCGTCACGCGACCAATACGAAACTGCCGCGACTCGCGGGTTGGTTCGGCAACGATCCAAACACGCGGTTTCGATTTCATCTGGAACCGGAATTCATCCCGGTTGCGTCGGCCGACGGCTGGCAGATCAGCAATCCGCCGATTTTCGCGATGGCACCATTACGCGCCTCGCTCGCGATCTTCGATGGCGCGGGCGGAATGGAACCGCTGCGCGCCAAGTCCATCAAGCTTACCGGTTATCTCGAATTCCTGTTAATGGAAATTGGGTCGAAAAAATTTACTGTGGTCACACCACGCAATTCTGATGAGCGCGGTTGCCAATTATCGATCCTTGCACACGAGCACCCGAAAGAATTGTTCAGCAAACTCCAGGCGGCGGGCGTGAAATGCGATTTTCGCGAACCGAACGTGATCCGAGTCGCTCCTACACCTCTCTATAATACTTTCCACGAAGTCTGGCGTTTCGCGCGAATACTTGCCGAAGAATGAAGGTAATCGCAGCCTCATTGCTGGCCGCGTCAGTGCTTCGAACGACGACCATCACCGGAGCGGCGGATCGCGTCGGCGATTTTGTAAATGCGTATCTCAAGAAAAAGCAGGTTCCTGGGTGCGCTCTGATGGTCCGCCACAACGGCAAACTCGTGCTCGCAGCCGGTTATGGCATCGCCAATCTGGAACACAATGTGCCCGTGAAACCGCAAACGGTCTTTCGATCTGGATCGATCGGCAAACAATTCACTGCGATGGCAGTGATGCTGCTCGTCGAGGAGCAAAAATTGGCTCTCGATGACCCGATCTCGAAATACCTAACCGTCCCGGCGAATTGGTCTGGCATCACTGTGCGGCATTTGCTCACGCACACTTCCGGGCTTGGCGATTATCCGCAGAACTTTTCGCTCCAACGAGACTATACTGAGGATGAGCTGCTGAAGATGATTACCGCACAGCCCCTTGGCTTCGGCCCTGCAGAGAAATGGAGTTACAGCAATCTGGGGTACGTCACGTTAGGTATTCTTATCCACAAGGTGAGCAGCGAACTCTGGGGCGACCTTTTACAGAAACGAGTTTTCGAGCCGCTGGACATGAAGCACGCGCGCGTGATTAGCGAAACCGACATCATCCCGAATCGCGCAGCCGGCTACGTTCTCAAGGATGAAGTTCTCAAGAATCAGCAATGGGTTTCACCGAGCGTGAACACTACTGCGGACGGCAGCCTGTATTTCACCATCGAAGACCTCGCGAAATGGGATGAAGCGCTGGAAACCGGGAAGCTATTAAGCCATGCCGCCTATGAGCAAATGTGGACCCCTGTAAGACTCAACAACAGCAGCACTGCTCCATATGGTTTTGGGTGGCGAGTAACACGGGGCGATTCAAACCACCGCGTCTTTGAGCATGGCGGCGCCTGGCAGGGCTTTGCCGCTTACATTGCGCGTTACCCAGACGATCGCCTAGCAGTCGCGGTGTTGTGTAACCGAGCCGGTGCCGGCGTCAGTTACATTGCAAAACATATTGCTGGCTTCTATATTCCGTCGCTGGCGCCCCGCCCCCATACGGCCATCGCACTCGATCCTTCGATTCTGCGTTCGTATGCAGGCAACTACCGGCTTGATGATCGGTTCACGATCGAGTTGGTCGTCGCTGGCGATCAGCTGCAAACTACCTGGCTGGGAGAGCGAATCACGGTGCGGCCCGAATCAGAAACAATCTTTTTCGAGCAAGACTCGGATCGCACGTTTCGCTTCGTCAAAGACGCAGCGGGCAAGATTACCTCGCTTGTAGTTTCAGTGCCGGAAGAGTTAACGCTGCACAGATTGCCCTGAAAACTTGCCTACGGATTCTTGCGTTGAAGCGTGACGGCAAATGGGTGCAACTCCGCCGTCATCAATCCGCCGACGACGGCCGGATCTTCTTGCATGAACTTTCTCGCTGCGTCTTCATCGGGCGCCTCAAAAATGGCAATGCCAAATGTCTTGTCGCCTGGTTCTGATGTTCGCCCCGCGAGAATCAATTGACCAGACTTCGTGGCCTCCTGAAACCGACCGAAATGCCGCTCCAGCGTGGCCGTATCTTCTTTCGTCCAAGCTGAATCCGCATAGAGCTGCGGCACCAGCCTTAACACGTAGATAAACTGCTTCGGCTTGCCAGGCTTCGCTTCTTGAGCAGTCAGCGGTTGTACGATTGTGAAAATGCAAATAAGCGGAATGAATAGGTAGCGAAATCGGTTTTTCATTTGGTGATATTTAGAGTGCGCTTTGCGCGCAGCGTTGCCAACAAAAACAGCTTCGGCGATGGTTTGTGAGGCCCACTAGTACGGGCTCAGGTTCATCGACTGATCGGGTTTGAAAAGCCAAAGGGAACGTCCGGCGTAGTAACCGCGGAGTTTTTCATTCTCCGTTTGGCCCAGGTCCCGCGCCCAGATTACCGGAGCGGCATCAATGTTCGCCGGGTTGTAAACCCATTCTTCGCTCTGACCGGTTCCCACAGTCTGGCGCACGAGAATCACATGCCGCCCCGGGTGATTCTTCAGCAACTCTTGTTCAACGGTTCTCTTTAATACGTTTTTCCATTGGAAGCTCTCCACGGTCTGGTGTGTCGCAATCGCCTCGGATTTGGACGTGATCATCACCAGCAGGACCGCGGCCGGCAAGGCACTAACCAGGAAACAACCCATCTCCCGCCCATGATACTTCCATTGCCTGAGATAACGCATCGACTGTGCTACCAGTATCAACAACGCCGCGAGAAACGGCGCTCCGTAATGCGGATACCACCACACCTCGATAAGCGATGCTGCCCCGATCACTCCCACAAGGATTGCCGGATACCGCGTCCTTTTAGAATGCCACAGATATGGTACGCACAGCGCCATCGGCAGCAGCCAAATCAGGTTGCCGTAATAGTATCGCAGCAGAGTCAGCCAATCCAAAGGACGGTCAACGAAGACACGCCAACTCCGCACGCGGTCGTAGGTTTGTCGTGTCCAAAGTTCAATGTCGAAGCGTCGAAAGTTTGGCGGCGTCGTGGATAACGGCATGAACGAAAAGGGCGGCACTGTCTCGTAATCCTCATAATATTGCCGGTACGGCAGCTGAAGCGCATGACCGGTGACTCGATAGTTATCATACATAAGCCACGAAGCGCCTGCGAGTCCGGTCAGGATAATCGGCAGCCATACACGTAACGTGCGGTTTGCTATGACCAAAGTGATGAGTGCTGGCACAACGAGCAACAGCCCTTCAAAGGGTCGCGCCAGCATGAGAATCACCGCGCCAATTCCAAAAACCCACGCGTAACCCCACCGTTTTGCCCGCATGATGCGCACCCATGCGCCAGTAACAAGCGCTCCACCGATTGCCGTCACTGCACCTCCCCAGTAGCTATTCATCCAATAACTAAAAAGGCAAAGATCCAGACCGATGAACGCTCCGAATAGCGCCCATCCCGGCGGCAGCCATCCTTGGAGCGCCCAGCAAAGTGCCGCAGCCAGCAGGCCGGCACTCAACCACACCCCAAACCATGGGTGGCCGAAGATCACCTGCCCGAGAGCCATGACAAGGCTTTGTGCGGGTGGGTAACGCGAAGCGTAGCTTGGCTGTTGAATGATGTAAGGACTCTCGAAGAACTGCCAGAGCGGATGCGTGGGGTTGGTCAGTCGACCATGCGCGAAGGTATCTGCTTGGAGCAGGTAACTAAATTCGTCATAGATCGTTGGTTCCGGGATCGGCCAAATTGGAAGCAACGCCAGTCTTAACACCAACACGAATACGCCCAGCGCAACCCAACTCAAAGTCTTGTGACGAGCTAGCGCGGAAAGACCGCGCACGAATTTTTGCCACAAATCGCGCCAGTGGCGCGGAGCGGTTTTCGCCACGACACCGAAAATCCCCATCATTACTACGCAATAGAGAAGCTGTCGGAGATGCATGTAGGCAAAACGCCATAGGTATCACTAACCTCGGTTAAAAACGAGCGGCATTCGCGCGCACCGAATGCGGGCATTGGTGATTGGAGAGTGATTTTGAAGCGTCTGTGCTGTAAAAGAAGAACCAATGCAGTTCGCAGGTCAGACAGCGCCTCTCGAAGTATCAGTCGTGATTCCCTGCCTTAATGAGCAGGATACTTTGGCACGCTGCATTGAGAAAGCTCGGCAAGCTTTCCAGGAGCATAACATCGCGGGTGAAATTCTGGTGGCGGATAATGGGAGCGCCGATTTGTCTCGAACCATCGCTGAACGTGAGGGAGCGCGCGTCGTACCGGTCAAAGAACCAGGCTATGGCAGCGCATTGATGGGAGGAATCGCTGCAGCGAACGGCCGATTCATCATCATAGGGGACGCAGACGACAGCTATGATTTTCTCGAGCTTCCGAAGATCGTAGAAAAATTGCGAGAAGGATTCGACCTCGTCCAGGGATGCCGCCTTCCCGCCGGCGGTGGTTCCATTCAGCCTGGCGCGATGCCGTTTTTACATCGCTGGATTGGCAATCCAGTTTTCTCTTTTCTCGCACGGAAATGGTTCCGCGCGCCGATCAACGATGTTTATTGCGGTCTGCGCGGCTTTACCAAAGCCATGTACGAACGGCTTGACCAGCGTTGCACTGGTATGGAGTTCGCCACGGAAATGATCATTAAAGCCAGCTTGTGCGGCGAAAAAATCGCTGAGGTTCCTATTACTCTGCACCGCGACGGACGCACATCGCATGCGCCGCACCTCAAAACATTTCGAGACGGCTGGCGCACATTTCGTTATTTTTTGATGTGCAGCCCGCGTTGGTTGTTTCTGATTCCTGGGGGCGCCTTCATTGCCTTTGGTCTGCTTGGTTATTTGGTCGCCATGCCCGGATTGCGGATCGGGCATAGCACCTTTGACGCTCATACGTTGTTGTTCGCAAGCCTCGCCATCTTGTGCGGCTATCAGTGGATCCTTTTCGCCCTCTTTGCTAAAACGTTCGCAGTTACCGAAGGGTTCCTTCCACCAGACCGGCAGTTGGAGCGCTTTTTCGAAGTCGTGAATTTGGAAAAAGGACTGGTCGTTGCAGCGCTCGCGATCATCGCGGGAGGCTGTTTGCTGCTGGCGGCAGTGTGGCAATGGTGGCTCACCGGATTTGGGCACCTGGATTACGCTCGCACGATGCGGCTCGTTGTGCCCGGCGCAACGCTCGTCGCCCTTGGCTTTCAAACAGTCTTCTCCAGTTTTTTTGTGAGCATTCTTGGGATGCGCCGAAAATGAGGCTATTTCCGCTAAGCCCTCCACTAAGCATGTGGTTATCGTTGCAATTGGACTCGAGAGATGCGAAAAGCCTGACCAGCGAATGAAAATAATGATACCCCGCAGTTTTTGGATTGTTGTATTCCTCATTCTGATCCATCCCGCCTGGGCTAAAGACGAGCGGTCGATAAGGGATCTGACCAAGGCGTTAACAGCGCTGGGGCCTGATGTCGATCCCGCTGAGGCTGAGCAAATCTCCGTGACCGCTCACACTACCGCGCGCAATCTCGCACGCGACTATCACATCGTGCTAAACCCGGAGTTTCAAGCATTCCTCGTCAACGTCGGACTGCGAAAACGTGGCTGGTGCGGCCATTGGGCCGCAGATATCGGAGCGCGTTTGAAAGAACTCAAACCCAGGACGCTGGTGCTTCACTGGGGCGTGGCCTACGATCACACGTCCAGCGAGAACAATTGCCTGGTGATCACTGCGTGTAACCAGCCTTTCAAGGACGGCATCATCCTCGATGGCTGGCGAAGAGCTGGCCGACTTTTCTGGTGTCCCATCATAAAAGACGACGAGTACGAACTCGAACAGCACTATGGGCATTCCGGGATCACGGCATGGAAAGAGAACATGCAGTGGAGTGCATGGTTGCAGGATTACGAACCAGCCAAGCCGAAGTCAGAAAGCGTGACAAAAAACAAGACCAATGACGTTAGCTCGGCACGCAATGAGCGCGCTGCGAGCGGCGGTTCAAGCCAGTCGACGACGCAATAGCGTATGCTGGTGGGCATTCTCTAAGGTTGTTTCTCCGATCTCGTCGCGTGAATGGTAAGTAATCGCTTCAGTTCTTTGCCCGCTTCACCCTGATACAGCGTTTGCGTAAAGGAACTCGGGGTGATTTCGGAAAAGACTTCCTTAAAATTGAATTTTTTTCCGCCTTTCTCGAACTCGTCGCGCAAGACGAATTGATCGCCCTCCCACTTCGCCAAATGCGCCATGAGAATGCAACCTCGTGGATTTTCACTGTCGCACCAGACGGCTTTGTATCCTTGCCCTTTCTCGTCCCACCATCCAACACCCAAGCCGGAAATTTTCCCGGTGGGTTCCTGCAAGTGAATCTCCTCAATCAATGAAGCGTTTCCGGGACCCGCACGATAGATTTCCTCACCTTCGCCTATGCCGCCGGTCGGCATCGTTTCGCTCGACTCGATCTTTTCCGTGACCTGCCATGTCCCTAAAAATGCGCTGAAGAGCTTGTGCATTTCGGGACTCGGTTGCCGTGTTGGGCTCCTCGATTGTTGCTGAGATTCCTGCTCTGCCGCCAATGAAAGCCTCAACGCTAACGCTGCAAGCAAAACAATAAAACACCAATTCATACAAAGCTTGTGTACACGAAAACCGGAAACTGAAAAAGCTTCAGGCGACCAGAACTGAAACACTTCAGTAAATATCCGTGAAATCTGCGTTATCCGCGGTTAAGAAACTGGTAGATGCCAACGAAGTTCATCCTGATCGGCAGCGGTCTAGCAGGTGGTTTGCTAGCTGCGTATTTGGGGCGCCGCGGGTTTGATGTGGAACTATACGAACGCCGAGCCGATCCGCGTGAAGGCAACATTGTTGGCGGCCGCTCGATTAATCTGGCGATTTCAACACGCGGGATTCATGCCCTCGAACAGATCGGGATCGCTGACGAAGCGTTACGGCACGCGATCCCAATGCGCGGCCGAATGATTCATGATAAATCCGGCGCATTGCATTTCGCACCCTATGATGTGGATCCCAGGAAATGCATCAATTCGATCGGCCGCGCTTCGCTTAACACGACCGTAATCGAAGCGGCACAGCGTTCCAACGTGCGCGTCCATTTCAATCACAAATGCACCGATGTCGATCTGGACGAATCGGCCTGCCATTTGGAAACTGAGACCGGCAAATTGACCGTGCGTAGCGATGCAGTGATCGGGGTGGATGGCGCGTTCTCCGCTGTGCGCGCGTCGATGCAACGAAAGACCGACAATTTCCAATACGACGAGAGTTATCTCGCACATGGTTACAAAGAGCTGACCATCCCACCTGCGCCGGATGGGTCGTGGCGACTGGAGAAAAACGCGCTTCACATCTGGCCGCGCAAAAGTTTCATGATGATCGCGCTCCCAAATCCGGACGGCTCATTCACCTGTACGCTCTTCTGGGAATTCGAAGGCCCGCGAAGCTTCGCCACAACCAAGACGGATGACGATGTCCGCCGATTTTTCGATGAAGAATTTCCTGACGCCGTTCCGCTCATGCCGACGCTGCTCGAAGATTTCAAGGACAACCCAACCGGTTCACTTGTTACGATTCGTTGCGCGCCGTGGTTCTACCGCGACAAAGTTTGCCTGGTAGGCGACGCTGCGCATGCAGTCGTGCCGTTTTATGGCCAGGGAATGAACGCCGCGTTTGAAGATTGTGTCGTGCTTGACGAATGCCTACAATACGCACCGGATAATCGCGAGCGCGCGTTCGCCGAATATTTCCAGCGTCGAAAAGAAAATGCCGACGCTCTCGCTAATCTAGCCATCGGTAACTTTATCGAGATGCGCGATAAGACCGCCTCCAAAACATTTCGGGCAAAAAAGAAACTGGACCATGCGCTCGAAGCCGTACTGCACGGAATTTATCTGCCGCTCTATACGATGGTCACGTTCACGAGAATTCCCTATTCTGCAGCGGCAAGACGTGCTCGGCTGCAAGATCGAATTCTTTACGCCACGCTCGTCACTCTTGTCTTGATCGGAATCCTGGCACTCGCAGTTTTGCTCGGTCGCCCTTGGTGACGATGGGATCTTGAATCCAATTTGAGGCGCCAGAAACCTTGAGGGCATTAGGCGATCGAGTTTAACAAGCTGCTTTCTTATGCTTGCGACTTACCTGAGGGGCCTCCGGAGCCAACGCGCCGATGCGCTTCCTGTTCCAAGGCGGCGACGACCTTGTTGAAACCCTTGATATCGGCGGCGCTAACGCGATAGACGACGGCGCGTTCCAACGCGGATAAATGACGCTGGACGCGCCGCGCCAGTTTTTGCCCCTTCGCGGTTAGTTTCACGACGAAAGTGCGGCGGTCTGTTTCGCCGACTGTGCGCGTGATCAACCCGCGCCTTGCCAGTCGATCCAGAATGCTGGTTAAAGTCGATCTCTTATGCGCAAGGCCGCGATGGAGATCGGCCACGTTGGCCCAGCTGGAATGAGCCAGCAGTCCTAGAACATGCGCTTCGCCCTGCGTCAACCCGTGTTCCCTAAGGTCGTCAAGATAAAGACCGATTCTGTGCGTCGCGCGGTGGACTGGGTGAACAAGTCGCAATGGCATCGATTAAAAACGGCTTCAAATCCGGCTCTACCCATGAAGTTCGCGCTTCGTCGCTGAAAAGCCTTTCGCGCGAATAATAAACAAGTGGAAAATTCTTTTCCAACAATTGCGGATTTGCATGCACGATGTCTTCGAGTGGCTCTCCGTGGCTGGCTGCGTACGCGCGTGAGAGAAGATGCACCCAAAACAACGTAATTGTCTCATGATACTTTTTCGGCCTGCCGGCGGCCGCAGCGAATTGGCGCAACGTATCGCGCATCTTAATCGCAGCTTGCTGCACCGATGAGGACTCAGCGAGATAGACCCACACTACATGCAAATGCGAAGCATGATGGAAATCCTTGATCTCACCTCGCTCAAGTGCGCGCGTCAATTCTACGTCAGTCATGGATGCCGCCCTTCGCCAGCGCTTCGTTGATAGCCGTTTCCCAATGAATCCGCTGTTCCTCCGCCCAATGCGCGTCCAGTTTGGCGACCTCCTCATTCGCTTCCGGCGCCAACGCGGAACGCCGATACGTTATCGTCGCTTTGCAGTGCTGTTCGCCGTCGGGAACAACGCGGATCTTGATCTCGTTAGCCGCGAACCCCGGTATCAAAACTACATACTCCACCCGACCTTTCTTAACGTCGTATGTCGTGAGAAGCCAGAGTCGTTCCTTACCGTCGCCCGTTGTTGTAATGAACATGGCGCCCTCGCGTTGTACGCCCTGTGCTGGGTAAATGAAACGCGGCGACCAATCTGGCGCCCACTCTGCCTCGCGTACCGGTCCAAAAAGCGGCGTCACATCCGCGACGGAGCCATTTAACCCAATCGTGAACGATTGCGTCCGCTGTTCGACTGCCGCTGTGCCCGTTTCTCCAGGCAATACCACTTGAACCAAAGTCAAACTCAACGCCCATATCATAAAGTAAGCCTTCATAGAATATTACGATATCGTAGTATCCGATATCGTCAACCAAGGCGAAGCGAATGATCCAACCTCTTTTCGACTGCCTGATTTTTCGCTGTTCGAGTACCGTTTTAGGTTGCTGGTCCATGGCCTAGCTGGGGTCATTTGGATTGTAGGGACCCGGCCAGACTTGATATTCTGCTCTGATGCACGCACAAACTCGCCTCTTTTGTTTTCTCATTATCAGCTGCCTGCTTTTGACCCCGCTTCTTCGCGCACAGGACAATCCGCTGAATGATCCTGACTTGAAGGAGATGTTGAAGGAGGCGCAGGAGATGCAGAAGCAAGCCAAGGAGCTTCAAAAGCAGAACCCTACGTCGCAGGACGCGAAAAAGGGACTTACTGAGATGCTCTCGCAGGCCAAAGAAGAGGAAGCGCGACAGGAAGCGCAGGAAAAACGTGAAAAGGAAAAACTACAGGCCGCGTTGAAGAAACAGCTCGAAGCACCGGGACCGGTGGTGTTACCCGATTGGACGCCGGCCACGCCTGAATTCAAGGCTACCGGAGTGCCGACGCGAAAAATTGCGGATGACCAGGTAAAAATTGTTCAAACGGGCACCTCATCGCTTACTCCAGAGAAAATAGCAGACAGCTGGCAAGCTGCGGCAACCACCGCGAACAATCTCAATCAGAGCCTTAACAAGATCACTGTTAACGGCAAGATCACCAGGATCCTGTTTCTCAGCACGCGCACTGATCCCAGGCAGGAAGTGGAACTTGAGGCTAGCCGCGAGCCGGACAGTAAAATCACACAAATCGAAATCTCCTCGCCGTTACCGAAGCCGGACGTCGAGAGCGAATAAGACGCAGCTCAGCGCCGCAGGAATTTGCAATTCGCCCGAGGCAGGATTAACAAAATCATACTATGGCCGACACATACGTTCCAATGATCAGCTCCGGCGTTGCAGGGCCACTTGGCGTTTTGCATCTGCCACGTCTCTGGCTCAAGGTTTCACTTGAAGAGCAGGGCAAACTCGCGCCCGGTTATCCGGGTATCGGTAGAGGGTTTGATGCCATGACTTGTGCTGCGCTCGGACTCGAAGAGCAGGCGGTCAAGGATTACATCAAACAAAATAAACCGACCTATCCCGAGTTCGAAGCCTGGGTGAAGAAGAATGCCAAGTCGCTGAATCGAGATGCAATTGAAAAGCATAACGCCGCTGTGAGTGGTTACATTCATGATGACGAAACGCGCAAGGGCGTACTGGGTGCGTCTGGCATCACGGATGACGCTGCCGCCCCGAAAGACGCGGTGAATCTGAACAATCTCGACGATTGGTACGAGTTTCACCAAGTGGTCCTGAGATAAGGAAGACGGGCATCGACGCGAAGAGAGTTCGTCTCGGCAAGAGCGCCGAGATCAGCGCGCGGTGCGCATCTGATTAGCGCATTGACGTATGCGCGGGCGGCGTGGAGCATTCTCAGATGTCATCGACGCAAACCAACGTTGCATCAGAATTTCGGAAGACGATTGAGACATTCACTTCCGGCGCCAAGAGCTTGCCGCAACGCTATTTCGTCTTGCCTGAGATTTTTGCGGACGAGCAAAAGAAGATTTTTTCTGAGCAATGGGTGTTGGTCGGCCACCAGAGTCAGATCGCGCAAGCCGGTGATTATCTTACCGCAGAGGTCGCCGGCGAAAGCTTGATCATTGTTCGAGATAAACGCGGAGCGATCCACGCGTTTTACAACGTGTGCCGCCACCGCGGAAGTCGACTAATGGAAACTAGAAACGGCCAGTCCGCGGCAATTCAATGTCCTTATCACGCGTGGACGTATGCGCTCGATGGGCGATTGATCGGTGCTCCCCACATGGATGAGGTGCCGGGCTTTGATAAGGCTGATTATTCACTGCACGCGGTGAACCTCGCGCTGTGGGAAGGATTCATCTTTGTGAACTTGGCAGATTCCCCTGCGCCACTGGCGGAATGGTTCAAACCCTTGGCCGGAAAATTTGCGCGCTGGAATCTGCCGGCGCTTCGCTCGGCAAAGCGAATCGAATATGATGTGCGAGCCAATTGGAAATTGATCTTTGAAAATTACTCGGAGTGTTATCACTGTGCCGGTGTTCATCCGGAGCTTTCGAAAATCTCACGGTATGATTCGGCGGAAAATGATCTGACTGAAGGACCGTTCTTGGGCGGATTCATGCGTATCGCTAAAAGCAAGAGCCTGACCATGAGCGGGAACGCCTGCGCGTTGCCCGTCGGCAACTTCGGCGACGAAGATTTCCGGTTCGTTTTCTACTACTCTATTTTTCCGAACATGCTGCTGAGTCTGCATCCGGATTATGTGATGGTGCATCAACTTGAACCGCAGTCACCGGAACGAACACTGATCTTTTGCGATTGGTTCTTTAATCCGGAAGCATTCAAGCACACCGATTTCGATCCGGACGATGCCACTGAGTTTTGGGACATGGTCAACAAGCAGGACTGGCACGTGTGTGAATTGAGCCAGCAAGGCATTTCCTCGCACGCCTATGAGCCGGGGCCGTACTCGGCACGGGAGAGCATCCCAGCAGCATGGGACGAGTACTATTTGCGGCAGATGAGCTGAGATCTATCCACAGATTTCCGAAATCCCAATCCCTCACAGATCGTCAGAGATTGGCTCCAACTACTCTTTGGGCTTCTTTCGTCGCTGAGGCAGCCCCACTACAGATTCGCAAGGATTTTTGTGGCCATCGATTTTTCCGGGTCGAGAACCGCACTAGCGGGAAGGCTGTGGATTCCAATCGTGACGAGGATGTTTCCCTTGAGGATGTGGAGCATTGCCATGCCAGTCTCGTTCGGGCAGAAGATGGCTTTATCGCCTAGACCCTCGATCCGCGTTGATTTTCCTCCGTCGGCGGGAAGAACGGAGAACATCGTGGCGGCGAGCCCGGGTTTGCCAGCGTAGAGAATGTCGAATATGAGCGCCTTATCGCCCTTTATTGCATAATAACTCCACTCGGAATCGTAGTAGCCACCATTGCCGTTCTGGTTGCGGCCTTTGGCGTCTTTGACCGGCACGCCCAGAATTTTCTCGGCGTCGGACTTGGTGATGACTTTTGGGACGTCGATTCTGTCGCCAGCGAATGCAGAACCCGCGCAGACAACAAGAGCTGTCACAATAAAAAGATAGATGAGTTTGCGTTTCATGGGACTACGTCTACTGCGCTGAGTTAATCATCCTCGAGATCCGTTTGGGAAGCTCAACCAGTGCATCTCAGATTTGCCTCCTCCTTTTGTATGTTGGGAGAAGACGGCCCGCAGGGCCGTGGCTACAGCGATAACGAACTCATTTCGGTGCTGCGGAACCTGCGAGTTTCTGAAAACGCTGATCATTCCGGAGCGAATCGAACATGGGATCGAGTCGGAGCAGCGCGGGAGTGAGCGGCACGCCCTCAGCCAGTGGGCTTCCGTAGGGTATGGAGAGTAGTTTCTCCAAAGCGGCGATTGCCCGGTCGGGGTCCCCCGTGCGCGCCGCTACCCGGGCGAGGATCTCCATCGGAAAGGGACCAAGCAGCGCGTCTCGCTCGACGGGGATCGCGGCCATAGCCCGCTCCGACAGAGCCACAGCGCCTTTGTCACCGAGAAACATATTGATCAGCGCGAGATCTCCTATCAGCTGAAAATTTTCCGGCTGTTCTTTGAGGAAAGATTCCAGGTCGCGGCGCGCCTGTCGCCAACTTTCCTGCGCGGCGGCATGGTCACCGGCGACTTCTTGCGCCCATCACCGAGGTGCGACTGATCACGCGCAGGTCGGCGATCTTCGACAGGTCGCTCAAAATCTCATCCTGCACGCCATCGGTAAAAAACTGATTGTCGGGATCGCGACTCAGATTTTCAAATGGCAGCACGGCAAGGCTCTTCTCCGAAACCGTAGCGGCACTGGGCGCAACATGAGGATGCAGTCGTTGAAAAATCAGCACGGCGATGACGAGCAGCAGGACGCCGATGATCAAAAAATCTAGTTTCCGCCCGGTCGTGCGCGTGATCGACTTGCTAACATCGACATCTTCCGTGCGCTTGAGCCCTTCTGGCGTCAGCTCAAACGCCCAGGCAAAGACCAGTGCGACCGGAAAGCCAAGCACAATCACGGCGACGAAAACCTTCATCACCCATGGCGGCGCTTCGAACGTAGGAAATAAAATCGAAGCCGCTTGCAGCAACAGCCACGCGACCACGGCGTAGGCGATCGCTGCCTTGTAAACATTGCGCCGCCTCAGCTCCGCGAAAAAGTTGCGTGAGTTCACTTTGGTTTCTCTTCGCAGAGTTTTTGGAAGCGCGGATGGATCGGCAGCTTCGAGTAACCGACGATATCTGTGAACAACACGTGCGCGATTTCCAGCTGCATATCCTTTTTTAACCTCAGCAGCCATTTGGACTCGATTGGAAATGCCCGTTGCAAGGATACTCTCAAGTAGGCTGCCGATAGTCGAACGCGAAAAAGATGTGGCGGTACAACGTTTGTCTGGGCGAGGCGGCGAGACTGCGTCCCCGCGGTAGGTGCGCTCCCCCAGATACAGAATCTGATTTTGTCATGGAGCATCCCGCATCTAGTATCCAGTATCTAAGCTATGCCGCCTCTGACATATGCGAGTTACCTTGACCTAGAGAAGCTGCTCACGCTTCAAAAGCCGCGCTCCAGTCCGCCGGAGCATGATGAGACGCTCTTTATCATCATTCATCAAACCTATGAGTTATGGTTCAAACAGTTGCTTCATGAGTTTGAAAAGATAAATCGAGATTTTTCTGCGGGGGATCTGTTCGGCGCCATTCACACATTCAAACGGGTGCGCACAATCATGAAGGTGCTCGTCGCCCAGGTGGATATTCTTGAAACGATGACTCCTTCGTCGTTTTCAAGTTTTCGGGACCGACTGGAGACGGCATCGGGGTTTCAATCCGTGCAGTTTCGTGAAATTGAATTCGCGCTGGGATACAAACGCGCATCGACGCTCCATTATCTCAAGCCGGATTTCCCGGGATACGATCGGGTTCAGAAACTGCTTGGCGAACGCAGCGTGGTCGATCATTTCTACGATTTCCTTATGACGCGTGGCGCGCAGATTCCGACGGACTTGAAGAATCGCGACGTGACCAAACCAAATGAACCCGATGAACGCGTTCAGGAGGAAATTCTGAAGCTCTACAAGAGTTCGCCTGAATGCTCGATTCTCTTCGAATTAATGACCGATTTTGACGAAGGACTGCAGGAGTGGCGTTACCGGCACATCAAGCTGGTTGAGCGAACCATCGGGGCGAAGAAGGGCACGGGCGGGTCGCCCGGCGTTCCGTTCTTAAAGGAATCACTGTTCAAACCCGTCTTCCACGACCTGTGGGCAATCCGTCACGAAATGTGAGTCCAGATCTGAGTTTGTCATTCCGACCGAAGTGGAGGAATCTCTGATTCTCCTTTCTGCACGCGTGCAAACATCGAGAGATGTCTCGACTTCGCTCGACATGACAAGCGCGGACCATCGGGGCGAAGAAGGGCACGGGCGGATCACCCGGCGTTCCCTTTCTCAAAGAATCGTTGTTTAAGCCTGTGTTTCACGATTTGTGGGCGATCAGGCACGAACTGTGAATCTCAGCCGCAGTAAGGAGCAAGAATTCCCAGAAGTCACAAGATTAAGTTTGCTTATGAATCAAGTTTGATAACATCAATCGCGCATGAGCATTGGCATGATCACAACGAGCATTTGCTCTCGCAGCGTATTGTTTTGCGCCATTCATCTCATTAGGATCCGCATCCGTTAAGAAGAATTCGATTTGCAGGCGCCATGAACAACCTGAGTCTCGCCATTCACTTTTTTCTTCAGCTTGCGGTCATTCTTCTTTTCTGCCGGCTGGTGGGGGCCATTGCTTCGAGGCTTGGCCAGCCGCAAGTGGTGGCGGAAATGCTGGCCGGCGTGCTACTCGGGCCGTCGCTCTTCGGTTTGCTTTGGCCGGAAGCGCAGCATTGGCTTTTCCCGTGGGACGCCACGCAGAAGATCCGCGACACGCAGAGTTATCTTTTTCCGGCGTCGCAACTTGGTCTGGCTCTTTACATGTTCGTTGTGGGGATGGAATTCCGGGTCGATATCGTACGTCGCAGTCTCCGCAGCTCCGTCGCCGTATCAGTGGCGGGAATGGTGACTCCATTTGTCTTGGGAGTCGGCTTAGCCTGGGTTCTTTTTCATTCGACCGCTTTGTTTCCAAAGAAGACTTCCCTTTCAGAAGCAATGCTCTTTCTTGGCGCATCCATGTGCATCACAGCGTTCCCGATGCTTGCCCGGATCATTCACTTTAAGAAGCTCGCCGGGACAACCATGGGCACGGTGGCCCTCGGCGCGGGGGCGATCGATGATGCCACCGCGTGGTGTCTGCTAGCTGTCGTGCTCGCCAGTTTCGAAAAGAATTGGAGTCACGCCATTCTAAACATCAGCGGCGGTATTGGCTACGTGGCTTTCACGTTGTCAATCATTCGGCCATTGCTGTCACGCGCAAAGGGTTGGCTGGTTAGGAACGGAACGCTTACCGAAGGCGGTCTCGCCATGGGGCTCGCCTTGATGGCACTGGGTGCGTGGTTCACTGATCTCATCGGTTTGCACGCAGTTTTCGGTGCGTTCGTCATGGGCGCCGCGATGCCGCGCGGGGTCGTGGTTCGCGATCTGATCGGCCGCATTCAACCGCTCACAGTTGCATTGTTGCTTCCGCTTTTCTTCACTTACTCCGGCTTGAACACGAAGATCGGGCTGCTCAATTCGGGTTTTCTCTGGTTGATGTGCGGCGCCGTGCTTTTCGCGGCGGTGTTGGGCAAAGGCGTGGCCTGCTGGGCGGCCGCGCGCGTCACGGGACTTCCGAGTCGCGAAGCGCTTGGCATCGGCACGCTAATGAATGCGCGCGGCTTGATGGAACTCATTATCATTAATATTGGTCTTCAACGTGGCATTATTTCCGAAGGACTTTTCGCCACACTCGTTATCATGGCGGTCGTCACGACACTCATGGCCTCGCCCGTTTTCGAGCGACTAGTCGGACCTGAGTTTCGTGAGACCGTTGCGGAACCTTTCCTGGACGCCGCGCTCGACCACGAAACCAGCCATTGACGTTTTGAAAAGCAGCCAGCCTAAGTTGGGCTGTTGGCCTGAATGCTTGCGACACACCGTTCCGCCAGATATTCTTGCGCCGTGGAATCGACGATCTCTGACAACGACTCCACTTACGACGTCGTCGTAATCGGCGGGGCGCTTTCTGGCGCGGCGACCGCAACCTTATTACTTCGAAAGAACCCGGGGCTACGTCTTCTAATCGTGGAGAAATCTGCGCAGCTCCGGCGGCGGGTTGGAGAGGCGACTGTCGAGATTAGCGCGTATTTCATGGGGCGCGTTTTGGGCCTCAGCCAATATCTTAACGAATCCCATCTTGTTAAACAGGGCCTTCGATTTTGGTTCAAAAACGACGACGTCAGATCCGTTGCCGAGGCGAGCGAGATTGGCGGACTTTATCAAGTCCGTCTGCCCTCGTATCAGCTCGACCGGGCAACCTTCGATGAAGAAGTGCTTCGTCGCGCTTGCGCCGCCGGCGCGAAAGTACTCCGCCCGGCAACTGTGGCTAAAGTGGAGCTGAAACCTGCTGAACTGCAGACGCTGACTTTACGGCACAATGAGACAACGGAAACAGTGTGTGCTCGATGGGTCGTCGATGCTTCGGGACGAGCCGCCCTTCTTGCGCGCAAAAATGGTTGGTGGCGCAATAATTCAGAACATCCTACAGCGGCAGCGTGGTCTCGTTGGAAAGGTGTGAAAGATTGGGACAGCCGCGAACTGGCGGAAAAATATCCAGAGTGGGCTTCAGCCGTTTACGGCATTCGGAATACGGCAACCAACCACGTAATCGGGGATGGCTGGTGGAGTTGGTGGATTCCGCTCAAAGGCGGCGATGTCAGCGTCGGAATCGTCTTCGATCAGCGCCTGGTCGAATTCCCGCACGACGAAGGCAAACTCGGTGAACGCTTGAAAAATTTCCTGATGCAGCATCCGGTCGGACGCGAAATGCTCGCCGATGCCCGGTTTGAAGAAGGTGACGTGCACTGGAGAAAGGATCTTGCCTATTACAGTACGACGTTTGCGGGTGACGGGTTCGTGCTAGTGGGCGACGCCGCCGGATTCATTGATCCGTTCTATAGCCCGGGTATGGACTGGATCTCATTCAGCGCAAGCGCGGCGGCGGAATTGATTACTGCGCAGCGCCGGGGCGAGCCGATGGCCGAGCGGATCGCGCAGCACAACGACGATTTTGCGCTGAGTTATCGCTCATGGTTCGAGGCCCTTTTCAAGGACAAATATGAATACATGGGAGAATGGGACCTAATGAGCACGGCGTTCCGACTCGACTTGGGACTTTATTATCTGGGGCCCGTCGCCGATATCTTCAAACACGGTGAGCAGGGTCTCTTGAAACCACTGTTCAGCGTACCGAGGTCGCGCCTAGCATTTCATTTTATCCGGACGTACAATCGTCGCTTCGCGAAGATCGCGCGGCGCCGTCGCGCCATGAACAGGCTTGGACAGACCAACAAAGGAAAACGCTGTCTTATCCCCGGCTTTACGCTGAGTCGAAGCGACAGCAGGCGGCTAATCGGCGCGATGGTGTCGTGGGCGCGCATAGAACTCACCGAAGCTTGGAACTCCTGGTGGAAGCGTCCACACCAAATAACCGCATCCCGCCCGGTCCAAACGAAAAGGATTGCCGAACAAACGATAGTCGGCAACGCTTCTTGAGTTTTCACCGCGTTTCCACGCCGGGCCGTCAAACGAGCCGGAGGAACTCGCGCGCGGTACCGGAAAATAGCTGGGACTTTTCTTCGGCGGAAAGGTTCATCGATTCGATAAGCCGACCCGATTTCGTTTCGCCTAAGGGAAAAGGATAATCGGAACCGAGCGCAACGCGTTGCGCGCCGAATAGCTTGAGCAGAATTTTCAGTGCGTCGGTGTCGTGGACGAGTGAATCGACATAAAATCGCGCAGGCGTTTTATCACTCGCCAAGTAACTTCGCGGATTGGTTTGGTTATCGATCGCAACCAAGTCCGGGCGAACGTAAAAGGCGTGTTCAATGCGGCCGATGGTGAATGGAAATGCGCCGCCGCCGTGGGCAAAGGCGACGCGCAGTTTCGGAAACCGCTCAAAAACGCCGCCGAAGATCATCGAGCAAATCGCAAGACAGGTTTCAGCCGGCATGCCGACGAGCCAGGGCAGCCAGTACTTGGGCATGCGCTCCTTGCCCATCATGTCCCACGGATGGACAAAGATGGCGGCGTTCAGTTGCTCCGCTGTTTTCCAGACAACGTCGAGCGACCGATGATCCAAGTTCCGGCAATCTGCGCCGTGACAATGCTCGTTTGGATCGACATGTGTGCCGATTTCCACGCCATGCAAACCGAGCTCGCTCACGCAACGTTCAAGTTCCTGCGCGGCCAGATCGCAGTCTTGCAATGGAATCGTCCCGAGACCGACGAAGCGATTTGGGGTTTCTCTGACGACTTCTGCGATGTGATCATTCAAGAATCGTGAAAGATCGAGCGTGTCGTTAGGCTTCGCCCAATAACTAAACATCACCGGCACGGTGGAAAGCACCTGCATGGAAACGCCGGCAGCGTCCATCTCTTCGATCCGGCGTTTCGGGTCCCACACGTTGTCCGTAATCTCGCGGAAGACACGGTCTCCGATCATCATGCGGGCGCAGCAGGGCTTGTAGTGATCAAGCCTGACGAATCCGGAGTAGCCGTATTTCGCGTCCAAGTCTGGCCAGTTGCGCGGCAGAATGTGGGTATGGAGGTCGATTTTCACGCGTGCAAGTGTAGGGCGTTTCTGTGAAACGCCAATCGAGCGGCGTCTGACACAGACGCCCTACAGCGATTTCATTGGCTGGGCCTTTTCGACCTTTTTGCCGCACTTTTTGCAGGTACGGCGCGCATCATCATTCCAGAAATCGAGCATAGCCTGACTGAAATGCTCAACGATGTCTGCGCAATCGAAATGGATGTCTTCCACCAATGAGCCGCAATTTTCACAGTAAAAAATAACGTGTTCCTTTTCTCCAGGCGGCCGGCGGCGTTCGACTACGACACCAATGGTGTCCGGCGGGCGCTGTGGTGAGTGCGGCACATTCGGAGCAATAAAGAATGTTTCGCCTTCTCTTACGATATGATCCACAATGCGGTCGCCTTCACGAATGCGCACCCTGATGTCCCCTTTTAGCTGGTAGAAGTACTCTTCCGAATCGACGAGGTGAAAGTCGTTCCGCGCGTTAGGCCCTTTGATCACCATCACGAAAAAATCGCGGCCGTCGTAGAGATAACGGTTACTCACCGGCGGTTTAAATTTTTCGCGGTTTTCTTCGATCCAATTCTGCAAATTAATCGGCGGTTGTACAGTGGGCATGGCGAAGAGCGTATTTGGTGACGCGCACAGCGTCAAACCAGGATGGCGAGCGCCGAGAAATGGAGCGGCACGGTCGTCACAACGGGCCACATAATTTCAGTTGAAGCGGCCTAACCAAACGCGATAAATATGCGCCTCCATGAGCCCTGGCTGTTTACTCCGGATCGCAGGCGCAGGCCTGATTGCGCTGATCGTTTGCGGTTGCGAAACTTTTCCAGAGGGTCCCTTTCCTCGCGCAATGGGAATAGGCTGGTGGAATGATGAAGGCGCCTCTGGCCCGGCAAAGATCATTGTTCATGTCGGCGAACAGAAAGCCTACTTTTACAAAGGCAAATATCTGATTGGCGAATCGACTGTTTCTACCGGCAAACCTGGGTTTTCCACCCCGCCCGGCCACTACACGGTGGTTTCCAAGGACATTGGTCATGTCTCAACCGTCTTCGGTGATTATGTGGATGACTACGGCAACGTCGTGAGATCAAACATTGATGCTCGAAAAGATCGCCAGCCACCGGGCACTCATTTTGATGGCGCCCGAATGCCGTATGCGATGTTTTTCCGGGGCGGTTACGCGATGCACCAGGGGTACGTTCCACCATTCGCCGCGTCGCACGGTTGCATTCGCCTGCCAGGGCGAATGGCGGTAAGATTTTTTGACAACGCTCCCGTAGGCACGCCCGTAACCGTCAAAGAGTAGCTCAAAGATCGGGAGTAGTTGTAGCCCCGAACGCTTCGAGGTGATACTGAGCGCGTCGAAAGTGGATTCCGATTAGCTAGGATCATTGATCCCAGATACAGCTCCAAGGCTTTGTGCTAAAGTACGGCTGCCATGAAGCGGAGTATCATTGATGACGGGCGCAGCGGTGCGATGCGATTGAACGTTGAAGAACTGCAACGCTACTCGCGTCATCTCATCATGCCCGAGGTTACATCCGAGGGGCAGAGTCGACTTAAAGCTGCCCGCGTCTTGTGCGTCGGCGCCGGAGGCCTTGGATCACCGGCTGCACTTTATCTGGCAGCAGCCGGCGTCGGCACCATTGGCATTGTCGATTTCGATCAAGTCGATCTTTCCAATCTTCAGCGGCAAATTCTTCACGGAACCAAGGACATCGGTCGGGATAAGTTGGAGTCGGCGCGAGATCGCTTGCACGACATCAATCCGCAGATCGAGATCGAATTGCACAAGTGCCGTTTCTCCAGTGAAAACGCATCTCACCTTGTTGCCCGGTATGACGTGGTCGTTGATGGGTCGGACAATTTTCCGACGCGCTATTTGTCGAACGACGTCTGTGTTTTTGCGCACAAGCCGAACGTATACGGCTCCGTGTTTCGCTTCGAGGGGCAGACCACGGTTTTCGCCGCTCACCTGGGCGGACCCTGCTATCGCTGTCTTTTGCCTGAGCCACCTCCGCCGGAGTCAGTTCCGAACTGTGCGCAAGCAGGTGTGCTTGGCGTCTTGCCAGGAATTATCGGAATGCTGCAGGCGATTGAGACGTTAAAACTGATTTTGGGCATCGGGGAGGTACTCGTTGGACGGCTTCTTCATTTCGATGCGCTTAAAGTAAAATTTCGCGAACTCAACCTGCGGCGCGATCCGCAATGTCCGGTGTGCGGCGAGAATCCAACGATCTTCTCGCCCATTGACTACGAGCAATTTTGTGGAGTGCCAGACGAAGGAGCGATACCAGGGATGTCCACGCACGAACTAAAGCGGAAGATGAATGCAGGTGAACCATTCAAATTAATCGATGTGCGCGAACCGTTCGAATACGAAATTGCCAGAATTGATGGCGCAAAATTGATCCCCTTGGGAGAAATTACCGAACGATTAGACGAGCTAGAACGCGAGCAGCCAATCGTAATTCACTGTCACAGTGGAAAGCGCAGCGCGCAGGCGGCGCGACTGCTACTGCAGCGTGGTTTCACGAAAGTTTACAACCTCGAAGGCGGGATCGATGCGTGGTCGGATCAAATCGATCCCAACGTGCCGAAATATTAAGAAGGCCTGTCGACCGGAGCTAGAGACAGGTCGGCCTTGGGAATTACTTTACCGCAGCAGCCAATTGTTCGGCACTCGGGACTCCATGCCATTGAGCCAGCAATTCGCCATTTCGCCCGAACACGAAAACACAAAAATCCGTTGCGCCCTCCACCTCGCCAAGTTGTGACGACACCGACCCATCAAAATCGGTCACGATGAAAATGTCTTTCCGCGCGTCGCGTTGAATTCCCTTCCCGCTGTATCGGGCTTGGAGCCGCCTGGCCTCCTCGTCAACGCGATGCCGGACGAGCGCGGTAGCGATCCTCCGCCCGATCGCAGTATGTTTTCTGGTGAAATGAACAACTGTGATCATGCTGTAATCCGGGTTGCCCAAGCAATATTCGGGAACGCGGTCACCCACGGTCCGCGCCTTTTCCCTATCCGCAGGCGTGGCCAGCACCAATACAGTCACGTGTCCATCAGCGGTGGAACGTTTGTTTCCATCAATATCGACAAAATTGAGCGAGTAGGTTGCTCCGATGGAAAGTGCTCCATGCAGAAGCGCGGTGGGTAGGAAGAACGATGTTGCGATGAAGAAAAAGAATTGAAATGCGCGCAGGGTCACAAGTAAGCAAATTGCCGACAATGTTGTGCGCTGACAAGATTCGGCCTGTTTCCTCCCGCCCAGTTTTTCCATCGCCAGCAAAGACAAATACGGCCTGCATTTGGCTGTCGATCCTTTTCATTTTCGGTTTGGCTGGCTGCGATCGCATGGGCGCTTCGCGTCATGCGCAATTGATTCAGGATGCGGATACCAAATCGGCACAGGGAGATTTTGCGCGCGCGATCAACTTGTATGAGGCCGCGCTCGACGACAGCCCGCGCTGTGCTGAGATCCATTATAAGCTGGCTCTTCTTTATGACGACAAACTCAACGATCCCGTCAGCGCACTGCACCATTTCAAACGTTATCTTGCATTAAGCCCGACCGGCACTCATGCCACTGATGTCAAAAACTCAATAAAACATGATGAAATCGCCGCGCTGACGGCGTTGTCTGGAGATTCCGTCATCACTCGGTCGGAGGCGGCTCGTTTGCGAAATGAAAATCTTAATTTGCACAAGGAACTCGAAGCACGCGCCGCGCCGGCGCGAAGTGTGACCGACAAATCGCAGGAGGGAGATGCAAGCTCTAAAAAAACCTTCTCCAGGAAAGGAGACCGGGCTTACGTCGTGCAATCAGGGGATACGCTCTTCTCTATTTCGCGGAAGTTTTATAAATCGCCCAAGCACTGGAAAGAAATCCTCGACGCGAACAGGAAGAGTATTCACGACCCGAAAAAACTTACGGTTGGCCAGACCCTGGTGATTCCGTAGACAGTTTGGATTCTTAGGGACAGTTATCGAGAGAATCTAGAACTTCACCTGGAGGGCCACTGCGCCTCCAAGGTTGGCCACTTCGTAATCGAAAACGCTTTGGTTCGATTGGCTTGCTGCCAACGTACTCACAGCGCTCACCGTAAGATATTTGTTCACGCGATAGTTTGCCGCTAGCGCAAGAATTTCGCTGAGGTCGTCCCGACCCCCCTCATAATATTGCCGCACCACGAGCGTACCAAGGGCGTTGACGAAAAAGGAACGCGTGAGATTGGCCGTGTAACCGAGATAGGTCCCGTAATCGCTTCGCTGCGCTGAAATTGCATTGATGTTCGGTGGCTGTCCAGATTCCTCGGCCGCGACGCTGATATTCGCGTACGCGCCTAAAGTGAGCGTTTGAGCGCGGCCAAAACGAAACGGGACCCCTGCGTCTATGATGAAGGCATGGCTTTGAAAGAAAGCGGCGAAGCTGTTCTTCTCAGTCAGACGGTTATAATCGTACTCGACGCGCAAGAGCAGATTATGCCACTGCGGCACGAGATATCTGAAGCCGACTTCAACATCAAAGCTTCCAAAATTGAAGTTGTCGAATCGGTCATAATAAAAAAGCTGCTCCCGAACATCGATCAACCCGTAAAACGTGTTGGTGATCCGCGGCTCGTAAAAGGCTGCTGCTGCCGGCGCCACGACAAAATCGCTCTGCTCCCCGCTCCGCGTAAGAGCGACATTCGATGTCCAGTAAAACGGCGTACCAACCGAGATGGTGAACGGTTGATATTCTTCCACCCGTTTCAGGATTTGCTGCTCGCCCAGGTCGGCGTCGCCGGGCGCGGCCGCGACATTGCCACCTCCCGCACCGGTCGGAGGGACGGTGGGAGGAAAAGCCGAAGGAGCCTGCTCGCGCGTCAACTGCGCCTGATTGGCAGTCTGCGCCCAGCTCTCATTTGCTGAGATAAAAAAGAGAACGCACAACGTCGTAACGAACCCGCACAAATGAGGGTCAAGGCGAGGTCTCACGAGCGCGACTACTTTCTAATCTAACTGGTTCATCCCTCAAGCCACTAATCTTCTCAGCCATGTCAAGGTGCAGACTAAAGTGGCAGGGCCTCGCAACTAGAAAGCCCGTGTACCCGCACCAATGCGATTATTGATCACTCCGCGATCGCGCGTATGCCGTATATCCGCCATGTCGCGATCTGCTTTCATCATCCGATCGAGATTGACGCGATCGGCGTTGACTGCGTGGCGCTGGCTGTGATGGAGAACCTTAAGCCTTCCATCGTGGCCGGGAACAGCACCATCGAGCAGAGAAAGCAACTGCCCGCTGTTTTGAATATTGATCACCGTTTTGGTCCTCTTCGCGTTGGTAGGGTTGCTGGACGGAGGGCCATCAAACGAGGGCGGGGGCGAGGCTTCTGAGAATGGCCGCGGATTGTTCGCGCCGGCGCCAGCAAACGTGCCGGTCGTGCGGCGATTACCGCCGAAGCCAGTGTAATTGGGGTTGTTTGTGTAAATGTCGGCCGGATTTGGGCCATCGATAGTGACCACGACATCGTTCAAGATCGTGATCGAATTCGCCGCGAGAATCTTCACGCTGTTCCCGCCGAGGGTAACGTTAGAAACGAAATTGAGCTGGCCATTACTTCCCGGCGCGTAAAGTTTCAACGTCGTATCAGCCGAGAGGGTGCCACCGCCGATATTGAGCACACCGTTTGTACCGAATACGCCGGCTTTAAGCACATCTGCGTGAGCGCTGGCATTATTGAATGTGATTGAACCATTCCCATCCATGTAAGTGAGAAAGGTACCGCCGACGTTGTAATTACCACCGTTAATCAAAATCCTGCTGTCCGCCGCCCCGTCGCTACCGTAGAACGCAACTGTCGCGTTGTTGGTGATATTTGCGTTGCCAGCAACGTTCATGCTGATGATAGCGCCTCCGTTGATTACCCCACCTTCGCTATTATCGATCTGAGCCGACAAGTTGTGGGTGACCAGATTTTTGCCGACGAAAAGCGTCACATTTCCGCCGTTCTCTTGTGGCGCTTGTACGGCGTGCTCGACCCCGAGGAACAAATCGGCCGCAGTCAAGTTGCCGCCAACACGAAGGTCGATATTAGCCCCGTTTCCTGCTTGTGAAGTCGCTGATGTTTGCAATGCAAGCGATCCGCCAACAGTGAGATTTCTGTCCGCCAAGACATCGATATTAGCTCCGGTTGTTAAGTTGCTAATATCAGTGGCAATCCAGAGGTCGCGGCCGACCAATAAGTCAGTGCCCGCCCAAAGGACGACATTGAGCCCCGAACTAATTCCCCCACTTCGTCGAATAATGGTCAGATCATTCGCAACATTGATCATTTGACCGGCGGAAATAATCACGTCCCCGTTAGAATTGGAAGCCGTTTCGTTAGAAGTTAGGTTGCTCAAATTCAGGTTCTGCCCAGCGAACAAAGTAATGGTTGGGGCGTGAATAGCTGCCTCACCGTTAACCGAAATGTTGCGGCCAACGAATGCGTATACATCGTCCGTTGTGATGTCCGACGTTATTGACATGTCGCGTTCAGCTAACAGCCGGACCTGGTTCGACGTGCCAATATCGGAGCCCAGGGTCAAATCGCTGCTGGAGCCGCGAGCGTAAATCGTTAGGTCGTGCAGGCCGGAGAACGAAATCTCCGGACCCAAGGTAATCGGACCATTCTGCGTTGCCAGCAACAGGCCGCGAATACCTGAGAAGGTCAATACACCGCCCGGACCACCGGAAGTAATGCCGTTGACGGCAATTAAGCCCAGATTGATTTCGCCATTTGTGGTGTCGATGATTGGATTGCCGGTTAGCTCAAGAGCACTGAACTTGAAGGCCGCTCCCGAACTATCGCCAATCAGGTCATCGAAGCGGCTTGAGGTGTCAAAAACGGACGTCGATCCAAAGCTCCACGCGGAGAACGCACCGTCAATCGATTGTCCGCGATGAATTTTACCGTAATCGGTCACGCCGTTCGTAGTGATCGAGGGATCGGTCGTAATAACTGTGTCACTTGTTATCACGTAAGGATTCGGGGAAGTAATCACGCTTGGCGTACCAAATTTAGTTGGCGTTCCTGACGGAGATGGAGTTGGTGTCGGCGGAGGTGGGGTCGGCGTTGGCGGCGGCGGCGTGGGCGTTATTGGCGGAGGAGTCGGTGTTATTGGTGGAGGCGTAGGCGTTATTGGCGGAGGAGTAGGCGTTATTGGCGGAGGAGTTGGATTCGGGGTCGAAGTACTTACTAAAACGACCGGGTTCGCGTTCGCGTTTTGATCCGTCGTGCCGATCACGTCTACCAGGTCTCTGGCAAGGGCCTGACTGTTTAAAATAGCCAATTGCTGCTCTGCGAGCTGGAGGTCCACGACCGCCAGGACTAACGGCAGGTTCTCGAGCGGCGGAAAATCCTTAATCAAACGCGACGTCTTGACAACCAGCTTTACATCAAACTTCTCTGGTTTGGTCATGCGCCCGTCTGCCGTCATCATCATCATTTCGCCGCCATGTATGGTCGCAGTTCTTTCGGGATGACCAGTGGGATAAAACGTGCCGATCCCTTCCAAGACCATGAATTTCGTGGGTGGGCCTGTTGCAAAAAGAGCTGTCCCACCGGTCACTGCCGCGGTAACTGCCGGTGTGTTGATCTTAACTGCCGGTGCTTTGGGCGGCACCTGCAAAAGGACAGCACCACTCGTCAGATCAAGTTCACGCGCCCCTTGTTTAAAACTGAAAATCGTGTTTGCGCCGAGTCGCGTTATCGTCAGATCAGTGAAAGTCAGTTCCGCGCGCGATTCCACGCCTGTGCGCACCCCCATCTGCTGCGTGACTGTATCATTCACGGCCGCCGGTCGCGGCGCGCCATGAGCTTTCATTAACCGCACGTCCTGGATTACCTGGGATACGCGCGCTTGTTGCAGTTGGTCCGCGGCAACAAAGTGCGCTGCGCCAACCAGCGAAAACAGGGCGATCAGTCCGCCCGAGAAAGTTCGCACAAAAGATTTCTTCATGTTGGGTCGCTACGGTAAGGCGGGAGCTGCGTTGGGACTCAGGCTGGGCACCCGATGCGGCGTCACCAGTGCGGCAGTTTTGTGATCGGTTGTGTCGGTCTGCTCCTGATCGGTAACCGATACTTGCGTACCGCCACCAAAAATAACCATGTTTGTGCCGACTAAAGTCTTGTTCGATTTCTCGCGCTGCTGCCTCTGACTCTCCGCAACTATCGACTTCTCGCTGCGCAGCGGAGGAAAATCGGTGATGAAGCAGCTCGTCTTCATGAAGCAGCCAATATCGACATCTACAGGATCGCTAACCGCAGCCTCTGGGTTGCCGAACACCATCTGACCCGGGCTAACGAGAACCGAATCGCCAAGGTGTCTGGGGCGATACAATCGCGCGGTGCCTTCCAATACCAGAAACTTATAGACGCCGGCATGATACTCGATCATGACAGTGGTGCCCGCTAAAGCCGCCGCGACGCTACCTGCGTGAATTGTTGCGCCGTGTGCTCCCTTCGGAGCCTGAATCAGCGCTGCGCCCTCCCTCAGATTCAAACCGCGCGTTCCGTGATTGAAATCAAATGCAGAATGGGCTGCGAGCCGCACAACCGTTTCGTCATAAAAAGTCACTTCACTGCGCGATCCGTTACCGGTCCTAACAACGGTCTCCTCCTGTACAATGTCATTTATCGACGCCCGCCGCGCCGCGTTCTTCAGTTGCTCTAATTGAACATGATTTTTGACTCGGGTGACCCGCGCTTCGTTAGTCGAAGCAGCGTCCAGGCTGGGAAGCCAAGTCGCGAGCGACACCGTGATGATTATGAATACAAAAAGGCAAAGCTGCCGGTTCATGCACGTTGGTCGAAGGACCTAATTCCGGCGGGCTTTTTGGCGCCTAAACCTTGTTAGGTCAAGGATTTTTTACACCACTCCAAGGTAATATCCGGAAACGGCGAAGCAAAGTTCTTGGAAAGCTTAGTATTCTCTCTTCGTCTTTTAGGATGGCACAAACTGTCCCAGTGGCGACCTATCCCCCAGCCACTGCATTACTAAGTGTTTTCCATTTGAGACTCCGGGTACCGGCACCCGTGGGCTTCTCTGCCGAGAACCGAGACACCGAGCAACTCGCACTGCCAGGGAACCAGCAGCGCCGTTGCTCGTGTGTGATCTGCGGCGATCGCCTCGAGCGTGCTTCGCGGCGCAATAAACGATGGCTCCAGGTCGAGCTCCTCAGCAGATTTGTCGCGTCGACGACGAAGCGCCTCCGCGCGCTGAAGGGACTCTGCGCTCGGTCGGGTTCCAAAGCGGCGACGTAAAACTGGCCATTCGGATTCAGGCGCCTGTAGTGCTTTTTGCGCTGCCTCGCGAAATGCCTGACGACGCCGGAGGGAGAAATGTCTAAAGTCAGGGATGGTTCCCGAAGCGGATTTCACCGCAGCCTTCAAGAGGTCCTCATTCTGCAAGATGTGAAACGGCGGGCGATCCGCCATTTCTGCTTCTTTTTCGCGCCATTGCCAAAGCGCGCGAAGTACCGCCGCCGGGCGTCCACGAAGTGAGCCAGATCCGCGAATGCGCCAAAGTTCGTCGTGGTTACGGGTGCGCGCCATAGCCGCCTGCTCAATGGCGCGCTGGCACGACTGCCGCAACCAGTCCCGGCGGTCATAACGATCCAACTCCGATTCCAATCTTTCGGCAAGGGGCAGCAGATAATGCACATCATTAATCGCGTATTCCGACATGCGCGCCGGCAGAGGTCGTTGTGCCCAGTTCGCCTTTTGCGAACCCTTCAGGAGGGTGAGACCGAAGTAACGTTTCACCAACGCAGCGAGGCTAAATTCGCGAACGCCGAGGAGACGAGCTGCAATCATTGTGTCGAAGATTCTACTCGCTACCAGATTCAGACCGCGGCGCAGCATTCGTAGATCGTAGTCGGCACCATGCAAAACAATTTCCCTCGTTTCCAGCGCCCGACGCAATGGCTCCAGATCGATCCTGGCCAATGGATCGACAATATAATCGCAAACATCCCGCGCACATTCGTGACCTGGGACCGCACGTGCGCCAGCACCAAGACCCCCAGCTGTAGAGTCTGTTCCTGCGACGCTAATCTGGAGCAGACACAGCTTTTCACGATACGAATGCAGACTGTCCGCTTCGGTATCGACTGCGACGCGATCGGCAGACTCGAGTTGCTCAATTAAACTCGCGAGTTGCGCGGCGTCCGTAATCACGTTTGGGCTCAGCGCAATCCGCTCAAGAGCAATTCCGCGTTGGTTTTGGTCGCATGCAGATTGTCGATCAGCTTTTCCATCGCTTCGAGAGGCGGAAGCGCTGCCATGCTTTTGCGCAGCATCAGCACGCGTTCCCATTCGTCAGGATGATACAGCATCTCCTCGCGCCGGGTCGCTGAGAGCAACGGGTGGATCGCAGGGTATAGCCGTTTCTCCTGCAGGGCGCGATCGAGATGCAATTCCATATTACCGGTGCCTTTGAATTCTTCGAAAATCAATTCATCCATTCGACTGCCGGTTTCGGTCAAAGCGGTCGCGAGCACGGTCAGGCTGCCACCTTCTTCCACATTGCGCGCAGAGCCGAAAAATTTCTTTGGCTTAATCAGCGCTTTCGCCTCTACGCCACCGGACATGATTCGTCCCCTGCCCGGCTGCAGATTATTGTACCCACGCGAAAGCCGAGTGATGCTGTCGAGTAAAAGCACAACATCCTGTTTCATTTCCACGAGGCGTTTGGCGCGCTCCATGACCATCTCCGCTACTTGCACGTGTCGCTGCACGCTTTCGTCAAAGTTGGAATGATAAATGTGACAATCGATTTCCCGCTCCAAGTCCGTCACTTCTTCCGGCCGCTCGTCGACCAAAAGCAATATGAGAATGATGTCAGGATGATTTACCCGAATCGCTTTGGCGACTTCCTTTAGCAGGATGGTTTTGCCCACTCGCGGCGGCGCCACGATAAGCCCGCGCTGCCCGCGGCCGAGCGGCGCCAGCAAATCCACCGCGCGCGCGGTGATGGAATTCGTTTTTGGATTTTCCAGAATGATCCTGCCCTGCGGAAACTGCGGCGTTAGCTTGTCGAAGTCGGTCGACTCCGTCCATTCCGCAGCCGCCTGGCCCTCAATTCTTGTGACTTTGTCGAGAGACAGGAACTTCCCGCGCTGACCTGGCAACTGCACAGTCCCTGCAATCTTTTGTCCGGGCCTCAAATGATGCTGCTCAATGAGGACGCGAGAGACGCAAACATCCTCCGGTACAGGCAGAAAATTCAATTTCGGCCACCGCAACATGGCAAAGGAATCGCCCACCTGCTCGAGGAAACCTTCCGCAGTAACTGTAGCGCCTGCGGCTAATGCCGCCCGTGTGATATCGAGAATGTGCTGATGACGCGACCGCGCAGGGTGCAGATATACATCCAAGTCGCGCGCCAATGCCTCCAACTCTTCACCCGCAGACTCTTGCAGCTCATTCAAATTCAGCGTGAGGTCAGTTTTTGAGTTGTGATTCTCGTTGGGTCGCGTCTTGGGAGATTGCGAAACGTCCGTGGCACCTTGGTTATGTGCACGCGATACGCCTTCCTCTACAGTTTCTGTCTGCGAGGCCGAGTCCCTTAGCTTTTCTTCCATGATTGCTCTTGCCAAAGCGAGACAAGATTCTTCGCTTGCTCCATTAGCGTCGTACGGTCGTCGTTATTCCAAACCACATGATCTGCACGCTTGATTTTCTCCTCGAGAGACATTTGTGAGTTAATCATTTGTTCGGCTTCCGAGCCTTTGAGAGATTTTCGCCTCGCCAACCGGTCTAACTGCACTTTGCGCGAACAGGCGACCACGACTACTCGCTCGCACCATGTTTCACCGCCGGTCTCATAGAGAAGTGGGATATCAGCAAAGAAAAAATCAGGAGAGTTACGATGCCTTTCCGCCTGCGCCATCCACTGGCGACGTATCCGAGGGTGAAGAATTTGTTCGAGCGCGCGTCTCTTGGTCGCGTCGCCAAATATTATCGCCCGAAGTTTTGCTCGATTCAAGTCCCCGGTCGGCGAAAAGACCCCACTGCCAAACTGACCGAGGATTTCCTGTTTCACCTCTGGAAGTTCGGCGAGCGAACGAGCCGCCAGGTCGGCATCAAAGAACTTCGCTGCGGGTAAAATCTCGCGCAGACAGTCACAAAACGTGCTTTTGCCAGTGGAAATTCCGCCCGTGATTCCGATCGCAGCCATGGCGCGACCGTCACCGCGGGGTAATGCCTTCAGCAAGATCAACGTGAAATGTCTGTCTCACCTTCGTTGTGCCGAAAGTTAACTCCGCTGTGTAATCTCCGGCTGGGAGAAGCCGCTTGGGATCGTCACCGCCGTATTCCGCAATCACGTCTTTTGTCGGCCGCAGGTCCCAGTTCAATCGAGTAAAACCCGGTGTGCCAAGCGCCTTCAAATTTGCGACTGGCTGTCCGGTCGGTTTTGTCACGACGACTTTGATTTCGTCGCCGGTAAACTCCCGCACCCAGACTGTAAAGAGCGCCCCCTCGGGTGGATTTTGGCCGCGATAAATGCCTTTGCCGTTCGAATCAACAAATCCTGGTTGAAGATAAGCACCGGTCACAGAACGCACGCTGAACAATTGAGCCGGCTTGGACGCAATCTCCGGTGTGAATTCCCGAAACGGAACGGTGTCATCAAGAATGGCGATGCTGCGACCGTGTGTCGCGATGACAAGGTCTGAAGTCCGCGGATGAATATGGATGTCATCCACGCGGACCGAAGGAACATCACCGATGCGCACCCAATGCGCGCCTTGATCGAACGACGCGAACACTCCGAAGTGAGTACCTGCATAAAGTAGTTTCGGATTAACCGGATCCTCGCGGACCACTTCAACAGGATTGGCTTGCGGAAGATCCCCCGTGACAGACTGCCATGTCTTGCCCAAATCAGCCGTGCGCAAAATCATGGGCCGATCATCGCCCGAGCGATACGCGTTGGTAGCAACGTACGCCACATTCCCATCGATATTGGACGGCTCAATACGCACGATCCATTGACCGCGCGCAGGCTCCGGCAAAGTGCTCGTCAATTCCGTCCATTTGCCACCGTCGTTCTCTGTGATCCAGAGCCGACCATCGTCCGTCCCCGCCCACAAAAGACCGGCGCGCTTCGGCGACTCAGCAAGCGAAAAGACGACTCCGTAATTTTCCGCACCGCTTCCAGTAGCGTTTGTTTTCGTCGGATCGTTGTAGGTTAGATCAGGACTGATCACCGAATATTTCTCCATTCGGTCGGTAAGTTTGAAGACGCAGTTGCCGCCCAGGTAAATCACGCCCGGTTTATGTCGGCTCATGATCATTGGTGAGTTCCAATGGAAGCGATAACGCGGTTGACCTTCGGCCGACTCGGGACGCAAACGCCGTATCTCGCCATTTCGCAAATTGATCCGATGGACCTCGCCTTGCTGACTTTCCGCATAAAAGCTGTCACGATCGGTCGGATCGAACAGAACATAAAAGCCGTCGCCACCCGCTAGCGCAGTCCAATCGGAGTTGCGAATGCCTTCCTTACTCTGCACTCCGCTCGGTCCAACCCAGTTCTCATTGTCCTGAAGGCCGCCCGCAATTCGGAAATACGGCTTCGTATCATCAAGCGAAATTCGATAATATTCTCCTGAGGGAATCTTGTTCAGATGATCCCAGTTTTTGCCGCCCGCAAAACTTTGATATACACCGCCATCCGTTCCGAGCAGTAAACGCTGGCAAACTGGCGGTTTCGGCGGCTTGTTTTTGTCTTCTGGTTTTGGCGGCTTCGACGGCGGCATTGTACCGGGCTGAATCACGAGTGCGTGACAATCCGGATGAACTTTCTCGCTTAGATCTTCGCGAAAATTTTTTCCGCCATCGTCAGAGACCAGCAGGGCGAAACCCAGAACATAAACGCGCTGATCGCTTGCAGGATCGATACGAATTTGACTGAAATAAAATGGCCGCGGATCCATGGCGCTCGTGCGCGTCCATTTTTCGCCTCCATCCTCAGAGCGAAAAACGCCGCCCGTTTTACTGCGCAGATCATCCAGCTTGCCAAATCCGCCTTCGTAACTTTGCACGATTGCCATGACCACCCGCGGGTTTGTCGCGCTGATGGCCAGACCTATACGACCGGTTTGAGCGGCCAAACCGCCGCCAAGCTTCTTCCAGCTCGCGCCACCGTCAGTGCTCTTGAAAATTCCCCCAACGTCTTCGCCGCCGGTCACGCCGGGACCCGAGGTAAAACTCCACGGTGTGCGTTGTCGTGCATAAAGCGCAGCGTAGACGGTCTCCGCATTTGTTGGATCTATTATCACGTCGCCGCATCCAGTGCGCGCATCGTGCGGAGCAGCTGCTTTCAAAATCAGTTTCCATGTTTTGCCCGCATCAGTCGTCTTAAACAACCCGCGTTCCCCGCCATCTGCCCACAGGTTGCCCATTGCGGCCACATAAGCGACGTCTGGCTTTTTCGGATCGACAACGATCCGTGCGATGGCGCGACTATTTTTCAACCCGACGTTCTGCCACTTCTCGCCGCCATCGGTCGATCGATAAACACCGTCGCCCCAATCAGACGAATTCCGATCGTTGGCCTCGCCTGTGCCGACCCAAATCACATCTGAATCGGATGGTGCAACCGCGAGCGCGCCAATCGAGAGCATGGGTTGCTTATCAAAGATTGGTTCAAAGCTGACGCCGCTGTCGTTTGTTTTGAAAATGCCGCCGTGACCGAGTCCGACGTAGAAAATAAACGGATTACGTGGATCAATCGCAATGTCCGAGACGCGGCCACCCATCGCCGCCGGTCCAATCGAGCGCGCTTTCAGATTCTTGAAAAGCACATCGGTCAGCTGGGGCGGCGTCGGCGAAGGAGTCGGTGTCATAGAAGAAGACAAGAGTGCGTTGGGCGAAGGCGTAGGCGATGTGCCAGCGACCGGGGTACTGCCTGACGGCGTGTGCTCTTGTGCTGCTAAAATCGAAATCGACGACCAAGCGAGCAAAGTGCAGAAAAAGCCAGCTCGAGTAGTAATCATAGGCTGCAGACTCTAGCCAGGGCCGCCATCTTTGCGATGTCGGAAATGTGGGTATCGTGCAGAGATTTATGACGCAGCAAGTTTTGGCGGGAAAAGTCGGCGTGGTCTTCGGCGTGGCAAACAAGCGCAGCATCGCGTGGGCGATCGCAACAGCATGGGCCGCCGCGGGTGCGCGTTTGATTTTCAATTATCAAGGCGAACGACTGAGGGAAAACGTCGAGGAACTGGTGGGCGAGTTCGGAGAGAACACTCCGTTGTTTCCCTGCGACGTTTCCAGCGACGATGAGATCAAATCGTTCTTCGAAAGCGTGCGCGGGGACACTGATCGTGTCGATTTGATGCTTCACTCGCTTGCGTTCGCGCCGCGGGAAGCGTTAGAAGGCGACTTTGTGAGCACAAAACGCGAAGCGTTTCGGATGGCACACGATGTGAGCGCATACTCACTCGTGGCGCTCGCGCGTGAAGTGGCACCTTTGATGGCAAATGGCGGCAGCATCGTGACGATGACTTACTACGGCTCGGAAAAAGTCGTGCCGCACTACAATGTAATGGGCGTAGCCAAGGCAAGCCTCGAAGCGAGCACCCGTTATCTTGCCTACGACCTCGGCCCGAAAAAAATTAGGGTAAACTGTATTTCTGCTGGACCGGTTCAGACGCTGGCGGCGCGGGGCATCAGCGGATTCACATCGATGTTGAAGCATTATCAGGAACGCGCGCCGTTGAAACGCAGTTGCGATCCGGCAGAGTTAGGCGCCACCGGGGTTTTTCTCGCCAGCGATGGAGCCGCGGCAATAACCGGCCAGGTCATCTATGTCGATGGCGGGTATCAAATAATGGGAATGTGATTCTCATCGTGCTCCTGATCGAGGAACATTGACATATGATCGCCCGAATTTGGCGCGGATGGACGAAACAAGCCGACGCGAAGACATATGAGAATATGTTGCGCGACGAAATTTTTCCGAGCATTGCTACGCGAAACATCGAAGGCTATCGCGGCGCAGAATTGTTCATCCGCGAAGAAGGCGATGAAATGGAATTCGTCACGCTGCTTAGATTCGATTCAATGGATGCGGTGAAAGAATTCGCCGGCTCTGATGAGACCAAGCCAGTGCTTTTTTCGGGAGTCGAAAAACTTCTTACCCGAATGGAGCCGGCGCGGCATTATCGCGTGGCGATCTAGGGAACGGATGTCAGCCACGCTGGCTGACATCCGATTGGAGCAGGATTACGATCATAAGCATGAGCACGAGTCTGGGAACGCAACTCAGGAACGTGTTAGGCGATGACGTAGTCGCAGACGATCCGAATACCCTGGCAGCGCACAGCAGAGACAAATGGTTTGCAGCTCACGAACCGGATGCGGTGGTTTTGGCAAGATCGACAAGTGACGTCAGCAAATTGCTTCAGTTTGCATCACGCGAAAAGATTCCAGTAACAGCCCGCGGGGCCGGATTTGGTTATGTGGGCGGATGTGTGCCGGCGCGCGGCGGAATTGCTTTGTCGTTGGCGCAGATGAATCGGATCAAGGAAATTAGCTTCTCCGACGCAGTCGCAATTGTCGAACCTGGAGTCTTTACTGCTGACCTGAAAGCGGCGGTGCGTGCACAAAAGTTGTTTTATCCGCCAGATCCGGCGAGCATGAAAGAATGCACCCTTGGCGGAAACGTCGCCACGAACGCGGGCGGACCCCGTTGTTTGAAATACGGCGTTACGCGAAATTACGTAATCGGTCTTGAAGTGGTACTCGCCAATGGCGAGGTGCTGCGAACTGGCGGTCGTGTACACAAGAACAAGACCGGCTTCGATTTGATCGGGCTGTTTGTTGGCTCAGAAGGAATGCTGGGCGTGGTGACCGAGATCACGCTGCGTTTGTTTCCGCTTCCACCAGCGCGCGCGACTTTGTCGGCTGCATTTGCGACTGCAGCGCAAGCCGCCGAAGCCGTGCAGGCGATTTTTGCGGCGGGTTTTCTGCCTTGTTCATTGGAAGTTGCCGATCATTTCACCCTGGAAGCAGCGCGACGCGATTTGGGCAAAATGATTGTGCCCGAGGGTAACGCGCATCTGCTCGTCGATCTCGATGGACAGGAGGAAAGTGTTCGCAGCGAATCCGCAGCTATCCGTCAATTGCTCGAGAAAAGAAAACCAAATGCGCTCGAGATGGCGATCGGCGAGGCCGATTGCGAAAAGCTTTGGGCATTGCGCCGGGAGTTCAGCAATTCACTGCGCGCAACCGGCCTGACGAAGTTAAACGAGGACGTGGTCGTGCCACGCAGCCATCTGATCGATCTCATGGAATTCGCCGGGGCACTGCAGACTAAACATGGATTCCCAATAGCCTGCTTTGGTCACGCCGGGGATGGCAACATTCACGTCAACATCATGGCCGACCGTTACAATCGCGATGCCTCAGTGCGCAAAAAAGTCGAGCGCGCGCTCGACGATCTCTTCGCACAGGTGCTGGCCTGGGGCGGCGTCATTACTGGCGAGCACGGGATCGGCTTGGCCAAAAAACGCTGGTGGCCGGAGGCGACCAGCGACGTCGCGCGTGAGTTGCATCGCCATCTCAAACAAGCGCTCGATCCAAACGGAATTCTGAACCCGGGAAAATTTGTTGACTAATCCGGATTCGCATCGAGGTTCGGCGAGCATTTTACGGCGCATCCGAATTCCCGCGACTGACGCGCATCCGCGTCCTCGTGAACGAAAAATAAAGAAAGATGCGCATCTTCCTTTTTTGCGCTGCCTTAACATCACAACAATGAAACCAGGAAAACTTACTCACACGATCGCAGTTATCCTTTCGTCAATCTCATCTCTTTTTGCGCACGGTACCGGAGAAAAAGCGGAGCCTGCCAAAACCAAATTCAGCAAAAAATCCGACAAACCATCGGAAGACCGTTTACTCGCTTTAAATTTCAGCGGTCTCTTTTCCCGGCACCAATCGGCATCTCCACCGGAACGGCGGGAACAACGTTATCAATGGAAAACCAATATTGTGACGACCGTTTTCTGGATTGGTGAGCAAGCGGGAGGAAATAATCTGGTACCCAATCGTACCAGCTGCTGGGACAAGCAATGGACAAAGAACTATGGCGGCACTGACGATCCAAATCCTGCGCGTCGCAGCAATTACATTCCCGTAAAATTCACGCCGCGACAGAATCCATTCTACTGCGCGCTGCCCTATAACGATAAGGCGCGGACCGGTCATCGGCCGGAAGCACCGCGCGTTGTTCCGTGGTTCAAAGAAGCGTATCAAGGGCCTGCCGTTTCTACGTGCAAAGGTCGCTGGATCGCCATTCACAAAGGAAATCGGACTGCTTATGCCCAATGGGAAGATGCGGGCCCATTTCGCACCGATCACTGGCAATACGTGTTCGGCAACGAACGTCCAAAACCGAATCTCAACAAAGGCGCCGGCCTCGATGTTTCGCCTGCTGTGCGTGATTACCTTGGATTAAAGGAAACAGACGTAGCCAACTGGAAGTTTGTAGATTTCAGCGAGGTGCCACGCGGCCCGTGGTCAACGCACGGAGAAAACAACACGTTCGTGATTAACGATCGCAGAAAAGGCAAAGCGCTGGTTGAAAGGTTGGGTACAATCCCACGCTAATCGTTCACATGGCGATTTGCTGTAGCCGGGATCGATGATCCCGGGCGCCTCGAGGTAGCGGTCGCCGCGGCGACCTGGTTTCGGCGTCGCGCCAAAGCAGACTGCTAATCGTAAGGCCAATTCAAGCGCACGAAAAGAGTCCGCGATCGCGGGACGCGTGCGCTACCCAATCCACCCGATCTCCGGTCGGAAACCGATTAAAAGGAACGATGGGAGATCGCCGCGTCCTCTGCGTCTTTTCTGCCGCAATTCTCACCGCGATCATTTTCAGTTCCGCTGTTCCCGTTGGAACTGCCGCAGAAAAAGGCAGGCTCCTCACGGGTAGGGCCGCCATGGGCGATTGGACAAGCGATGCGCCCGGGGTGCGACGCAAGATCACTGTCCAAGATTTGCCTCCGTCGGGTTCGAATGTTTTGGCAATTAATCGCGCGCGCGTGATCGACCGTCCGGCGAATGTTCAGCCCCAAGTTCCGCCAGGTTTCAGGATCAACTTATATGCCAGTGGTTTTCGCGATCCGCGCTTTCTCCTCACTGCGCCAAATGGCGACATCTTTGTCGTGGAAAGTCGCGCCAATCAAATTCGGGTGTTGCGCGATACAAAGAAGAGCGGCAGGCCCGACACCAATGAAATCTTCACCGAACACGAGTTGAACAAGCCGTTTGGAATCGCCTTTTATCCGCCCGGTGATGAACCTCAATTTCTGTACGTAGCTAATACCGACGGCGTGATTCGGTTTCCCTATCGCAATGGCGATCTGAAAGCGCGCGGTCCAGCACAACAACTGGCTGCTCATCTTTCGCCCGGCGCGTTATTGCGCGGCGGTGGGCATTGGACACGCGACATCGTTTTCTCCCCGGATGGCGAACAGATGTATGTGTCGATCGGTTCACGCTCGAATGTGTCCGATAAGGCCGCGGAAGAAAATCGCGCGCGTATCTTCGAGTTTAATCCCGATGGCAGCGGACAAAAGGTTTATGCCTGGGGAATCCGCAACGCCGTCGGAATCGCATTTCGTCCCGGTACCAACGAACTCTGGATGAGCACAAACGAACGGGATGAGATCGGTGAAGATTTGCCGCCAGATTACATCAGCAGTGTGCGTCCCGGCGGCTTTTACGGCTGGCCATGGTTTTATATCGGCAATCATCCTGATCCGCGCCACAAAGGAAAACATCCTGAGCTCGCCGATAAAGTCATCGTTCCCGATGTGCTCGTGCAGGCGCACTCGGCTTCGCTCAATCTATGTTTTTATACTGGCGACCAATTCCCGGCCGAATACAAGGGCGACATCTTCGCTGCATTCCACGGTTCATGGAACCGCATGAAACGTACTGGTTACAAAGTCGTTCGCGCACCATTCGACAAATCAACCGGCAAAGCGCGCGGCGAATACGAAGATTTCGTGACTGGCTTCGTCACGCCGGAAGGCAAAGTTTGGGGTCGTCCCGCCGGCGTCACCGTAGCAAAGGACGGCAGCGTCCTAG
>JBKOYG010000079.1:0-33642 GCA_046725285.1 Verrucomicrobiota bacterium
GAAATATGGATTTCCTCCTACTTCAGGAACAATGTAGTTACCGGACTTGAGCATCGCAATCGCCGGCAAGATGCGTCGTCCCTCTTCTCCTTTAATCGCAATAGAACCAAGCGCTGGTAAATAGATCACCGCCCACACGAGAAGGACGACGAGAACGGCTCCGAGGCGCGAATTCATTGGGTGCTGCATGTTCGATATTGAGCGTCGGACGTCAAATCAAACCGAACGGGTAGCTTGACGAGAAAGGCTTAAGACAGTAACCTGAACGTCGAGTCCGCGCGCTGATCGGAGTGGGAACTGGCGTCCCACTCTTTTTAGTCTGCGGGCTGCATGTTTTTTATGAACGCTGAATTTATTGCGATGCTTGATTATCTGGAGCGGGAGCGCGGGATTAAGCGCGAAATCCTGCTCGAGGCAGTCTCGAACGCCCTGCTCTCAGCCTCCAAGAAGAGCGTGGGCGCTTCACGCGACCTGCGTATCGACATCAATCCGAAGACCGGGGAAATCCGAGCGCTGGCCAACCTGGTGGTAGTCGAAGAAGTCACTAATCCGCAGGATGAAATCGAGCTGTCGAAAGCGCGCAAGATCAAGCCGGATGCGAATGTCGGCGACGCCGTCGAAGTGGAAGTGACACCGAAGAATTTTGGACGCATCGCGGCGCAAACGGCAAAACAAGCGATGATGCAGCGGATTCGCCAGGCCGAGAAAGAAATGATCTATGAGGAATTCAAAGATCGCGCGGGCGAAATCGTCAGTGGAACAGTGCGGCGCTTCGATCGTTCCGATGTCGTTCTCGATCTTGGAAAATTTGAGGCTATCATGCCGCAACGCGAGCGAGTCGTGGTAGAAGATTACAACGTGGGCGACCGGCTCCGCGCTTACGTCGTCGCGGTGGAAAACGGTATCCGCGGCCCCGAGATCATTGTGTCGCGCAGCCATCCCAATTTTGTGCGCAGGCTTTTCGAGTTGGAAGTAAGCGAAATCGCGGACGGCACCGTGGAGATTCGCGGCATCGCGCGGGAAGCAGGCTATCGCACCAAGATCGCAGTCTGGAGCGCGAACGAAAAAGTGGATCCGGTGGGCGCGTGTGTTGGCATGCGCGGCTCGCGCGTCAAAAACATCGTACGCGAGCTGAACAACGAAAAGGTCGATATCATCCGGTGGAGCTCTGATCCAAAGGAATACGTTTTGGAAGCGCTCAAGCCGGCAAAAGTAAAGAATCTCCTTTTCGATACGGAGAAGAAAAGCGTGCAGATTTCCGTGGATGAAGATCAGCTTTCGCTCGCAATCGGAAAAAAAGGGCAGAATGCGCGGTTGACTTCCCGATTGACCGGTTGGGAGATCAACATCGGCAAGGACACATCCGCGACGACCGTGGTGGAGCAGAAAGTGGCGCAAGCCGCGCAGACTCTTGCAGGTGCACTGCCAGTTACTGAAGAGCAGGCGCTCACCCTTGTAAAATCCGGTTTTACGAACTTGGAGGGATTGCGCGATGCGGATGTACAGGATTTAGTGGATATTCTCGCAGTCGATGAAACAAAGGCGCGCGAGATTTACGAGGCCGTCCATCGGCAGGAACTCGTACAATAACATGGCTCTGGTTTAGGGAAGCTCGGGCCATGAGCAAAATTTTAAACGAACAACAATGGCAACGAAGACGAGCAGCAAAACTGCAACGCGCAAACCTGCCGCGCGCGGGACTGCTGCTTCTCGCAAGCCAGCAGCCGCAGACAAGGCAAAGCTTCCAAAGCAAAAAATAAAGGAGAATGTTGCGCCGGCGGCCAAACCGCGCACCCCTCCGCTCTCAAAATCCGCGCGGGAGACTGCTCAACCTTCGACCCACGAAGCGGAGAGCGTTTCGCTCATCGATCGAAGAAAACCGAGTAAAAAAGCCGAAGATGGCGAGGTAAAACCGAGGCGCAACGTTTTACCTCCGATTTCACGCATCCGGGCCTCGCTGGAAACGCCGCCCGCTCCCGCAAAGCCCGCGCCGCCGGCAAAGCCCGCGGAATCGCTCCCAACTGAGGTGCCCGGAACCGTTGCCGGCGAAAAGACTGCGCCAGAAGCAACCGCGTTGCCACCCGCTGAGGCAGAGACTGCGGCGCAGAAAGTCGTCCTTATCAAGCCTCCAATTGTCGTTAAGCAACTGGCGACCGAGTTAGGGTTAAAGCCGCATCAACTCATCGCGGAGCTGATGACCTACAACATTTTCGCCAACATCAACCAGACAATCGAGCCCGACATTGCCTCAAAGATCGCGGAGAACCACGGGTTTGTTTTGGAAAAGGAGCGCCGCGAAAAAGGAGCCGGTGTTCACAAAGTCGAACAGGTGGTTGTCGCGCCTCCGCCACCCGTCATTGAAAAGAAAGAAGAACTCAAGCCGCGGGCGCCCATTATCACATTCATGGGACATGTTGACCATGGCAAGACAACGTTGATGGACGCCATTCGGAAGACCCGCGTCGCAGCGGGCGAAACCGGCGGAATCACCCAGCATATCGGCGCGTATAGCGTTAATCACAATGGGGCGACGCTGACGTTTATCGACACGCCGGGGCACGCCGCCTTCACCGCGATGCGAGCGCGTGGTGCTAATGTCACCGACATTGTCGTGCTCGTTGTCGCGGCCGACGATGGCATCATGCCGCAAACGACTGAAGCGATTAATCACGCGAAGGCCGCGCCACACGTGAAGATCATGGTAGCCATCAATAAGATCGATCTTCCTTCGGCAAACGTCGACCGGGTAAAGAAACAACTACAGGAACACGGTCTTACCCCAGAAGACTGGGGAGGCGAAACAATTGTTTGCCCGGTCTCAGCAACCAAAGACACTGGAATCGATCACCTTCTTGAAATGATCGCGTTGCAGGCCGAGGTAATGGAGCTTAAGGCCTCGCCCACCGCCACTCCTCGAGGTACTGTCATCGAGGCGCAAGTCGAAGCGGGGCGCGGTCCCACTGCTACCGTCATTGTGCAGATGGGAACGCTGGGAATTGGCGATCCATTCATTTGTGGTGACTACAGCGGCAAGGTCAAATCGCTCCTGGACGACCGCGGCAAGCCGGTCAAGGAGGCGCTTCCCTCAATGCCAGTGAAGGTACTTGGTTTCACCGGGCTGCCTAATGCGGGCGATGAACTGCTCGTGATGGATTCCGAACGATCTGCAAAAACTTTGAGCGAAGAACGCTTGGTCGCGAAGCGCACCGACAAACTGACGGTTCCAAAGCGGGCGACACTTGAGAGCCTGCTCGAAGCCGCCGAAGGGAAGAAGGTCCTGCGCATCGTGCTAAAATGCGACGCTCAAGGCTCACTGGAAGCCTTGGTTGGAGCACTGAAACAGATCGAGAGCAAAAAGGTCGATCTTGAAATCATTCACTCCGCAGTCGGGCCGATTTCGGAATCGGATATTCTACTGGCAAGCGCTTCGAACGCTGTGGTGATCGGTTTTAATGTCAAGGTGGAGAGCATGGCCGTTCCCGCCGCAAAGAGCGAAGGAGTCCAGGTCAAACTTTACAGCATCATCTATGAGCTGCTCGATCAGATCAAAGAAGCGATGGCTGGTTTGCTGGAGCCCGAGCATCGAGAAACAGTCATCGGACACGCCGAAGTGAAGCAGGTGTTCCAACTTAGCAAAGGCGTCGTCGCCGGCTGCCTCGTGACTGATGGTCGCATCGCTCGCGTGGGTCGGGCCCGCGTTCTCCGTAGACGACAACCTGTTTACGACGGCGGGATTTCGACGCTGCGCCGTTTCCAGGACGACGTAAAGGAAGTTCGTTCCGGACTGGAATGCGGTATCAAGCTGGGTGATTTCAGCGAATATCAATTAGGCGACGTGATCGAGTGCTATCAGCTTGAAGCCATCGCGCAAAAATTGTGAACGTAAGCAAGCTTCCAGCTTGCGACGCAAGACGAACCTTTACGCTACTCAATTATGAAACACCGAATGCTACGCATTAACGAAGTCGTGAAGCGCGAGCTGAGCGGGATCGTTGCGCGAGAAATGAGCTTCGAAGGCGCTCTGGTCAGCATCAACCACGTGGATGTGACATCAGACTTAAAGAACGCGCACGTGTTTGTGAGTGTTCTGGGTACAGAGGCTCGCGAGAGTGTGATAAGCAAGCTCACCTCTCATCGTCCAGCGTTACAAGCAGAACTTGCCCGTCACGTAACCATGAAATATACGCCGCACCTTATTTTTCATCTCGATAATTCCATCGAGCGCGGGGCGCGGGTCATCGAAATCATGGAGGAGATGGAAGCCTCTCAGGGCGAAAAGAAGTGAAGATTGTAGCTACGACCCCGCGGGCCCTTTATTGTAACAACTCGCCGCTCCTTCTCGTGCCCGCTCATCCGCCTACGCAGAAAAGCTGCAGCGGGATAAACAGGGCGTGGGCTACAAAATGAGCGCTACGAAATTCCACGAAATCGGTCAAATATTACGCGCGCATCAGCGTTTCGCCATCTTGAGTCACGTCCGTCCCGACGGGGACGCGCTGGGTAGCCAGCTAGCACTTGCGCTTTCTCTTCAAGCACTCGGAAAAGAAGTGCGCGTTTGGAACGAAGACGGAATGCTGGAGAAATATTCCTTCCTTCCCCGCGCCGAATTGCTCACCAAACCGCCTGTCAATCCAGAAGATTTCGATGTTGCCATCGCACTCGACACGGCAATTCAAAACCGGCTTGGCACTGCTTTGGCGGCGGTTCGGTCTTCAAAGACCTGGATTAACATCGACCACCACCTGAGTAATCCCGGCTATGGCGACGTGGTTTATGTCGATTCGTCCGCGCCCGCTACAGCGGAAATCATTTTTCGCCTGATTAAGAACGAGCGCCTGCCGTTCAATCGGGACATCGCGGAAAATCTTTACGCGGCGATCTCCACAGACACTGGCTCATTTCAATATCCAAAGACCAGCGCCCACACTTTCGAGCTCGCGGCTGAACTCATCCGCACAGGTCTCGATGTCGGACGCTTGAGCCAGCAACTCTATGAAAATTATCCACGACGACGCCTGGAACTTTTGAGAGAACTGCTGCGCACCATGCGTTTTCAGCAGGAAGGTGATGTCGCAAGTTTTAGTCTTACCTTGAAAACAGCCGCTGAACTGGGCGTCCTTCCCGAAGATAACGAAGGGCTGATCGATCACCTGCGCGCGGTCCGTGGCGTGATTGTTGCCGTCTTTTTCGAAGAATTAGCCGATGGCAAGGTACGTGTAAGCATGCGTTCGAAAACCAATGCCGTCGATGTTTGCGCCATCTGCCGAAAATTTGGTGGGGGCGGTCACACCCTAGCCGCCGGCGCGCGCATGAGAGGAACACTCTCGGAAGTGGAAGAACAAGTCTTAAGAGAGGTCTGCGACAGAATAGCCTCCTTAAAGACGACACCTGCTTCAATGACTTAACGTTTCAACGCTTCAACGTTGTAACTTGATAACCTTGTAGCCCTTCTAAGCATGTCTCATTCCGTGGCTCCTGACGGCGTCCTGCTCGTGGACAAAGCCGAAGGGATGACTTCGCATGACGTCGTCGAGCTGATCCGCCGCAAGCTTCAGATCAGGAGAGTCGGCCATTGCGGCACGCTCGATCCGATAGCGACCGGCTTGCTCTTGATCACTGTGGGACGGGGCACAAAGGTCCAGGATCTGCTCATGAGCGAAGACAAGGAGTACGCCGGAACATTCACGCTCGGTGTAACAACCGATACACAGGATCGGCAGGGAGAAGTAATTCAGCAACGACCAGTCCCTGCGCTCCATGAAAACCAGGTCCGCGCCGCATTTGAAAAGTTCCGCGGTGATTTTTACCAAACGCCGCCGATGGTCTCCGCAAAAAAACACGGCGGCGTGCCGCTGTACAAGCTGGCGCGCCAAGGAAAAGTAATCGAGCGCGAGCCGCGGCTTGTGCATGTCTATCGCTACACGATCGATCGAATCAGGCTGCCTGAGATCGACTTTAGTATTGTATGCAGCAAGGGTTTCTATGTTCGCACTTATGTCCACGACATCGGCGAGACTTTAGGCTGTGGTGCACACCTCAAGTCACTGCGAAGAACGAAATCCGGTCGCTTCGATGTTGCTAACGCAATTAGCGTCGCTGTAATCAAAGATGCGACACGCGAGGAAGTCTTGAGCAGGCTCCTAAGCCTCCCGGATGTGTCGCGTATGCGGGGAGCTTAATCGCAATATCCGTGATGGAAATCCTGAGGTCGATTGCGGAACTCGCTCATTTACCTGGGCCGATTTTTCTCGCAATCGGGGTCTTCGATGGTGTGCATCGCGGCCATCAAGCCGTTATCTCCACCTCAGCCGAGCATGCCCAGATGGCAAACGGGACTCCCGTCGTCGTTACTTTCGACCCACACCCGATGAAAGTGCTTCGGCCTGGGAAAGCGCCACATCTGCTAACCGCTACACAGCACAAGATCAAACTCATCCGCGACCTCGGGGTGCGGCACCTCCTCGTCATCAAATTCGACAAGGCATTTGCCGGAACGGCGCCGGAAGACTTTGTGCAGCAACTGGTGACGCATTCAAGACCGTTGAGCGAAATTTGCGTCGGCCATGAGTGGTCGTTCGGAAAGGGCCGCCGTGGCAATCTTGCGCTGTTAAGAAAGCTGGGCGCGCAATTCGACTTCGATGTCGTCGGAATTCCCGCTGTTACGCTTAGGAACGGCGAACTGGTGAGCAGTACAGCGATCCGTCACGCTATCGAAGCGGGTGACCTCACGAAGGCCGCTGAGATGCTGGGTCGCGATTACACCATCCTTGGGACAGTGGTGCGAGGTGAAGATCTCGGAAAAAAGATCGGCTTCCCCACGGCGAATCTGAGTGCTCACAGCGAGCAATTTCCTCCAGACGGGGTCTATTTCGCACACGCCAGGCTCGATGGAATCGTCTATCCCGGCGTGGTAAATCTCGGCTATCGCCCAACCGTGAGCAGCGACAAATCCGAGCGCGTGCTCGAGATTCACCTGCTCGATTTTGATCACGATATTTATGGCAAGGATATCGAAGTGCGTTTTGTCCGGTACCTCCGGCCAGAACAGAAATTCGAAAATGTCGATGCGTTGGCCAGGCAGATCGAGCTTGATGTGCAGCAGGCACGCAAACTTTGCATCGCGTAGCGAGGCCCGGTCGACGCCGTTTTACGTCTGGGAAACGCTAGGTTCGCAATACCCGGTCTCTGGATATTGCGGCTGTAGCGCCGACAGCCGCGATCACAAGACCGCTGGCGAGAGCAAGCACAAAAACCCACAACGCGGGCAGGGCCGCGAGACGCTCAATAGTCACACCTACAAAGCGACCGCCGCCCGATACGACGTACGCGAGCACACTCGCAAGGAAGGTCATTCCCAGAAGAATGGCAGCACGCAATAGATCGTGACGACGCTGAGGCGGTGGTAATTGTTGCAACACTCGGGCAGTAAATCCCTCGTCGTCGATATACGACGCCGCTTCGCGCAATTCTCGATCCAGCCAATCTTCCTGGTTCACCTGTTCCATATCCGTTTAACTAATTTGGACCCCAGTCGGCAAGCATTCGTTTTAATTTCTCGCGTCCCCTAAGAACATTCGTTTTCACCGTGCCAAGAGGAATGTCGAGAACACGCGCAGCCTCATCGTGGGAAAGGCCGTTCTGACAACAAAGTAAAACCGCCGAGCGTTCATTCAACGGAAGCAGACTCAATGCGCGCATAAGATCATGTCTTAAACCAGGATTGGCCACCTGAGCATCGTGTTGCGTCTGGAGTTGCTCTTCATCGATTCCCACAAGTTCCTTCCGACGGCGCGCATCTTCTCGAAAACAATTGTAGGCGATCCGGTAAAGCCACGTGAAGAAGCGCGCTTCGCCGCGAAAGCTGCGGATGTTCTTATAGGCGCGCAGGAAAGTTTGCTGCGCCAGATCATCTGCGAGAGCGACGTCCGTTCGAGTAAGTTGACGCAGCAGACCGCGCACAGCGGATTGATGTCGCCGAACCAGCTCACCGAAAGCGTGCTGGTCGTCATCGACAAGAACTCGTGCGACCAAGTCTGCATCAGTCAGCTCCACGGCCGCAGATTACGGTACAGGCGGCGGATTGTCCTTCTTTGTATCCAGCTTCCATACAAGCAAATAGCCCACTCCAATCAGAAACGGAATAAGCCCCAGGGTCCAGGCGCCGCCCTCCCAATCACCTGCTGCGGCCAGAAAAGCCATCAGACCAATGCCAATCATTGACAGGACGACACCTCGCCGCAGGTCGGAACGCTGCCGCTGAGCCGGCGGTGGATTCAGCAGCGCCTCGGGCACTGGCTGTCCTTTCTCGACCATCATCCGCACCGTTCGATGGAGAGCGCGCTGTCTGGAGAAACTGAAATACATGATTAGCCCAACGATTAAGACCGGCGCACCGAAGACCGTCAGCAGCGTGATCGCAACGATTGGAACGACGAACGCCGGAATATCCTCGTGCGACTTTCCAAAATCGCCTTCATCGTGATCGATGATGATTCCGTGTTTGCCACGAAACTTTTTCTCCAGCTTTTGCTGAATCTTGCCGGCGAGATCCGATGGAGAGACGCTGGCGGTTGGGGTTACTGTTGCTGTTGCTGCTGCTTGGGGGCTTGAAATCGGCGAGACGGTCGGTGTCTGCGCAAATGAGCTTGCCGCTAGCGCGAGGGAACAAATGTAAATAGTGATGAATCTGTTCATAGTGGATGATTTGACCATAGGATGCGCTTAGCACCGTGTTTGGATTCAACTATTTCTACCCTTCCACGACAATTAAAAGTTGCGCCCTGCGGGCGGCTGGACATTATTTGTCTCCCTCTCAAACTGCGGGTGTAGCTCAGTGGTAGAGCGTCTCGTTGCCAACGAGAAAGTCGCGAGTTCGACCCTCGTCACCCGCTCCAACCCCGAAAGCTTTCGGGGCTGGAGCGAGTGCGCCTGAGCCTCGCGAAGGCGGACCGCCCAAAAACACCAGCTACGGCTGGCAGGCCAGCTTCCCGATGGCATTACGTCTACTTGCTGAACTCGCAGTCTAAGCCATCGTATCCTGTCATTCTGAGCAGAGCGAAGAATCTCTGGTCATTTCTGGACCAATCCCCCACGGAAATAAATCAGAGATGTTTCGCTTCGCTCAACATGACAGCGTTGTTCAAGAATTGCGTTGCAGCGCAAATCCGAACGACCACGAAAATAGAATTGTCCCCGTCGACATCGCGGGCGTAACATTTGCACTATGAAAACCAAATCACTCCTCCTGTGTGCTTTTATTGCTGGTCTTCTCTGCATTGGGACCCCTCTGCAAGCCGCAGATCAACCCAAAGATAAAACTCCATGGAAAATCACCGGTCAACTCGAAGAAGCCTGCTCGTGCGACGCTGCGTGTCCATGCTGGTTCAATTCGAAACCCACCAAGATGACGTGCGGCGGCGGCCAAGTGCTTTTCATCCAAAAAGGTAACTACGGAAAAGTGAAACTCGATGGACTCGCCATCGCCTCGATGGGACAAAGTCCAGAAGGCCAGACAATGATGGAATCGTACGGAAACTGGAATTTTGCCTACAATTACATCGACGAGAAGGCAACGCCGGAGCAACGCAAGGCACTCGAAGCGATCGCTGGCGCCGTTTTAACACCGGGCGTCTCGAAAAAAACCGAGACACGCAACGTGCCGATCACTCGAAAGATTGAGGGCAAAGAACACCAGATCACTATTGGTCAATACGGCACTTTTCACGGTCATTTGATCGAAGGCGGCCTGGGCGGCTCGCCGAAAATTGCGAATCCACCGGGCGCCGATCCGCTTCACCACGAATACGCGCAGGGTCGCACATCAAAGATGACCTATACCGATGCGGACCAAAATTGGTCGTGGGACAACTCGAACTACATGTTTGGCACCTTCACTGTCGATAATGTTCAGTACCAAAAATTCGCCGCCGGTCTTGCGCAAAAGATGGCGAAGATGAAAGGCGAAAAAGACTCAGAGAAAAAATAAGATCGACACGTAGCTATTGGGTAGCACACGCGTCCCGCGTGTCTGGCGAAAGCGTCGCGCTTTCGCGAACTTTCCTCGACGCGTCACCGCGCACCGAGCGCGGGTGCGATAACTAAGCTATGTATCTGTGGCGAAAAACAGCGGAGTCGCGCTGGCTGGACGCACGCGAAGACATTCTGCAGACGCGTTCCCTCGGCAGACTTGTGATTATCTCAAGACCGGGGCGCAAGCGGCTGCAACTCGAAATTGCGTGCAGGTTGCGGATCTCCACAAATCGAAGCCTCTCAAGATTGGAAAACGACTGACGGTTTCAACCACCCTGTCATCCCGAGCGAAGCGAGGGACCTCCCACAAATTCGAGAGATCACGCCAGTTAGCTTGTGTAACCCGTCGCCCAGCGAGAGGTCCTTCGTCGTCTGCGCGACTCAGGATGACGGCCACAGCACGATCGCACGCTCTGCGTATCCCTTTGCTCGTCATCCCAGCTTCTGCGGCCTTTCGGGACAGGAGGACATGCAACGACTGCAATGTCGCTTCGTTTCCTCGAACGCTTGACTCGGGAATGGGAAGATGGTTGGTCGCTTGCCGATCTTGGGACCGGCAGCGGGATTCTCGCCCTCGCGGCGAAACGCTTTGGCGCAGGACGCGTGATTGGCATCGATTTCGATCCGAAAGCGATTTCAGTCGCCAAAGCGAACGTAAGCCTGAACGAGATCGATAACGTCGATTTTCGCCCGAGCGATCTCCGCAAGTGGAAACCGACCGGCGCGAGCGACATCGTCGCCGCGAATCTATACAGCGAGTTGTTGATTGAGGTTCTGCCGAAACTAAAACGGTGCCATTGGCTTATTCTCTGCGGTGTGCTGCGCACAAAGGAGATTGAATTCCTCCGTGTTCCGCGACGGAACAAGATTGAGATCGTCAGGGTAAACCGTCGGGGGAAATGGGTCGCCGTGCTCGCGCAACGTCGCACATCCCGGTAGGGAAGCACGTCGCGCTGTCCGGACGTCGCAACGCAGGGGATCTTCCAGAAGAATTTTTGCGGCACTCAATGACCGCCGCTACAGTAAAAGAAATGCAGAACGAACAACTTGCCTACGTCGCCGTCACGCCGTACTCGATGCGCAAATCGCGCACCGGCGGCATCGTTGGCCGCCTGATTTCCCGCACAGGACTCGACCTGGTCGGCGGACGCATGTTCACGCCGAGTCTGGGGTTAGCCAAACGCTATGCCGACACGATTGTGACGGAAACCGATCCGCGTCATCGCGCGACACAAGAGTTAATTCGCGACTACGTACTGAAAAATTTCACCGGCGAGAAAAACAGCCAGCATCCACGTGTGTTGTTCCTGATTTTTCGCGGCCCGGACGCAGTGGAGAAGATTCATCACACCGTTGGCCATATCGTGCACGAGCGCACCAGCGGCGAAACGATTCGCGATACCTACGGCGATTATATCACCGATGATTCAGGCAAAGTGACTTACTTTGAGCCTGGAGTATTGGCGGCGTTTGCCCCAAAAGCCGTCGAGCGGGATTTAAAACTGTGGGCCGAATTTTCTGACTCCGATGGAGGAATCCTGGATCGGGTTGTTCCCTTCGCCAGCAACGCGCAAGTAGAAAAGACTTTGGTTCTGATCAAGCCTGACAATTTCAGGTTTCCAAATCTGCGACCTGGCGGCGTCATCGAGGTATTTTCGCGCTCGGGACTCTCCATCATCGGGTTCAAGGTCCATCAGATGAGCGTTGCACAAGCGGAGGAATTCTACGGCCCTGTGCTGCCAGTCCTTGAGAAGAAGCTCAGCCCAAAGAGCGGTCGCGAAAATTGGGAAAGCATTATCGAATTCATGGCCGGGCGAAAACCCAGCGAATGTCCACCTGAAGAACGGGACGCTCCGGGGACGGAAAAATCGATCGCCATTGTCTATCAAGGTGTGGACGCCGTGCGCAAGATTCGCGACGTACTCGGACCGACCGATCCAGCCAAAGCGCCGCTAGGCTCAATTCGGCGAGAATTTGGTCAGACGATCATGATCAACGCTGCGCACGCATCGGATTCTCTTGAGAACGCGAAACGCGAAATGGGAATCATCCGAATCGACGAGAATAATTTCAAACCTCTGATTGAAAACTTCTATCGCCGCCAATAGTTTGCGCTCCATTTTGAACCATCCCACAACCAGCTCCACTCTTATGGAAATTTCCGAACGCGCCGCTCAACTGAGTCCTTCGCTTACTCTTTCGATCGATAGCAAGGCCAAAGCCATGAAAGCCGAGGGCATTGATGTCTGCGGTTTCGGCGCAGGCGAACCGGATTTCGATACGCCCGAACACATAAAAAAGGCTGCGATCGAGGCATTGGAGGTCGGCTTTACCAAATACACGCCTAGCGCTGGCATCCCGGAGCTGCGTCAGGCGATCTCGGAAAAACTGGCGACCGATAACGACCTGAATTATCGCGCGGCGCAGATCATCGTGAGTAATGGTGCAAAGCACGCGTGCTATAACGCAATCCTCGCGACATGCCAGCCGGGCGATGAAGTCATCATCCCGGCACCATATTGGGTCAGTTACCCGGAGATGGTCAGATTGGTTGGCGCCGAACCCGTGATCGTGCCGACCAGCGAGCGTAACTCCTGGAAAATGCGCGCAGAAGACTTTGAGAATGCAATGACCCCTCGCACGAAGATGCTGATCATGAATAGCCCCTGCAATCCGACCGGGGCTGTTTACACGCGTGAGGAACTGCAGGCGATTGTCGATGTCGCTGCTGAAGAAGACATTTACATCCTGTCGGACGAAATCTATGAGAAGCTTGTCTACGACGACACGAAACACGTGAGCATCGCCTCGCTCTCCCAGGCAGCGTACGATCTAACGATTACGATCAACGGCTTCAGTAAAACCTATGCGATGACAGGTTGGCGTCTTGGTTATCTGGCAGCGCCTGATGCCGTGGCTAAAGCGGTCGATTCCATCCAAAGCCATACTGCATCCAATCCTTCTTCCTTCTCGCAGTACGGCGCACTCGCGGCTTTGAGGGGCGATCAACAGCCGGTGATCGATATGCGGGAAGAGTTCGATATGCGCCGCAACTACATGTTTGACCGCGTTTCCAAGATTTCCAACGTTACTGCAGTTAAACCAGAGGGCGCATTTTACGTGCTGGTGAACATCAGTCAGCTTGGTCTGACTTCGCAAAATTTCGCCGATCGCCTGCTGAGTAAAGCCAACGTCGCAGTCGTTCCAGGAGCTGCCTTCGGTGATGATCGCACCGTCCGGCTCAGTTACGCCACCAGCATCGACGTAATCAAAAAAGGGCTGGACCGCTTCCAAGACTTCTGCCGCACGCTGTGAACCGTCATCCCGAGTCGCGCAAGCGACGAGGGACGTCGCAATCGTAGTTTTGGGAATACTTGCCGTCGGAAACTACGGCGCGCACGATGATGCAACGCGCATTGTTGTTTGGAACATTCTGTCGAGAGGTTCCTCGCTTCGCTCGGAATGACACGTTAACTGTAACGCAATGCCTGGCTACCTCGCGCTCATTCTTCACGCGCATCTGCCGTTCGTTCGCCATCCCGAACATGAGCATTTCCTCGAAGAAGATTGGTTTTTCGAGGCGCTAACCGAGTCTTATATCCCCCTGCTGCGAATGATGCAGCGCCTGACGGAAGACGGTGTGCCGTTTAAGCTTACGATGTCGCTCACGCCGACGCTCTGCGCAATGTTGCAGGACAAGCTGCTTCGTGAGCGTTACGTCCGGCATCTTGATCTTTTGATCGATCTGGCAGCGCGGGAACGAAAACGGAACCGCAATCACCCGCAGCTCCGCGAGCTCGCAGACTTTTATTTCAAAATCTTTCGCGGAATCCGGCGCCTCTTTGTCGATGAATACAAATGCGATTTGCTTGCCTCTTTTCGCGAACTGCGCGAAAGCGGCGGGCTTGAAATCATTGCCTCGGCGGGGACACATGGCTTGCTTCCCTTGCTTCAGTCCGCGTTAGGCGGATCGCCCGAAGCAGCGCGGGCTCAGATTCTGACCGGACGCGATACCTATACCGATCTTTTTGCTGCCGAGCCTGCCGGCTTTTGGCTCCCTGAATGTGCTTACGCGCCCGGTCTGGAATCTATTCTGCAAGAAGCAAACATTCGCTGGTTCGTCCTCGATGCGCACGGTTTACTATTTGGAACACCGCGGCCGCGCCGCGCGATTTACGCACCCTGCTATACGCCGGCAGGGCCAGCCGCTTTTGCGCGCGACCGTGATTCAAGCCGCCAGGTTTGGAGCGCGCAAGGAGGTTACCCCGGCGACCCTGCTTACAGGGAATTTTATCGCGACGCCGGATTCGATCTTCCATTGGAACACTTGGGACCAGCGGGGCGCGGCACTCGGAAATTTTCCGGCGTGAAATATCACCGCATCACCGGACGCGGTGACGAGAAGGAGTTATACGACCCAGTTGCGGCCGAAAGAGTCGTCGAGACACAAGCCATTCACTTTCTCGACGAACGCCGGCGGCAAATCCGCGAAGTCACCGCGGCAGGGTTCGACCCCGTTGTGGTCGTACCGTTCGACGCCGAGCTTTTGGGACACTGGTGGTTCGAAGGGCCACGTTTCCTTGAATTCCTGATTCGCCAGGCTGCAAATCAACGGGATTTTCATCTCGCCACGCCGAGCGAGTATCTGGCGGAGAATCCGACGCAGCAAATCAGTGAGCCAGCAACCTCAACATGGGGCGAGAACGGCTATTTGGAAGTTTGGCTGAATCCAAGCAACGCGTGGATCTATCCACAGCTGCGCGTCGCAGCACAGCGGATGACTGAGGTTGCGCGCAGGCACGCAGAGGACTGCAGCCCGCTTGCAGACCGCGTACTCAAGCAACTCGCACGGGAACTCTTACTCGCTCAATCCAGCGATTGGGCGTTTTTGATTAAGACTGGTACAGCGCGCGAATATGCGACCAAGCGCACCATCGATCATCTTTCCCGCTTCAACCGTTTACACGATCAACTTGTCACGAACACGGTGGATGAAAAATTTCTGCGCGAGTGCGAATCGCGCGATAATCTTTTCCCGAACGTAAACTGGCGTTACTATGTTTAGCCTTTGTCATTCCGAGCGAAGTCGAGGAATCTCTGGCCGTTAGTCCTTGCGCGTGCTTTAGCTAATCGGAGATGTCTCGACTCCGCTCGACATGACAACAAACACCAATGCCGCGATTCTGCTGGCGTTCTTGGGATCTGTCGTCTTCGCTCAAGAATCGCCAACGCCAGCTCCATCGGCGATGACCGAAGAATCTGCCGCTTTGTCGATCTCGCCAGCTGAATCTGTCACGCCGTCAGCCCCGCCAGAGCAGACGCCTTCAGCTTCACCGGCGAGAAGCGTGCGCATCAGTTTTGTACCGCCGCCGCTGGAAGGCAGGATCAGCCTCGGAATTTACGATGCAAAGGGGAAGCTGGTGCGCGTTTTGCACCAGGAAGCGGACCTCAACGAATTCAAAATCGGCGCAGATGCGCTTGTGACACAATGGGACGGAAAAAATGACGATGACCAAGATCTGCCCGCGGGAAAATATCACGCTCGCGGTTATCTCGTCGGTCCACTCAAAGTGGAAGATGTTGGCCAGGCCACAGCATCCCCTCCCGAAGACAATTCGAATGCGAGCGTTAAAGTGAAACTCATGCCAAATCCGCTGGCCAACGACAAACGAGCGATCGTGGAGCTGGCCGCAGGGTTTGACAGCGACGGAAGCTACCTGAAAACAAACGACGGTCTGCCGTTGTTCACGGTAAGTGAGTCGCCGAATTTGATTCGTCTATCGATTATGAAGAAGGGAGATAAATCGGTCGATATTTGGCAGACCGATGGCGCCGGTGTTCGCCAATTCCGCATCTCAAATGTGGACCAGATGATGGCTTTCGATTGCGGCGAGTTTGAATTGAAATGAGCGAATCTCGCTACCGCGCCTAGGCATTTTCCGCCTCTCCCCTTCGCAAGGGGAGAGGATTGAGTGAGTGGTTTTACCGCAGCCATGCTACAAAGCAGAACCCCTCACCCTATCCTCTCCCTTGAAAAGGGCGAGGCGACAAATAGCGTCGCACGGTGCACAGCGTGTCGAGCTACAACCTCTAGTCACGAAGCAAAATCTCTGCTAGTTAAACGCCGATGCCCGCTCCCGAGTTTCAACATACAGTTGGTAAGACTGCCAGCTTTAGCGGCACCGCGTTGCATACGGGCGACAAAGTCACTCTGAAACTGCATCCCGCACCGGTCGATCATGGAATCAAATTCAGGCGTAAAGACTTGCAGGATGAGCCGACCATCGATGCGAAGATTGAGAACCTCAAAACGGTCGAGCGCGCCACGACCATCGGCGAAGGCTCAGTGCGCGTACACACAGTGGAGCATATCCTTGCCGCGCTCTCGGCAATGGGCGTGGACAACGCCATCGTGGAGATGGACGCAAACGAGCCGCCAATTGGAGACGGAAGCGGACAGCCTTATGTCGATCTCATCAAGAAAGCCGGTGTAACTGCGCAGGAGGAGCCACGAAAGTTTTTCGACGTGCGCGAACCAATGCACGTGGAAGCGAAAACGGGCGCCCTGCTTGTTTTGTTGCCGGCCGACAAATATCGCATCTCATGCACCCAGGCCGGACCGAATAACCGCTTCACACAGTTTTTGTCGATGGAAGTTACGCCCGCGATTTTCGAACGCGAGATCGCTCCTGCGCGAACATTTGTCTACTACGAAGATGTTAAGCCGCTTATGGATAAAAATTTGATCAAGGGCGGCAGTCTCGAGAACGCGATTGTGGTGCGCGGAGATGCGGTGTTAAGCAAGGAACCGTTGCGTTTTGGCGACGAATTCGTCCGGCACAAAATTCTCGATATCATCGGCGATCTCGCGCTGGTTGGCCGCCGCATCCGCGGCCATATCGTGGCAGTGAAACCCGGTCACGCCACCAATGCGGACCTGGCCCGCTCAATCGCCCGGGAACAGACACGCAGAAGCGCGCTGGCCGCGCCCAGAGCGATGCCAACCGGGGATAGCGAACTCGATACCGACCAGGTAATGCAAATTTTGCCGCATCGTTTCCCGTTTCTGATGGTGGATCGCATCATCAGCTTCGAAACCGAAACCAAATGCGTGGGCGTGAAAACGGTCACGATTAACGAGCCGTTCTTTCAAGGACACTTCCCGGGGCACCCGGTGATGCCAGGCGTCATGCAAGTCGAGGCCATGGCGCAGGTAGCAAGCATTTTGTTGTTTAAGTTAGCGAAAACCACTAGCCGGATCGGCTATTTCATGAGCGCCGACGGCGTGAAGTTCCGCAAGCCCGTCTTGCCAGGAGATACCATTTTTATCCACGCTGAGCTGACGAAATCGCGCGGCGAACGTCTGGCAAAAGCGAAATGCCATTGCGTCGTGAATGATGCGATCGTTTCCGAAGCCGAACTAATGTTCACGTTCTTGGACAAATGATGAGAATGACGAAGGAATTCCAAATGAAGAATGACGGAAATTTTTCGCCGCGCACATTCGAGCTTCGAGTTTCGTCATTCATTCGTCATTCGTCATTGGTCATTCGTCATTATGTCTGACCTGCAGATTCATCCGACGGCAGTCATCGATCCCGGAGCAGAACTCGGTCCGGGGACAATCGTCGGCCCCTACTGCGTAATCGGCCCGGATGTGGTGCTCGGCGCAAATTGCTGGCTCCAGCATCATGTAACGCTCTGCGGACCGATGAAAGCCGGGGCGAAAAACCGATTCTATGCCCACTGCTCCATCGGTCAGCAGACGCAGGATCTAAAATATCGCGGTGAACCCACTTATCTGGAAATCGGCGACGAAAACACATTTCGCGAATTCGTAACAGCTCATCGCAGCACGACAAGCGAAGGCAAAACGCGCATCGGCAACCGCGGAAACTTTCTCGCGTACAGTCACATCGGGCACGATTGCACCGTGGGTGATGCCGTCATCTTCTCGAATAACGGCACATTGGGCGGGCACGTTCAGGTGGGCGATCATGCTGTGATGGGCGGGCTCACGGCTGTCCATCAATTTTGCCGGATTGGACGCTTCGCCATCACCGGTGGTTGCTCGAAAATCGTTCAGGACGTTCCGCCGTTCATGATCGCCGATGGCAACCCAGCGGAAATTCGCGGGATAAATCTGGTCGGCTTGGAACGCAAAAATTTTCCGCCCGAAAGCGTGAAGCTGATCAAAGAAGCGTTTCGCCTGATTTATCGTTCGAAATACAACACACGCCAGGCAATCGAAGCGATGCAGAAAGAATTGCCTCAGACCGAAGAGATCACTGAAATCATCCAGTTCATCGAACAAAGCGAGCGCGGAATTATTCGGTGAGATCAAGGACGGATTTTTGATGCCGAGTTCTCATTAGACGTGTTAGATCGTCGCGTGAAAAGGTTGGCCGCTGTCGTTTCTCTCTTGCTTATTGGGGCATGCGCGGAAGATCGGTACCGTCGGAATCTCGCGCACGCATGGCTCAATCCCCGCACGCCGCTTTCACGTACGGACTTTGAAGAAGTTGTTCGCCTCGTGTCTTACGCGACCGAGGAGCCGATTGGCGCTATCAACGTTTCGCGAAAATCGGGCCGTCTGCAGGCCGATGTCAGTAGTGGCACGGCGGTCAGCATCCATACCTTTGTGGTCGAAAAGCGCGATTCCGCCAGGTATATCGTGTCAAGGAGTGAACCAGAAATAGACTGACACAAAGCAGTCGTACCGAGACTCTGAGCTCCCCAATGCCTACGGTCCTCACCCTGCTTCGAATCAAAAATCTGGCGCTCGTGGAAGAGCTCGAGTGGCAGATGGGGCCAGGGTTCATCGCCCTCACGGGCGAGACCGGCGCGGGAAAGTCGATCGTTATCGGTGCGCTGCAACTCTTGCTGGGTGAGCGCGCCGACAAATCGCTCATTCGAACAGGGGCGGATCTTTGCATCGTGGAAGCAGTCTTTAGCGGAAATGATCTGCAAAAGCTAAATCCGCGGCTTGTCGAAGCTGGAGTCGAACCTTGCGAAAACGATCTCATCATCAAGCGGAGTTTCTCAGTTGCGGGCGGCACGCGCCAGTTCATCAACGGTTCGCCAACCACATTGTCGGTCCTCAAAAACCTCGGCGATGAGCTTGTCGATCTTCACGGACCGCACGATCACCAATCATTGCTCTCGCCTGAGACCCAGTTGAGCTTGCTTGATTCGTTCGCGCGCGCCGAAGAGCAGCTCGAGGAATATCGAAGGCATTACCGGCAACTGAAGACGTTACTCACCGAACATGCCGCGTTGAACACCGCGGAAACGGCACGGGAACAGGAGCTCGATCTTCTGCGTCATCAAGTCGGCGAGATTAAATCAGCGAACCTCGTTGCGGGCGAAGAAGAAGAAATCGAGAAGCGTTACAAACTGGCGAGCAATAGTAAGCGGCTGATTGAACTCGCCAACGCGATCGCCAACAAACTTTCCGAAGCAGATGATTCCGTCGTCTCGCAGCTAGCAGAGACGCAGCGATTATTGCGTGAACTGGAAAAGATCGACAGCTCGATCGCGCAATATTCGTCGGCGCACGCTGCGAGTGTGGTTGAGCTTTCCGAGATTGCGCGTGCGCTTTCCACATACGTCGAAAAACTCGATCTCGACCCGCAACAACTCGCCGCACTGGAGCAACGCGTTTCGCTCTTCGAAACCCTGAAACGGAAATATGGCAGCTCGCTTGCCGAAGTGATCGCATTCGGCGAGCGCGCGGCCGAGCGGATGCAGAAAATTGAAGGACGCGACGCCGAGCTGGAGCGCCTCGCGAAAGAAATTGAGAATGTTCGCGCACAAATGAATCGCGCCGCGGAAGCACTCTGTAAGCTGCGCGCAAAAGCTGCGCCGAAACTTTCTGAGAACATCCGGCGGAACCTTCGCGATCTCGGATTTCGTCAATCGGAGTTCGAAGCGAAACTCAGCACGCTCGATGAGCCGCGCCCGAGCGGGTTCGATTCGGTCGAATTACTCTTCTCGCCGAACCCGGGCGAACCGCTCAAACCGCTTCGAGCGATAGCCTCGAGCGGCGAAATCTCACGTCTGATGCTGGCAATCAAATCGGCCCTGGCTACACACGATGTGATCCCGTTGCTGGTGTTCGACGAAATCGACACGAACGTCGGCGGCGAGATCGCTCATGCCGTCGGCGCTAAAATGCAAACGTTGGGACGCGATCATCAGGTGATTTGCATCACCCATTTGCCACAAGTCGCTGCGACGGCGTCTTCACACTTCGTTGTGACCAAGGACGTCGCGCGCGGCCGCACCTTTTCCAATCTGCATGAAGTGACTGGAAAAGCGCGCCAGGAAGAGATCGCACGGATGCTCGGCGGCAAAAGCGAATCTGCGCTCAAACTCGCGGCGACCCTGCTAAAGAGACAGTAGCCCGCGAATCACGCCAATAGACGCGAAAAAAGAAATTTCGGTTCTGAATTCATTCGCGTTAATTTGCGTGCTTCGCGGGACGAGATCATCTGTTCACGGCTCCGAGCGGCAGCACAGGTTTACCGAAAATTTCGTTGAGTACCTGAGCGAGTCCGGCGTAGATCGCGGAAAAACCGCAAAAGATTCCTTCGTAGCCGACAAAATGTTTGAAACCGACGCTCGCATTTGTGTAGTCGCCGATAGCAAGCAAGAAGAATAGAATTGTCAGCGTCGCAAACACAACCTGTAACGCACGATTGAGTCGCAAGGTACCGATAAACATCACAGCAGTGAACAAGCCCCACATAGCCAGATAAGCGGCCATTGCCGTATCATTTGACGGAGAAGCCCATCCTAGTTTCGCCAGAATGATAAGCGTTACGAGCGAAAACCAGAACAATCCGTAGGAAAGAAACGCAGTGGTGGCAAAAGTGTTGCCCTTCCGCCACTCCATAATCCCCGCGACAATTTGGGCAGCACCGCCATAACAGATTCCCATGGCCAGGATCATGCTGTTTAACTCGTAGAAACCGGCGTAGTGCAGGTTCAACAGCACAGTCGTCATACCAAAACCCAGCAGTCCTAGTGGAGCGGGATTTCCAGTGATATCCTTGATTTGCGTGACCGATTCATTCATGGCGCAGTCAGTCTGGCGAAAGACGGTTCGACAACGCAATAACAATATCGGCGACTCCAAAAACATGGCGCCCAAACGATTTAGCTTGTGCCCGCCGTAGCACCGAAATTATCGTCCGATTTTCGCATATGATTCAGCGCGACTATCTCATCATCGGCGGCGGCATCGGCGGAGCCAGTGCTTGCGAAGGAGTCCGCCGCCACGACAAGCGCGGGAGCGTGACACTGGTCGGCGCCGAAGGGTTTCCACCTTACAAACGCTGGATTCTATCGAAGGACTTTTTGCGCGAGAAGGATCCACAGCCCAAGAAATTACTCGAACCCAATGAACCATGGTACGACAAGCATAAGATCGAAACGCGATTTGGTACTGTCGTCACGCAGTTCAACATCGATCGGCGTCTGGCCGTGCTTGCCAACGGCGAAAGTATTGAGTTCAACAAGGCGTGCCTGGCGATGGGCAGTCGTCCCGTGCGCCCATCTGTGGCCGGAACCAGTCTCGGCAACGTGATCTATCTGCGAACGATTCGCGACACGCTCGCCCTAAAAGAAATGGCGAGCCTGGAGAAAGGCATCATGGTCGTCGGTGGCGGATTGCTGGCATGCGAGGCCGCAGCGAGTTTGCGCATGATGAAACTGAAGGTCGGTCTCATGCATCGGGATTCCTATCTGTTGAATCGATACATCGATCCGGAAACCGGCACATGGCTCACTGATTACTTTGCAAAACACGGCGTGGCCTTGTCGATGGGCGAAAGTCTCAATGGGTTTGAGGGCAAAACTGTCTTGCGCAATATCCAGACAAAAAGCGGGAACCGATTCCCGGTGGGCCTCGCAGTGGTCGCCTGCGGCGCCGAACCGAATCTCGATCTCGTTCGCAATACGCCGCTGGCCGGACCACATGGGTCGCCAGTCACTGAATACCTAGAGACAGAAGAAAAAGGGATTTATGCTGTAGGCGACCTGGCATTTTACCCCGATCGGATCATGGGGGGTGTGCGGCGACAGACGCATTGGGAAAATGCCCGCACCCAGGGCTTGGTCGCAGGCGCAAACATGACTGGCAAAAAACGTATCCGCTACGAGCAGGTTCCCTATTTTTGGACGGAGATGTTCGACTTGCGGATGGATTTTGTTGGCGATTTCAGTGTGCTGCCAACGCGTGTTGATCTTCAGGGCACCTATGCAAAGAGAAAATTCACTGCGCGCTATTACCAGGGAGAAAGACTCCGCGCAATTCTGCTTTGCCAGCAACCGCCGCGCGATGTGGAATCTGCCAAGAGTCATTTGCGCCAGGCGCAGGGGAAATGATCTTTTCAGCGCCAGTCGTCCATGACATAGACGTCACTGCGACTGTAACCAGCCTCGTCAGGCTTGTGCATTGTCACACCTTGGATGGCTGTACGAAAACCGCGGGTGCGCATCCTTTGATAAGCATCACGCCTGGCTAGGCTGACTCCGGCCTCTATTTGTGACAGTCCTCTGTCGAGCGCTATCAATTCACAACCGTCGAGCATCAGCTCAAACGCATCACCGGCAGCCACTCCAGATCGAGCAGCACCGAACTTTACGTAGCAACTGTCCTTACCTGCCTCAGTACCAGGTCCGCAATGGCAAACGGCAAATGCGATCAGCTTCGAAGCCTCCCAAATGAACACGGTGTCGACATGGTTAAATTTGGCGACCGCTTGAATTTCCTGTTGCAGATCCAGGCCTTCGTAAATCGCATCCGTTAGTTCACGACAGGCTTTGAGACACTCTTGTCGCTGATCGTCACTTAACTCCGAATACTTCGACATCATTGGCACTCGCGGCCGCTGCCCGATTTTCTTCGTCATCACAGCTGTGAGATAACGAGGCCAGAACCCGAACTCTTGGTAAAGATGAATATGCTTGGCGCTGTGGGCGAATGTGAACAGGCCTACATGTTTGGTTCCCCATTGCGCAAATAGCGCCATCGTTGGTTCAAGCAATCGATTTGCGATACCGCGTTCCCAGAAATCAGGATGCACTGTCAGTGGCCCGAAAAAACCGACCCTTCCCCAACGGATCGCAAAATTTGTCGCGACGAGTCGACTGCCCACCTTCGCTGCAAACACGGCAGTCGGATCAAGCCTCCATCGACTACGCGCGTAGTTCCGATCAGGACAGAACTGCATCGGGTCTGGCAGACCCAGGAATGTTCCAAACGCCAGGTGAAAGATGCGATCCGCCTCCGTCAGGTCCGACTCGAGTAACGGACCTACCGACAGATCCAGAGGCGTTCCCCTTTCAACGCTAGTCATACGTGTTTCCCATCTCCGATTTTCCCCGGTGATAGGCTAGCGCCTGGTGCGTGTGTACCAATCTACTTTTCCCGGCAAGCTATATTACAATCGCCAGCACCGTGAAGAGTACGATCGCGCCCTGAGTAGGGCGTAATCCTACTGCCGCAGAGTGATATAGAGAAATGTGTGAACGCCCGCAACGCACGTACTCATTTTGCCGACAGACTGGCAAGATTTTTTTCCAGTTGGCCTAGAGCCTGAGTTTGCGCCTTTTTGTCATTGGCAACTTGTTTCGCTTGAACTTTCGCCCGGTCACTAATCTCCGACAAACGTTCTTGCAGGTCTGGCGTTTGTTTGGCCAGCGCGACCAGTTCGCGATTTTTGACCAGCGACGCGGTCGCGTCCGCATCCCGTAACTGCGCCGCGGCAGATTTCTCAACCACAGTCCTGGCTGCCGCTAGCACGCTCTCCAAGCGCTTAACCATTTCCGCGCTCGCTTCAACCTGTACATTTGGGTTGGACGCAGTGATTCGGAGACCGCGCGCGTATCGAAGGCCTTCACGCAGGCGTTCAAGAACACGTGCTCGATCGTCGCCCCATTGGTCTTGATAATCGTTGCCGATAAAATCGGCGGCGGCCTCCCAGTCCCTGCGTTCAATCGCTCGAAAAAGATTCTCTGTGTGACGCTTGGCCTGTCGCTCAGGCTGCCAAAGCCAAACAAGATATAACCCAATGCAAATCGCCAGAGGCACTCCGCCAATGAACCCTCCGCGAAATGAGATCGTCACACGCGGGAGACTACACTCCGGCGGATTTAGTGTCAGTGTTTGGGTCGGAGTCAAGTTGCATTGTGAAAGTGCTTGCATTTCAGACACGTGACTTTGAATCACTTGTAAACTCGAGCTTCGCCTGAACGTTTTTGGAGAAAAACCAAATTAGCTTCTAATTCTGCTTCGGCTTCTCAGGAGAACGCGGTCGATGTTACTAATCAACTTAGTCGCCGTTGACTTTTGTCGCTCGGCCCAAGACGCGATCTTGTCTATCTCGTTACGTTCAGTCAGACTGCGCACCTCCCCTATGAAAACTAACCTAAAAATCTGTGGCCGGATCGTCCGCGCCGTTCTTCTCATCTTAGCCGCCATCGTGCTGTCTTCCACGGCCTTTGGTTACGGCCCCGAAGGGCACCAAACCGTCGGTGCTATTGCCGACAAACTCATTGCCAACTCGCCCAACACCGTGGCACACGTCCGGGCGCTTATCGGCAATGAAACGCTCGAACACGCCTCGACATGGGCCGACGATTGCAAATATCACTTCAATCCGCACGACCAAGATATGGTAGCTTTTGTATCCGCTAACCCCCACGTGCAAGGAAGCAACGGGCCTCACGACCACCACGCTTATCACTTCACCGACATTCCGATTCAGGAAACCCGCTATAGAGCCAGCTCAGTCGGCGCAGAACCGATCGATATCGTTCACATGCTGCGCAATTGCATCGCCATCATCGAAGGCCACAGTAGCGCGACAAACAACCCCACTGGTATCACGCAAAAAACAGCACTTCGTTTGCTCGTCCATTATGTGGGGGACATTCACCAGCCCTTACACGTGGGGACAGCGTACTTCGGGACGAATGCACAGCTGCTAGATCCCAACACGACGAGAGGCGCGCAGGCCGCCGAGGGTGGAAACCTCATCGAATTCCACGGTACCAACCTGCATGCTTACTGGGACACGACCGCAGTGCAAAACGCCATGGCTACCGCCGACGTACAAACGCCTCGCGCTTTCGCGCGATCAATTATCAGGAATCCTCCGCCGGGATGGGAGACCAGCTCCTTCATCAGTGGCTGGTCCGTCAAATGGGCCAACGAAGTCCTGCCTATCGCCAGGGAAGCGTACAACAAGCTTACTTTTCGTACTAATCCGCATGGCTGGACCGCTCAGACTCGTAATCTTGCTGCATACGACGAATGGGCTGCCGCCCAAGTCCGAACCGAAATTGCTCGCGGCGGCTACCGCCTCGCGGCCATCCTGAAGAAAATTTGGCTTTGACGCGGACACTCCTAACGATGTCACAATACCGATCAGGATCGAAATTCTGTCACCTCGGACATGTTAGTCAGTCGGAGTGATTGAGATGCGCGGGCATCAGGCAATCGCTGCGCGTTGATTCGACCGTTTTGGTTAAGGTGCCGATTGACGCGCCAATCCCATGTGGAAATGCCGCCGGCTGGGAATTTCGTCATATGCTGCAGGCACCGAGAGATCTCGAACGCCGGGGAGAATGGTACGTTGCTTGGAACAATAATAACCCTATTCATGTCGGGGGTCTGCTGCCCTCTTGGCCAAAACTGTTTTCGCGAGCACCAGAGATAGCATCCGCTACGTACCAGGCATTCGGAGCGTACCCGGTGCTCATCGAACCCAACCGAACATTCGGCCGCATCGCCTCGAAGCAGCCGCCAGAACCTAAGCCCGGCGAACCGGTGCCCTCTCAATATGGCAATGGTGTGAAGCTCGTGATCAACAAAGTTCCAGTCGAGGCGTGGCCCTATGACAGAAACCCCGACCCCAGCTATCCCGGAGCGTTCGTTATCGATCCTATGTGGCATTTGGACAACAAACATTCACAACTTGCGGCTGCTAGAGACGATTTCGACCGCCCCGGTGAGGGAATTATCATTGGACATATTGACAACGGTCTCGACGGACGCCATTCGGCCGCGCCATTTCGTTTGTACCGTGGCGACTCATCTGCGAACGCTATCGGTTTACTGGATTACGCGCAGAAGCGGAGCCGACATGAGTCTGCTTCGCGCCCTTTGCCGCCAGAGCTAACGGGCGCTAGTCACGGCTTGGGAACAGCCGGTATTCTCGCAGGAAGTTGGATCTCCATTGACGACCAGACGGTTCACGGTCGTCACATCAAGGCTTATTACGGCTGGCTTGGTGGAGCGCCATTTGCCACGGTTGTCCCAATTCGTGTTGCACCGTGGGTGTTCTCAATCGGGACTGCTGAACTTGCCTATGGTATCGATTACGCGAGTAGGATTAGACATGCAGACGTAGTCACGATGAGTCACGGCGGTTCACCAACGCAAGCGTGGGTTGACGCAGTCAATGCTGCCTATGAGCGCGGAACCGCAATGTTTGCTGCAGAAGGCGATTTCTTTTCTGCAATGCCAGATCCATTACCACCAAATGGCATCATCGTACCGGCAAGCCCAATGTATCCTGCCGCATTTCGGCGCGTGCTCGGCGTTACAGGCGTAACAGCCGATTATCATAGCTACGGTCGAAACACACTTGGACGATTCTTAAAGAGTCCGACAGCTTTGTTTCCATGGATGTCCCGTGGCAGTTATGGCGCCGACGGTACCAGCACGGTGATTTTCCGCCCAAGCAAGAAACCTGACGAGAGTCAGACCTGGCGCCAGGGTCAACTTCGCCCCTATCCAATCGCGGCGTATTCGCCGAACATCCCGTGGCTAAGCATACGTCAGACTTCGAAGGGGCCGTTTGCAGATGGTGTCGATTTGGACGGGTCAGGAACGTCGGCCGCAACTCCGCAGGTTGCCGCAGCTGCGGCCCTGTGGCTTCAGAAACATCGAAAAGAATTCTCAGCACAGGAATGGCACCACTGGCAGAAAGCTGAGGCGGTTTACTATGCTTTGCTGAAGTCGGCCGACCGCCGCGGCCGGTTAGCACCGGACAAATATTTGGGAGCCGGTCTGCTTCGAGCTAGGGACGCTCTTGGTCTCAACTATTCTTTGATTAAACGCGCGAAAAGGCCGCCTGGTTATTTTACGCCTCAGAACGTGCCAAGGGGTAGTCTTTGGTTTGAAAAAACCAGCAACGATTACTTTGACGGCGCACGCAGCTTCTTGAGTTTGCTTGGGCTCCAGACGCTTCATCACGTCGCGATAACTGATCGTGCGGATCTCAAGCAAAGGCGAAATAAAACTGAGACCCAAACCGTCGCGCTCCAGAGACTCTATTATAACATGATGCTACTTCGCAAATGGCATGGTGGCAGCATTCCCCGGAAAGAAGAGGAGAGTATATATTGGCGCCGCGCGGGACAAGAAGCCGGCGTTGCAGAATCGCGCGACTTTAGGCAGCGCTTTCGGAATTAACACCCGGTGTATAAGCCCAGTGATTATGAAATGGCTCACCGCTATTCATGGAACTATAGTTCCGGTCAGCAAAGCTATCCAAAACGAAGGGAGTAATCCATGCGCAGCGAAATAGTGACTACCCAACGGGGTTTTCAGGCTAAGGCTATAAGCGGAACTCACGTGATATTGATCGCGCTCAACTGCCCGGAGGCTCTCCGCAAGGGCCTCATGGGTTTCTCTTTCGAGCGCGAGATCGCCGGTGCCGAGAGCAGCGAGCCGAAATTCCTCCGCTCGCAGAAGGTATTCAGATCAATCGTGCCGGACCCTAAGAACGCCCGGAACCCAAATGACCCGACCAAACCGCGGGCGTTTTACACAGACAGGTTTCCTGTGCAGAGCTTTCTTTGGGGCGACTATTCGGCATCGCCAGGGACGACCTACCGATTCCACATCTTGCCGAGGTTCGGCGATCCGGCGGCGCTGGAAACCGATCCGAGCGACGAGATCCGGCTTGAGGTGACCACGGAACAGGAATGGGAACCTAGCCAGACCCACGGGGTTTGGTTCAACCGCGGCGCGATCGCTAGTCAAAAATTTTCAGAAGAGTTCGGCAACAAACCACCGCAGAACATCAATGACCCAAAAGATCCGACAGTCACTTGGTTGTCTCGCGGCTTGCTCGAAGCTTGTCTTGCCTACATCAATGAGACGCAACCAGGCGATGCGCTTCGCGTCGCCGCTTATGAGTTTACGTACCAGCCAATCCTCACTGCCCTTAAGGCTCTAATCGACAGCGGGATTGATGTGCAGATTGTTTATCACGACACCAGGGGATCGAGCGGCGAAGATGGACCTAACGAGGCCGCTATGAACGATGCTGGGCTTCCAATCAATGACCAAGAGACTACTTTCCAACGTTCGCAAACGAAGATCCCACACAACAAGTTCATAGTACGGCTGAAGGAAGGTAGAGATCCAGTAGAAGTCTGGACGGGCTCGACCAACTTCACAGCTTCGGGTTTTCTTGGGCAGACCAATGTCGGACACCGCATAGCCGAAGTCGAAACCGCCCAACGGTATCTAACGTTTTGGGAATTGTTGAAGACTGATCCCGATCTCGAGACTGCTCGGAACGAGCTCGCGGAGATCACACCGAATCCAGCCGAAGCGATAAATGCAAATTCGGTGGTCAAGCTGTTTTCACCGCGTACTAGGGCCGAAATGCTTGGGTGGTATGGTCGGCGAATGCTTAACGCTGCGAATTCTGTTTGGTTCACGGCTGCCTTTGGCATCAGCAAGGACCTTGTCCAGCCGATTGCCGCGAAGCGCAATCAGATGCGCTTCATTCTGATGGAAAAGCCGGTACCCAGAGAACAGAAAAGAGCCCTAACTGCCGACTTTAATCGCGTGATCCTGTCCTATGGCGTCCCGCTAGGAGAGATCTATCAAATCAGAAACGGAAGAGTCACAACTCGCAGAAGCATCGAGGGTTTCGAACTTGATAAATGGTTCTTCAAAGAGGAGCACTATCGGCCGAAGAACGATGGGTTCGTGTTCTTTGTGCATACCAAATTTTTGCTGATCGATCCGTTGTCGGATGATCCGCTGGTGTGTTCGGGCTCCGCTAACTTCTCCTCTAATTCGTTGCTCCAAAACGACGAGAACATGTTGCTGATCCGAGGCAACACTCGCGTCGCCGACATTTACATGACGGAGTTCGACCGTATTTTCCGACACTTTTATTTCCGGGACATCGCTAATCAACTCGCGGGTTCTGCGACGAGCGATCAAGCCACCTCAATATTCCTCGACGAGACCGATGGGTGGTCCGAGAGCTATTTCAAACCCGGAACTTTTAAATGTAACAGACGGCTGATGTTCTTCGAGAAGCCCACGGGAACCTGGTTCACTAATGCCGTTGCTACCGATGAGGAGACAGTAGCCAGGCCGGCAAGAAAGAAACCGCGCCTCAAAAAAACACCGGCTCGACGTACTGCAAAGAAAAGAACGCGCGCGACGCGAAGGCGTAATTAAGTGGAAGCGCTTGGCGTAAGCGGCGGTGTCGGCACCTCGGTTAGCTGACAAAGGTTCGCGTCATGTTTAGTTTCATGTCTCAAACCAGAGCCTAGACTCGACACGGACTCGCCATTGTCTCGATCATGAGCGCGTTCTCCTCGCGTGCCCATTGTGTCACCTTCCAAAGTCGAGAATCAGACGCTCGTACTCATGGGAATCGATTTCATCGGTCTGATTGCGATTCACGAAAACGACAAGATAAACCGTTGGCCAGTCAGTCAGCTTCTTGCCATCTTCTATGTTTACTATGCTAGAAAAAAAGATTGAGTCCTGCTGGCTCGAAATTACTCGACGCCGCTCTGGGACAAAATGATGGTGGCTGAGGTTACTTAACCCTAGCGCAGCCGAGCCAAACTCCGTATCGGCCCTTCCCGTGCCAGGTGAGAAATACGGAATGTCCTCAAGCTTTTTTGCGGCAACGATCGCGTCGAAGACGGAAGCATCAGACCAGGCACATATCTGAACAGCGCCTTCGAAGTGAGGAGATCGTATTTCAAAAGGCGCTCGCTTTAGGAGTACCCTTATAATGCGTTTCTCCCCTTCAGTGACAAACATCAGATTTTTCTGGTCGCGCTGCCAAAACTCGAGTCCTAACTCTGGCGTCCGCATCAACTCCTCACCCGCAGCGCTCGCATTTTCCGGAATCGGATTCGGGTTTTCGCTAGGACCGAGTTTTGCTGCGCCTCCCGCGAATTTGTAGAACGCGAAGCCCGCAACAAGCAACGCAGCGATTGTGAACAGTCAGTGCCGGCTTGATATGCTTTCGCTGACCGCGCTCGCTTACAGGTCGCCGCACAGTTCCTTTTATGTTGGCGGCAACGGCCTCAAGAAATCCGCCAAGCTCAGGGTGTCCGGCGTCGCCCTTCCAATCAGAAAGGTCAACAGTCTGAAGCCGTCGGAATTCAAGCGGCACATTCACGGACTCAATGCGTACCGGAACCAGAATTTCTCGCTGCAACGCTTCTGCCGCTTCGCCTTTGACCCAGTCTGACGATGCGGAGTTCTTCGACCATAGCACCACCACGCATTTTGCTGCGCCAAGTGCCTGTTCAATCACTTCATCGAAAGAGCGGCCGGGGGGAATGTTCCGGTCCCACCGAACCGACCAGTCCTGCTCCTGAAACAATTCCGCGAAAGCTTTTGCCTTGTTCCCGTCCTCTCGTGCGTAACTGATGAAAATGTCGCTCATCGCGTTCGTCCAAAATCAAGCCAGATAATTCCAGAGCAGATCGCGAGCGTAAAGCGATGACTTAAAAAGCGAGGGCGCGCCCGAACCGGTGATATGTCCCGATCCAAAACTTCGCCTCTTAATGCTGCTGCATAAGCAATGCTCGTTCGAGTTCCCTCAGTAACTTGAGAGTTTCGATCCCCGCCGATGGAAGCGGCCCGCCTTTCTCAAGTTCAGCGAGAATGTCCAGTCCTTGACGCACGACTTCGGAGGCCTCGCCCTTTTCATTCAACGCTAAGTTAGCGAGCGCAAGTTGAGCGCAAACGCCGGCAGCCATGACTTGCATATCGGCGTTGGTGGGATCGCTCCGAGCAAACTTGGTCGTGGCGGCGTGGGATTTACGATATTCTCCCCTAGCCTCTTCAAACTTGTTCCGAGCGAAAAGTGTGGCCGCGATGAAACAGTGCGCCTGCGCTGCCTCTCGCTCCCACACCGTGTTTGCCGGATCGATTGCGGCAACCACGTCCATGTCAGCCGAATACTTGCGAAATTCATCAAGCGCGATTGCGATCTGCCCTTGTCCTTGAAGCGTTTCTCCAATGTTTTTGTGCGTCCAGGCAAGAGCTCGCTGCCAGTCAGCATTGCGCGGATCCATCTGCGTGAGCTTGAGGAGGATCTCCTGACCCGGATGGTACTCGGCCAGGGCGGCATCGAATTGTTGCTGCTGGAAAAGGACCCTGCCGATGTTGCTGTGAGCTGTTGCCAACTCACTCAACCTTTTCGAATCATTCGGAGCTTCTGCAACAAGCTTTTCTCGGATGGCATAGGCTTTGCGGTATCCAGAAAGTGCCATATCGAATTTTCCTTCTCCAAGCAAATCCGTCGCTTCGAGGTCGTATCCAACCGCCAATTGACTTTGCCAGAGTGCATTGGAGGGATCGCGGGCAACGAGCTTCTCGAACGTTTCCCGAGCCTTGCGAATCTCGTTGATTCGCCCTCCCGCCTTTTGCGATAACTGGCCAGCAACGAGGATCTGTGCGGTCGCCAAATCGTATAGAGCTTTGTCCGAACGCGGGTCCAGACCCTGCGCTTTTTCCGCAAACTGGACAGCCGACCGATACTTAGCGAGAGCCTCATCGCCATGACCCTTGCTTTCGGCGATCTCGCCTTGATTTACGAGAACCCAAACGTTGCCAAGTAAGGTATCGACACTCTCGCCTTCAGCTTGTTTCATTTGGCCGTAGTACTGGTTCACCTTTACCGCGACGTCTTCCATCAGATCAAGGCGCCCGATCGGGCGAAGCTTGTCTGGCAGATCGTTTTGAACGAAGTGAATCACATTGTCCGCACGGTTTCGACCGGCGATTGCTTTGCCTCGCTGATTGACCGCGACGATCGCGAGCGCGATAGCCACTACGAATCCAAAGGTCACGGCCCCAAGTGTGATCCGCTGGCGTCGTGTCGCAGCTTTGCGGCTGGCAATAATGTATTCTGATTGCAGCGCCGTAGGCCTTGGTTCCTTTTTAGTAGCCGCTTGCGCGAGCCATTGCTCGGCAGCTCTTAGATCGTCTCCACGCAACCCGAAGCTGTTGTTACTACCTTTCTTTTTCCACTCGATTGCACGTGTAAGTAGACGCGTATGGGCGTGGACCCAGTCAAGATCAGTATCGAGAGCACTGATCAGAGTCTCAGTCGCTTTTTCAAAATCATCGCTATCCCGAAAGAAGATCCAGTTTAGCTTCGCCAGTGGCTCGGGTGCCGTATCGGCGTTTACGTCCCGTGCGACGATCGGCACCATCCGTTTGTTATTTGCTGCCGCGTGCGCGATTTCGCGGCCGCAGACGGTCGAAGCAACCGAGTCGGGCGTGAGTACAAAAACGAAGGTGTCGGCGCCCTCGATCGCGCCATAAATCGCCTGCATCCATTCTTCCGTCGGGCGAATGTCTTCCCAGTCCACCCACACTTCCCGGCCTCGACTCTTCAAAGCCTCATCCAAACGACGCACAAAACCCTTGTCCTTGCGCGAGTAAGAAATGAAGACCTCCTGTGGGCGTGGCACCTGTTGGGGGCCCGGCGCTGCTCGCATAGCTGTAAAAGCCTATATCGGTGCCTCAAAAAGGGCGACCAAAAACGATCCTTGGTGTTCGCTCGAGTCGATCATGATCAGCCGCGCGAGCTGAACGTGTTGATTTCGGACGCCTTGGGGTCACTCGTTCCCAAAGCTTACTTTGGTCCCCTGCGCGAGTTTGCGGAGATTTCCTTATTTGTCGAAGACTACTGTTCCCACATACCTGAGCCCATTCAAACCTGCATCGGAGCGAATCATGAACGCCGTTGGAGAAAAGTTCTCGATGATACCTTGATTAATCTCCGGGACCATATCTGCAGGTTCGCCCGATGCGTAATAACGTTTTAGTAGGTCCATCTTTGGCTTATTAGCCCGCGCAACTGCCTGGTGTCCCGAAGACATACGGCCTTGAAGTTCCGAAGGGCTATCCAGAAAATCAACGAACACCTTCGAGGTAAGAATCTGAGCCCTGTTCGGGTTGCCGCTCTTTCTTAGTGCAGCATCTGGTCCTTGCGTAAGACCTGCTTTAGGGTTGTCTTGATAAAATCCTTTCAAAGGATCGAAGAACATTTCCAAGTTGCCATTTGGAAACTCATCGGGAGAACACTTGCGCAATCCCAGAAACGTCCAGACAAACTCTGAGCAGTAGCAACTAAAAGTTGGGCCGCCATCCTTTATAACCTTTGCTAACAGGCGAACTTGATCGATCGGGCGATCTACCCCTGGAAGGCCACGTTTATACATCGGTTTGCTATAGTCAGAGAAAAAAGCAAAGCGATTGGGGTGTGACATCGCCAACTTCGCCCATTGTTTCAAGTTCGATTTCTCCAC